>NZ_CP047897.1:1507500-1807500 GCF_009913235.1 Nibribacter ruber | reverse complement strand
CAAGGCGTGAGCCGCAAACTGATTGGCTTTGAGATGATGGAGCAGGGCATTCCGCGCAGCCATTATGAGATTGTAAACGCAGAAGGCGCTACCATTGGCGAAGTAACCTCTGGCACCATGTCGCCGTCTTTGGGCAAAGGCGTGGGCTTGGGCTACCTGCAGACCGAGTTCACTGCCCCGGGCACAGACATCTTCATCAAAGTCCGCAACAAGCAGTTGAAAGCCCAAGTAGTGAAACTGCCGTTCTACAAACCAACCGTATAGTTCTGAGTCTTGAGTCCAGAGTCCTGAGTCAGGATGTTTTGGTGATTCAAGACACAGAAAATCTAATTGGCGTTTTTGGCCTGATTTCTAGAAATCAGGCCAAAAACGCCAAACTTTTTTAACATGACTCGAGACTCATAACTCGCGACTCAAGACTCAAAAAAAATGCCTTCTATAGACGTTTGCTTCAGCCCCGAGCTGTTGCCCCTGTATGATTTAAAAGGAAAGATTGCCGTGGCCGTTGATGTGTTGCGCGCTACTTCTAGCATGGTCACTGCCTTGGCGCATGGCGTCACGCACATTGCCCCGGTAAGTGAATTGCACGAATGCCTGGCCTACAAAGAGAAAAATTACCTGGTGGCGGCAGAGCGGGACGGCGTCAAGGCCGAAGGGTTTGACTTGGGAAACTCGCCGTTCCATTACCGCGAAGACAGCGTGAAAGGACGCTTCCTGGCTATCACCACCACCAACGGCACCCAAGCCATCAACCGCTCCCGCACCGCAGACGCCGTGCTGGTGGGCGCCTTCCTTAATCTGGGTGCCGTCGCTGATTACCTGCGTAAAGCCAATAAAGACGTGGTTGTGGTGTGCGCCGGCTGGAAAGGCTTGTTTAATCTAGAAGATACCTTGTTCGCTGGAGCCTTAGCCGAACGCCTGGAAGGCGACTTCTCTTTGAACCACGATGCTACGCTGGCCGCTCATTCCATGTACCAAGTAGCCAAGGGAGATTTAATGGGTTACCTGTCCAAGTCAAGCCACGTGCAACGCTTAGAGCGTCTACACATTCTGCCAGATATTGAGTTCTGCCTACAGCATGATGTGTACAACGTTGTGCCGGTGCTGGAAGGCGAGTTTCTAGTAGTTGCCCAGTAGTCGTTAGAGGATGATAGTGAAGAAAGAATCTTGGCTGTTTTTAATGATTCTGCTTTCTGCAATATTTCCTTCTTGTAAGTCTAAGGTAGAACATCATAAAAATCTGATTTATTTTGACCAAGAGCATTTTAGAGATTTAACTGAAAAAGAGTTTGAGGATTATACATCTGGAAGAAGGAAGTTTAAAAAAGAAATAATTGAAAAGCAGAATGGTGACACTCTGTACATAACAGTAGATTTTCCATGGGATGGTTGTGCGAGTATGTTCGGAGACCTAGCTTACCGCAAAGATTCTTTGATTTTGCTGTATGGGTTAAAAGAAGATGTCTTATGTACAGAAGTTATTTACTACAGACTTTCTTATAAAGTATTAAATACAGCTAAGACTGCTTACAAATTGGGTTTCCGATACAAAGAAGGAAAAAGATAGTTTCCCCTTATATTGGAAATACTAATTCAACCAAAGCAAGATAGTAAGTGCGGGAGTATTGCATTAAGCTGAATAAGTTGAGTATCATTATTTAAAAACGGAAGAGGCAGTTACTGTTGGGTAACTGCCTCTTCCGTTTTTGGGCCATTTCTAAGAAAACAGGCTAAAAACGATTTGGCTTAGTCTTTCAATTTTGGGTTATTCTGGTGACGGTCTTTGTCTCGTTTGGTGCGTTTGGCTAGGCCTTTTTCAAACTCTTCGGTGAGGTTCACGCCGGTTTGGTTGGCCAGCGCAATGAGCACGAACAGCACATCTGCCAGCTCTTCCCCCAGGTTCACGTCCTCGTCACTTTTCTTAAAGCTCTGGTCACCGTAGCGGCGGGCTATGATGCGGGCAACTTCGCCTACTTCTTCAGTGAGGATGGCCAGGTTGGTCAGTTCAGAGAAATACCGCACGCCCACGTCCTTGATCCAGGTGTCTACGGTCTGTTGTGCTTCGTCTAAGGTCATGGTTGTAATGTGCTAATAAAGTAATGTGCTGATGTGCTAATGATTAATTTGAAAATTTGGCGATGAAGAAATGGGTGGAGGTAAGCAGACTTTGTTTTTAGGCTGTTTCCTAAGAAACAGCCTAAAAACGAGAACATGCCTATCAACAATCATCAATCGACAACCAACAATTAAACCCTATTCTGAGAATCAATGGTGATGGTGACGGGCCCATCATTGAGCAGGCTCACTTTCATATCTGCCCCAAAAATTCCTGTAGGAACGGGTTTGCCTAGTTCTGTCTCTAGTATTTGGTGGAACTGCTCATACAAAGGAATGGCCACGGCGGGCGGGGCGGCGTCAATGTAAGAAGGACGGTTGCCCTTCTTGGTGTTGGCATAGAGCGTAAACTGACTGATGAGCAGAATGCCGCCGTTTACGTCCTGCACGCTCAGGTTCATCTTGTCCTGGTCATCTGAGAAGATGCGCAGCTGGGCAATCTTCTTGGCCGTCCACTGTAAATCTTCCTGAGTGTCTGTGGGCGTGAATCCGGCCAGTACCAACAGGCCTTGTTCAATCTGTCCGTTTACTTGGCCGTCTATCACCACTGATGCCTGGCTCACTCGTTGTATCACTACGCGCATACTATCTGTTTTTCTATAAAAGCCAATAAGAAAGAATGGAGTAAAAGTAGGTACTTCTTGCAAGATCTGTTTTTGGCGTATTTTCCAGAAAACAGGCCAAAAACAGAAAATTATCTATTACCTCCTCATTTTCACATCTCCAAAATTTCAAATCAAGAAAAAGCACATCAGCACCTTCTCCTTTTGCACATGGACCAACGGCAAGTTAAAAAGAAAACCGCACCCGAAGCGCCAGAAACCCACATCCTGCAAATTGCCGGGGCCTAAACGCTGAAGCGGAGCTTTTTCCGTTATTTTTGTGGTTCTGAACTCTGTACGGATGCCGAAAAAGACGATTTACTGGCTGTGTGGCTTGTTGGTGCTGGTTGCGCTGGGGTTTTACGGATTTACCAAATGGCAGGAGGCCCGCGAGAAAGTGGATCTCTGGACGGTTGTACCCGATGACGCCGTCTTCGTGGTGGAGACCAACAACGCTCCCCGGTTTGTTGAGCACCTGCAGCAGACAGACCTTTGGGCTACCGTCTCCAGAATGCCGTACGTGCTCAGGCTAGAGGACCAGCTGGTCTTGCTAGACACCATGGCGGCGGGGCGTGAGAAACTCAAAGGCTTCCTTACCAAGAAGAACGTACTGGTGTCTATGCACGTGCTGGGCCGTGAGGAGTTTGACTTCATCTACTACGTGCCCGTGAACACCGTGGTGGAGCACCGCTACATACGCACCCTGGTGGAGAACCTGGCCCGCAACAAAGAGTACCGCCAGGAGCTGCGCGAGTACCAGGGCTTCCAGATCACAGACATCATTCACCAACGCAACAAAGAAGGACTTTCTTATTTCTCTTACCACAATAACCTCATCATCAGCCCCAGTCCGGTTTTGATTGAGGAAATCATCCGAAAGATCAACAGAGGCAAGCTGGAGTCGCCGGCCAAGGATTACAAGAACACCAATTACCTGAGCCAGCCAGACGTGTACGCCAACGTGTTCATCAACTACCAGCACGTGCCAGACATGCTGGGCGTTTTCTTGCGCAAAGACCTGCAGGGCGACGTGAACCTCATTTCCAGCCTCTGCCGAAGCAGCCTGTTGGAGCTCAAGCTAGACAACAACCGCCTGTTCATGAACGGCTTCTCACTGCCAGAAACCATTGACGGTTCTCTCTACAGCCGCCTCAAAGGGCACAAGCCCAAAACCTTTAAAATGAAGGACTTTCTGCCCAACAGCGCGGCGGTGGTCCTGCACATGGGGCTGGACAAGATGGGAACCCTGCGCGGCACTCCCGGCAAAGGCGGGCCTTCCTTCGCAGACACGCTGGCCAACTCCTTCGCCGGTGAGCTGGGGCTGTGCTACCTGGAGTCTTACAACACCAAGATCGCTACGGAGAAAGTCCTGTTTGCCCAGGCCAGCAATCCCGCGTACACATCAGCGCTGTTGAACCGCTTGCAGCCGGGCCGCACCAACGGTACCGAAGAGCGTCACGGCAAGAACATGATTAGGCTTCTGACCACGCGTGAACTGCCAGAACAGTTGTTCGGGGAGTTGTTCAGGGGGTTTGAGCAGGTCTATTACACCACCTTGCAGGACTATATCTTGTTTACAGACGATGTGCAGACCATGCGCACCTTGTTAAAGGAGGTAGAGGCCGGCAAGGTCTGGAGCAAGTCTGAGGCCCTGGCGCCCATGCTGGAACAGATGCAGCAAGAAGACAACGTGGGGCTGTTCATCAACACCGCCAACGCCTGGAACCTGCTGCTGCGCGGCATGAACCCAGAGAAGCAGACGGCTCTGGTACGCCACAGCTCCATCATCAAGAAATTTAACCACTTTAGCTTTCAGTTCAGCGCCCGAGAACAGCAGTACTACACCAGCCTGCTCATGCGGCACCAGGAGGAGTCATCGGTGAAGGCGGTGCTGGCCAGCGAGGGCTTCCGGCAGGAGGACGTCTTCAACCTCAGGAGCCAGGTGCTTACGATGGCCTTCCTGACGCAATATCCGGTAGACCAGTCAGACGAGGTGGTGGTGCAGGACTCGGCTTTTGTGCTCCAGGGCCTGAGCGCCCAGAGCGGCAAGAAGAACTGGGCAGACTCCTTGGACGGCCCGGTGGTGGGGCAGGTGCAGCAACTGGCCTTTGGCGAAGACAAACGCTTGAAATACCTCTTCGCCACACCCAACCGCATTTACTGCATAGACAAGAACGGTAAAGACGTGAACAGTTTCCCGTTCAATCTGGGGGACACGCTCAGGCTGCGGCACCTCACGGTCTTTGACTACAGCAAGAACAACAACTACCTGCTGGCCGCCGACGACCACCTGGGCAATATTTTCATGGTAGACATGCAGGGCAACCTGCAGAGCGGCTGGAGCCCCATGCGGTTGGATGGCAGGTTGGCCGCGCCGCCGCAGCACCACAGAGTCAACGGCCGGGACGTGATTCTGGTCATTCTGGAAAACGGGTTTGTGTACGCCTTCACGCCGCAGGGCGAAACCTATCCGGGCTTCCCGCTTAATTTAGAAAAGAACCTGCGCTCTGGCGTGTATGCCAAACCAGGCATCTCGTTCAGGAGGTCATCTTTCACCACCGTTACGCAAGACGGCCAAGTGGTGACCTTTGACTTGACGGGGGAGGTGACGGACCGGCAGCAGTTGCTGCGCACCAACAGAAACAGCACCTTTGAACTGGTGCCGGAGGTAGGCGGCAAGTCCTTTATCATTGCCAGGGTAGACCCGGGCCGGGTGGCGCTGTACAGTCAGGAATTGAAACTGCTCCTGGATCGCCGCTTTGTGACCTCGTCCAGAAAAGAGATTCAGTATTTTCATTTCGGGGGAGACCGCAAGCTGTACGTGATCACGGAGACCGGGCCGCGCAAAGCTTACCTATATGACGTGCAGGCCCAGCCTCTGGGCCAGGAACCTATCAATGCCAGCGCGCCCGTGACGGTGCGGTACAATGAAGTGCAGAACCAGTACACGGTCTTTGCGCCTTTTAGGAATACCGTCCAAAAGGTTATTGTGCAGGGCAGAGACTAGCCTAAACTATCCTTGAAACAGGTGGCCAGACACCTTCTGCCATTCATCCTTTATATTTTTCTTTAGGGTAACCCATCCTTCGTTTTTGGGCTTATTTCCAGAAAACAGCCCAAAAACGGGAGAAATGCCTTTTTCTACCTGTCCAGGCCCGGCTTGGCAAAGGATTAAAAAATATTTTTCAATGGAACATATGTATATACATCATTTGTTTATACATTTGTAACATCGAAACAAAAAACACCATAACCATGAAATTGAATAGCACCTTATTAGTAGCCTTAGTGGCTTTTGTAACATTCTCGTTTGCCGGCAAAGGCATTGACTACAAAGTAGTAAACGGACAGTCTAACGTAACTTGGGTAGGGAAGAAGGTAACGGGTGAGCACTCAGGCGCCATCAAAATCTCTCAAGGTAAACTGGTAAGCAACGGTAAAGCCATCACGGGCGGTACGTTCACCATGGACATGACCTCTATCTCCAACACAGACATCACAGACGCCAAATACAACCAGCAGTTGGTAGGCCACTTGAGAAGCGATGATTTCTTCTCTACTGAAAAATACCCAACTTCTACCTTGGCCATCACAAAGGTAACCGGCGGTAAAAACGGCCAATACGTAATCAACGGTGACCTTACCATCAAAGGCATTAAGAAACCCATCTCGTTCCCTGCCACCATCACGCACGCCGGCAACCAAATCAAAGCCAAAGCAGCCATCAAAGTGGACAGAACAGCTTATGACATCAAGTATGGTTCTGGTAGCTTCTTTGACAACCTAGGCGACAAAGCCATTGACAACGAGTTCACCTTGAACGTGAACCTGGTAGCCCAGAAGTAATCCTTCCTTTTTATTGAAAAGGCCGGATGGTGAGAGCAGAACGCTCTCGCCATCCGGCCTTTTTTTGTGCTTCGCCTCAAGCGTTTGTCTCACTCAAAGCAGAAGGCCCCTGTCAAGTTGAGGATGGTCTGTCTTTTGGGAGAAAAAAACATAACTCATCCATAACAATTATTGGTAGTGGTTGTTGTTTGCATGATAGTAATACTATCAAAGGTGAGATGTTCAATTATTTCACCTTCCCGTTAAACAGATACACCGTGAGTACCACTATTAACGTCACCTTAAATGACAAGCTTTTTATCAGAGACCCGCAGCTAACAGAATTGGGGAGAGGCTTGGTACGGGAGAGCATTAAGCTGATAGATGCGCTGGGCTTTGAGCATTTCACCTTTAAAAAACTTGCGCAAAGCCTTTCTTCAACAGAAGCCTCCGTTTATCGTTATTTTGAAAACAAGCATAAGCTCTTGCTGTATCTGGTGTCTTGGTACTGGAATTGGCTGGACTATAAGTTGAACTATCATACCCACAACGTTACCAGCGCCAGAAAGCGACTAGAGATTTTTATTGAGATTCTTGCTGAAGGGCAATCACCGGACGCATTGGCTCCTCCGTTAGATGTAACCGCCTTATCCAGGGTTGTGATTCTAGAGGCTTCTAAAGCCTATTTGACCAAAGAAGTTGATTCTGACAACAAAGATGGCTTATTCCAGGACTACAAGGCCATCTGCCACAAGATGGCCCAAGTGGTGCTGGAAATCAATCCAGCATATCCTTTCTCGCATGCATTGATCAGTACCCTCTTTGAAGCCACCCGCAAACACATATTCTTTGCCCAGCATCTGCCTTCGCTCACAGAAGTGAGGCTGCAGAAGGAGGAGGAAAAAAGCCTGGTCTATTTTTTACGGCACCTGGCTTTTTCTGCAATAGACTCCGCACCGGTTCCTTTGGTGGTAAAATCTTGATAACATGGCGGTTCAGCACAACAGCACGATCACCCCGTTCAAACGCTTTGTAGACCTGCTCTCTACAGAGCGAAAGGTCATTGGCTACATTTACCTATATGCCATCTTCTCTGGCCTGGTCAGTCTGTCTCTGCCTTTGGGCATCCAGAGCTTGATTGGGTTTGTCTCTAGCGGGCAGATGGTTACCTCTGTTACCATTCTCATCATCTTAATCATTATAGGGGTTTTGGTGGTAGGGGGCTTGCAGGTCATGCAGCTCTACCTGGTAGAGCACATTCAGCAGCGCATCTTTGCCACTAAGGCGTTCCAGTTCACTACGCACCTAACAAAGTTAAAGAGTAGTCAGATGGCTAAGCACAACCTGCCTGAACTGATGAACCGCTTTTTTGATGTGGTTTCCTTACAGAAGGGGCTGGCCAAAATGCTGACAGACTTTTCGGCGGCCGCCATCCAAATCCTGTTCGGGGTGATTCTTCTTTCGTTTTACCATCCGTACTTCATTTTCTTTGGTTTGGTGCTGGTAGTGATGCTGGTCTTAATCATCAAATTCACTAGTCCCAAAGGCATGCGCACCAGCTTGGAAGAGTCAAAGTACAAGTATAGATTGGTGCATTGGTTAGAAGAGCTGGCCCAAAGCCTTCCCATTTTCAAGTCAGCCTCCCAGGAGAAGCTGTCCCTTGAGAAGACAGACTATTTAACCAGCGGCTACCTAAAGGCCAGAGGCGCACACTTTAAGGTGCTCATTGCCCAGTATGTGGGCTTCATTGGATTTAAAACCGTCATCACCGCCAGTTTACTGTTGATGGGCAGTTGGTTGTTGTTGAACCAAGAGATCAACCTAGGCCAGTTTGTTGCTTCAGAAATCATCATCATTCTCATTATTACCGCAGTAGAGAAGCTGCTGGTGAAGTTGGACGTGGTGTATGATGTCTTGACCAGTTTAGAGAAACTAGGCGCCGTAACAGACCTGCCCATGGAAGAAAGCAATGGCCTTGCCCGCCAGATGCCATCTACCTACCAAGGGGTTTCAGTAGAAGTTAAAAACCTGGAGTTCAGGTATGCCAACGCCCAAACGCCTGCCCTGCAGGGCATAGACCTGGCAGTGGCCTCCGGCGAAAAGCTTTGTTTGACTGGGGCAGAAGAAGCCGGCCGGTCTACCTTGCTGCAAATTCTGGCGGGCATCCATTCTGACTATGCGGGTATGGTAGCGTATAATGAACTGTCTTTAAAGGATTACCAGCCAGAGGCCTTGCATGAGCAGATTGGGTTCTTTTTGCTTCCAGCGCTTTTGTTTGAGGGGTCTATTCTGGAGAACATCACGCTAGGCCAACCCAATGTAACCCTGGAAGACGTGTTATGGGCCTTGCAAACGGTTGAACTGTCTGACTACGTGCAAAGCAAACCAGACGGCCTGTACACCATGATTCGTAGTAACTCTCCGGGAATTCCCAGTGGAGTGTCGCAACGGTTGGCGCTGGCGCGCAGCATTGCCAGGAGACCCAAGCTCTTGTTGTTAGATAACTTTCTACCCCTTGTGAACAAGCCGCTGCGGGCCCGAATCGCGCACAAGCTCTTTAGCCCAGAAATGCCCTGGACAGTGGTGGTCATCACTAATGATGAAGAGGTCATGCGCCTATGTACTAGAGTGGCATTGGTTCAAAAAGGAAAGGTGACGCAGGTAGTGACCGGCCAGGAAGCGGTTGCCAAAGGATTTAACCAAGTTGTGTAATGGCTAAACAGACAAAACAGCATCCCGTGTACGAAGAGTGGGAACAATTCCATTCCTTCCAGCTGGTAAGCAAACCCAGGCTGTCAAAAGTATTGGCCTACTGGACCGTGGGTATTTTTACGCTGCTGTTCATAACCTTGTGGCTGCCCTGGACCCAGAACATACGTTCCACCGGATCAGTGACTACGCTGCAAGCGCAAGACAGGCCCCAAACCGTGCACAGCACCATTGCCGGCCGCATTGAAAAGTGGCAGGTGCAGGAGGGGCAGAAAGTAAAGAAAGGTGACACGCTGGTAGTTCTCTCTGAGGTGAAGGAGAAATACTTTGACCCCCAGTTGCTAGACCGCCTTGAAGAGCAGGTACAGGCCAAGGAAGGCAGTCTGGCCGCCACCCAGGCCAAAGCAGATGCGTTGAACAAGCAAATAGCGGCGCTGCAAGAAGGCCTGCAGTTTAGTTTGCAGAAAGCCCGCAACAAAATAACGCAGGCGGGCTTGAAAGTGCAGAGTGACAGCGCAGATTTGGTAGCCCTGCGCGCCGAGTATGATGTGGCCCAGGCCCAGTACGCCCGTCAGGAAAAACTCTACCAGCAAGGGCTCAAATCATTGACTGAATTGGAAAGCCGCAAACTTAAGTTTCAGGAAGTGCGAGCCAAGCTGCAAAGCGTGCAGAACAAGGTTACCATCAGCAGAAACGAAAAGCAGAACGCCCGCCTGGAGCTCTCTTCTTTGGAGTCTGAGTATCAGGACAAGATTTCCAAGGCTCAGTCTGACCTCAATGCCACCCTGGCCTATGTAAATGACAGCCGTGGCGAAATCTCCAAAATTAAAAACGAGTACGCTAATACCCAGATCAGGAGTTCTTTCTACCAGATAACCGCCCCGCAGGACGGGTACGTGGTAAGAGCTTTGAAGTCTGGTTTAGGCGAAACCTTGAAAGAAGGTGAACCCGTCTGCAGCATCATGCCGGCCAATCCAGAATTGGCCGTGCAGTTGTACGTCAATCCCATGGATGTGCCTTTGCTGGCAATGGGACGTCCTGTGCGTTTGCAATTTGAAGGATGGCCGGCTTTGGTATTCTCTGGCTGGCCCAATATGGGGTTTGGCACCTTCGGGGGCCGCGTAGCCGTCATAGACAACATTGACAGCCAAGGCAAATACCGCATTCTGGTGGTGCCAGACCCAGATGAGAGCCCTTGGCCAGAACCAGTGCGCGTGGGCTCAGGTGCCTATGGCTGGGTAATGCTGCAGGATGTGTCTATCTGGTATGAACTATGGCGCCAGTTAAATGCCTTTCCGCCAGATTATGTAGGTCAGCCAGGGGGGCAGCAGCAAGAAGGAACAGGGAAGGCATCAGACAAGGAAGTGAAATGAAAAGGTATGGCATCATTTTTTGCATAATCCTGGCCGGTGCCTTGCTGCTGGTGAGTAATAAGAGCCGGGCGCAAGACACCATCTCTGTTTTTACCATTCAGGATTTAATGGTTCAAATGGCGGTGCATCACCCGATAGTCAAGCAGGCCGCCCAACTCTCTGAGCAGGCCAGGCAGGAGTTGCGCATGGCCAGAGGCGCCTTTGACCCTGTGGTAGCTTCCAAGTTCTACCAGAAAGAGTTGGGTGGTAAAACCTACTACACCTTATGGGACAATGCGTTGAAAGTGCCCGTTTGGATTGGAGAACTTAAAGCAGGCTATGAGCGCAACCGGGGCACCAATGTAAACAATGAAAACATCACGCCTTCTGATGGTCTACAATATGTGGGCATCTCTGTGCCTCTGGGGCAGGGATTGTTGATAGATGAACGAAGGGCCACTTTGCAACAGGCCAAACAAGGCTTAGAGCTAGCAGAGGCAGACAAGGTGAAAAACATAAACAAACTGCTGCTAGAGGCTTCCAAAGCGTACTGGGAATGGGCCTATGCTTACCATAGGTGGCAGTTGCTGGAACAGGGACAGCAATTAGCCAATGTGCGACTGCAGGCGGTGAAAGAACGAATAAGCCAGGGAGACTTGGCAGCCATAGACTCTGTAGAAGCACAGATTGAAGTCCAGAACCGAAGCGCGCTTTTGCGCCAGGCTCTACTAGAGAGCCAGAACGCAGCCCTACTGGTCTCTAACTTTCTATGGGGAGAAAACAACTCTCCTCTGGAGTTGCCCAACCAAGTAAGGCCATCACTGCTAGGTACAGACCCAGAACCTATGGCTTCGGAAGATTTGGCCGCTTTGCGGTCTTTGACCCAAGAGCGGCACCCAGACCTGACCAAACTGCAGATAAAATTAAGACAGCTGGAGATAGACCGCCGTTTCACGCAAAACAAGTTATTGCCCAAGGTCAACCTGGAGTACAATGTCTTAAGGACCAATGGTACCGGCAGTAACCAGTGGCTGGAAGAGAGGTACCTTACAAACAACTACAAGCTGGGAGCCAGTTTTAGCGTACCGCTTTTCTTGCGGGAAGAGCGGGGCAAGCTGCAGCTGACCAAACTCAAGCTCAACGCGGTGCAGCTTGAGTTGGAGCAGAGCACCCGGGAGCGTCTAAACATGGTACAGGCCGCGTACAATGAACGGCAGATGCTGGAAGAACAGATTCAGCTGCAAGAGCAGATTGTGGCCAACAGCCGCCTGTTGCAACAAGGGGAGCAACAGCGCTTCAATGATGGTGAAAGCTCTTTGTTTCTAATCAATACCCGGGAGATGAATCTCTTGAGCCACCAGATGAAACTCTATGAGCTCAGAGCCAAATATGGCAAGGCCAAATATTACCTGCAATGGTCGGTGGGCAGCATGGAGGCTTTTCGCTAGTAATTTAGAGCGGTCTAGACACCTAGCAAGGGTTATTGGTGCAAGGCGTTTATGGATTTTTACATATCGGGCCAATTTGCTTGGGTAGCCCAGAAGTAATCCTTCGCAGCTTAATTTTCCTGAAAGTCGTTTTTAGGCTATTTTTGGTAAAACAGCCTAAAAACGACTTTTTTATTTAGCTCAGCCAGCCTTTGCGGTAGAAGTAGTACACCATGCCAATGACCACCAGGCCCATGAAGCCCAGCAGCGTCACGTACCCGTACGGCTGGTACAGCTCGGGCATGTTGAGGGGGTTTATGTCGCCGTCTGGCTGTTGCCGGGAGAAGTTCATGCCGTACAAGCCCACAATAAAGCTCAGGGGAATGAAGATGGTGGAGATGATGGTCAATACTTTCATGACCTCGTTCATGCGGTTGCTCACGTTGGAGAGGTACAAATCTGTGAGGCTGGTGGTGGTTTCGCGGTAGTTGTCTACCAGGTCAATGAGCTGGACGGCGTGGTCATAGATGTCTTTAAAGTAGATTCTGAGGTCATGCGGCAACAGGGTCTCATCCATGCGCAGAATCTCATTGATTTTGTCGCGCTCCGGCCAGATGATGCGGCGTATTTTCACCACTTCGCGCTTTAGGTCCAGAATCTTGCTGAGCAGTTCTTTGCTGGGGTTCTCAAACAAGCAGTCCTCCAGTTCCTCGGCGTATTCGCCTAGCTGCGCCATGGCCGGGAAGTAATGGTCCAGAACCACATCCATGATGGCGTAAGCCATGTACAGCGGCGCTTTCTTCCGAATGCTGCCCTTGCCTACTCTAATGCGCTCGCGCAAGGGGTTCAGGCAGTCTTCGTAATCGCTTTGAAAAGTAAGCACGTAATTGGCGCCCGTGAACAGGGAAAGCTGGTCATCGTCTACCTCATGCTCTGGGGTGAACATGAGCATGCGCGAAATGATGAACAGCCGCTGTTGGTCTTCCTCTATCTTGGGGCGTTGGTAATCATTCAAAACGTCTTCCATCTGCAACGGATGAATCTGAAAATCTACCATGAACTTTTCCAGCATCTCCAGGTTGCGGTAGCCGCGCACGTCTATCCAGTGGCGGGCGAGGGGCTTGGCAATAAACGCCTGGAACATATCCTCGTACCGCTCAAATTCCTGCTCCTGGTAGTATTCCTCATCAAACGAAACCAAAAACAACCTAGGCGGCAAAGCCTTCTCTGATATGATGAGAGAGCCAGGCTTCTGACCAACTTTCCTTTCCAAGAT
Organism: Nibribacter ruber; assembly: GCF_009913235.1. Classification (NCBI taxonomy): domain Bacteria; kingdom Pseudomonadati; phylum Bacteroidota; class Cytophagia; order Cytophagales; family Hymenobacteraceae; genus Nibribacter; species Nibribacter ruber. The sequence goes on along the minus strand of NZ_CP047897.1, from coordinate 1,794,194 downwards.
GCTAATACCGGGCTGTCTGTTCTGCGGAGGTGTCATTTTTTATAATGGATAACGAGTAATGACTAGTGATTAATGAATTGGGAGTAATAGCGTGTAAACAGTTTGCAAGAACGCTGGCCTTTCACATTGTTGGCACATCATTAGCAATTAGTTTTAAACTTCTTCAGCTGCTTAAATAGAATTGGATAATCTACGCTATCTACAGTTCTTTCATCTATTTTCAATACTGATTGATTTTTGAACTCTAGTTTTATCTCCTGAAACTTTAAATATTTAGTCTTATTTGTGAAGGGCTTAACGATGTTGAAAGGATTAGTCGGAAAATCAGTATCCAGGTTTTTCTTAGAGTATTTAATCAAATTTTTCAGGTCTCGCTTGGTGCTGAAGGCTCCTAAGAAGTTTCGCCTGGTAAGGATGCTGTCCGTAATTTCATAATACTCAATCTTCCAAATCCCGAATAAGGCAACTAACGACCAGAAACCAATCCAAAGCCAACCAAACTCTGTAAAATGTAAAGGTGATTTTATTATCAGTGGGAGAGTAAACACACAGCTATATCCTATGATGACACAAGGGATAGTTATGTCAGCTTTAGTTTTCATTATTCATTGGTCACTAATCATTAGTCATTAATCATTACCTCGCCCAATTTAGAGAATTGCTCTTGAAGTTGAGGGAGTAAGCCTTTTCTGGCTTCCAGGGTGAGGCGGCAGTCCAGGTGGAAGTCTTGCTGGCGCACGGGCAGGTCCTGGTCTTTGACCAGCTTCATGACTTCGTTCATCTGCTCGTAGCCAAACTGAATGGTGAGAAGGGCCGTTTCATGGCGTTCTATGACCTCGGCAGCGGCCAAGGCTTCTGCGGTGGCGGTTTTGTAGGCATGGATGAGGCCGCTCACGCCCAGCTTCGTTCCCCCGAAATACCGAATCACCACGACCAGCACGTTGCTCAGTCCCGCCGATTTGATCTGGCCCAGAATGGGATCGCCGGCCGAGTGGTTGGGTTCCCCGTCGTCGTTGGCGCGGTAGGTGGACCGGTCGGCGCCCAGAAGGTAGGCGTAGCAGTGGTGGCGGGCATCAAAGTATTCTTCCCGAAGCGCCTGCAACACCTCCTTTACTTCTTCTTCAGAATAGACGGCGTACGCCCGGGCAATGAACTTGCTGCCTTTCTCTTTGTACAGGCCTTGGGTTGGTTGGGCTATGGTGCGGTACTTGTCCTCCATGCAGGCAAAGGTACACAGGAAAATAGAAACGCAGGCCGCAGTCGTTTTTGGGCTATTTTCCAGAAAACAGCCCAAAAACGACGTTACGCCAAAGCGGACGAAGTGACCTGGGCAAGTTGTTGGTCTAGTGCCTGGAACAGAAGCGTATTGCCGTCTTGCTGGTATTTGCGCAGCTGCTCCTGGAACAAAGGAACATCGTACAAAAAGGCCTTTAACCCGTCTGCCGTGAAGGCTGGGAAGTACCGGCCGTAACCCAGCTGCTGCACATACGCAGCATTCAAATACTGCTCAAACTGCTTGGGAATGGGCACTGAGCAGATGGGCTTCTGCAAATACACTGCCTCACTGAGAAGCGAGAAACCGCCGTTGGCCACCACGGCCTTGGCAGAAGCCAAATCCTGGATGAAACCATCTTCGCTGAAGGCCTTGAGCTGGACGTTGCCGTGCTGTTCCTCTTTGTTGAAGCCGTACACATAAAACGTCTCCTGAGGTAGCTGCTGCAGGGCCTCCAATAAGTTCTTCTGGTTGGCACTGGACTGGTACACCAGCACGTGGCTTCCCTGGCTAGGCTTGGCTTTGAGAATCTCTTCTCTAATGATGGGCGGCACCACGGTGGTGTTCTCTTTATGGACGGGCGCCTCAAAAAAAGAAGAAACCAGATAATGCGCGGCGCGGGGCACTTTGGCCTTTACAATGTTTTTGGCCACCTGGTAGCTGCCGCGCTCCTCTTTGGGAATGGGAATGGCCAGCTGGCACCGGTTCATTACCTGCATGTTGTCAATACTGATGATGGGCAGGCGGTGGTGCTTGGCAAACAGAAACGTAAACGACTCAAAGTCTGAAATCACCACCTCGGGCTGGAAGCTCTCCATAAGGCCCCGGTAGCGGTTGAAATTCATTTTGAGACTTTCGGGTGCGGTGGACAATGTAAGCAGGGCGGTGTTCAGTTTAGAGACGGCGGCCTCACGGTAGGCAATGTGAAAGCCCTTAATCTCCTGCACCCGCCCAGGAAACGCCTTGTTCAGAAACTGGTGCGCCCGGGCGCTGGAAACCGCCTGCACATCATGGCCCTGAGCCAGTAAATGGGTGATGATGACCTTGCTGCGCGTGGCGTGGCCCATGCCCTCGCCGGGCACTCCGTATAAAATTTTCATAATGAGTTGTCTGAGTGCGTAGAGGCGGCTGCCTTGAAGACGCGGTGCAATATACCAGAAACAGAAAGCAGATACGCCACGGTAAACCCAACGGCAGAACCCAGGGCCACGTCCCATTCAGAATGAACGCCCAGCGCCACCCTGGACAAGCACACCAACAGGGCCCAGCCCAGCGGGACCAACAGCCACAACTGCTTTTTTCGGGGCAGCTGCCAGCCCAGGAACAGCGCCAGCATGGTGCCCAGTAAAAAGACGTTCAATGAATGGCCAGACGGAAACGAATACCCGCATTCCTGCACCCAGTGGGCCAGCACCAACGGTGAAACATCAGCTGACAGGGTAGGATTCTCTTGTATGAATCGTTGCAAAAATGCTTGCCTTGCAGGTACGTCTTGCAGGTAGAACTTCTCTATCTGGTGGGTGGGTTGTAACAGAAACAAGTGGCTGGGCCTTGGAATCTGCGTGAGCGGCTTGATGTAATACTCATTCACCGCCGCAATGCCGCCCAGCGTGACCAGCAGAAACCCAAAAGCCACTGAAAACGAAGCAAACTTCCTCCTGAGGCCCTTTTGTTGCGCGGCCGCTAAACCACAGAGCAGCACAGCCAGCGCCGTAGTCCCAAACACTCCCCCCGATTCTGAGAGCCAGTACCAGAAATTGGTGTCTAGGTCTGAGGCCAGATAACCACTGAACGCCACCGGAAAAGTACACAAGACCAGCACCAGTAAAAGCCACATGCCCCCAGATAACAGGAGGGAGGATTTATGCTGACGGAAATGATTTTTCATTTGAAGGCTAAGGGGACGAAATCTGCGGTTAGTGCCGGGCTTTCTCAAAAATACAAAGTTTCAGGAAAGTAGCATCTGTAAAGGCACCCCCGTTTTTGGGCTCTTTTCTGGAAAACTGTCTAAAAACGGAATCCAAGTCTAAGCACCTGCTCACAACGGCAAGCGGAGCACCTAAACGCATTATGAAAATCTACCAAGACACGCGCAGGAAACTAAGGGTTGTCACCAATTGCGGCGCATTGCGTAACTTGGGCACATGAAGTACCCGGCGCCGCACTTACTTTCGTTTCAGCAGATCAATGACGTGGAAGGCATTCTTATTTCTACCCAGAACGCAGAAGGGCTGCCTTTTACTGCCAAGCGGGCTTTCTGGGTTATGCACACCACGCCTGATTCTGAGCGCGGCGGCCATGCGCACCATACCACCCAGGAACTCATGGCAGTTCTGAAAGGCGCAGTCCGCATTGAAACCGAAACCGCCCAGGGCAAAGATTCCTTTCTGCTGGACTCGCCCACCGTGGGGTTGTACATTCCGCCGTATTGCTGGATCAAGGTATTCCCAACGCCAGACGCTATTCTCTGCTGCCTGGCCTCAACGGTCTATGAGGAGGCTGATTATATGCGCGAGTATGCCGAGTTCCAAAAGATCATCCAAGCCCATTCAAACGCCTAGTCACAAATCCCTTCACCCTATCTCTGCGTCCAGCCATGCCCGTACCTTTTTTTGAGTTGAGAGACTTCCCGGTGGGAATAGAAGCCGCCATCCAGGGAAAAGTGATGGCGGAGCTGGCCGAAAAACGCTTCGTGCTGGGGCCGGCGGTTGAAGCCTTTGAGGAAGCCTTTGCCGCTTATGTACAGGTGCCGCAGGCGGTAGGCGTAGGCAACGGCTATGACGCGCTGGTACTTTCTTTGAAGGCCCTGGGCATTGGCCCCGGGGACGAAGTGCTTCTGCCGGGCAACACTTACATTGCCACCATCAACGCGGTGCAGCAGGTGGGTGCCAAACCCGTCCTGGTTGAGCCAGATGCCAGTACCTACAACCTATCCCTTACAGGTCTGCAAGAAGCCCTTACGCCAAACGTGAAAGCCATCTTGCCCGTGCACCTGTACGGCCAGACCTGCGACATGCCCACCCTGATGCAGTTTGCGCAGGAGCATGGTTTGCTGGTGGTAGAAGACTGCGCCCAGGCCCACGGAGCCGAGGTAGGCGGCCAGAAAGTAGGCACGTTTGGGCAGGCCAACGCCTTCAGCTTTTACCCAACCAAGAATCTGGGAGCCCTAGGAGACGGCGGGGCTGTGACCACAAACAATCCCGAAGTGGCGGCTTTCCTGCGGCAATACAGAAACTACGGTCAGTCAGAGCGGTACTTGTATGAGGTAGTGGGCGTGAACTCTCGGCTGGACTCTCTGCAGGCGGCGGTGCTCTCCGTTAAACTGCAGCACTTGCAGGCGCTCAACGCAGAGCGGCAGCTGCTGGCGGGCATCTATCTGCAAGAGTTACAAGAGGTAGGTGATTTGATTCTGCCCGAAACTCAGGCGGGCTGCGGCCACGTGTACCATCTGTTTGTGGTGAGAACCGCGCGTAGAGACCAGCTGCAACAGTACTTGCAAACCCAAGGAATTACCACTTTGATCCATTACCCGGTGCCAGCGCACTTGCAAGCTTCTTACGCGCACCTGGGCCTCGCCAAAGGCGATTTGCCCTTGACGGAAGAGCTGGCCTTGACCAGTGTGAGTCTGCCGCTTTTCCCGGGCATGACCTCTCAAGAGCAAGCAGCCGTGATTATAGCCATTAAAAAGTTCTTCTCTTAACAGCGCTAATTCATCTCTGTACTCGATTTAGGGCAACCTCGTTTTTGGCCTGTTTTCCCGAAAAGAGGCCAAAAACAGGAATCCTGCGCCAATCTTTGTAGTTTGCAGCATGGCTCAAAAGCGGCACATCCATCAATTTCTGGGAGGTTCTCTCTGGTCTGGTATGTTTACCGTGGTTCGGGCACTGGCTTCTCTGGTGGTGAACAAGCTGTTTGCCTTGGCCTATGGTCCCAGCGGCATTACGCTGCTGGCTCATTTCCAGAGCCTCATTGCCATTCTCACCACCTTGCCCAACAGCGGCGTGAATGTGGGCCTCATTCGCTATTTAGCCAAGGGGCAGCCGCCGGAAAGCGAATACCAGTCCTACTTCTGGGCCGGTTTGGGGCTCAACTTTTTCTCGTTTTTTGCGGTTCTGGGCGGGCTTTTGCTGTTCCCTTCGTTCTTTTTTGAGCGCTTTGGCATGCAGGAGTTTCTGGCGTTGCATTCTTGGTACTGGGTGGCAGGGGTAGGGCTTTTTCTGCTGGTGCTGGTGCACCTGTTCTGTATGTCTCTGCTGCTGGCAAGGCAGGCCCTGAAGGCCTATGTAGGGTTGGGTTTGCTGGCCAGCCTTCTTACCATGGCCATTACCTGGGCGACGGTGGGCAACATGAGCCTTCCGCTGGTGTTGCTGTTGTTTTTGGGTGCGCAGGCGGTGACCGGGGTGGTTGCTACCTTCGTGTGCTTTGGTAAAAAGCTAGTTCCAGCCTGGCGCAGCCAGTTCACTAAAGGCACCTTGCCAGATCTGGGGAAGTTCGTCATCATGGCGGTGGCCATGCTGGTGGGGGGTAAGCTCGCTGAATTCCTGGTGCGGGAGCTGGCCATCCGGCATTTTTCACTTCATGAGACGGGAATGTGGCAGGCCGTGGTCAAGGTCTCAGATTCCTACACGCTGGTGTATACATCGGTGCTGGGCATGGTGTATTATCCGCGTATTGCCGCCCTGCTCCACCAAGAGGCAGGAGAACTCAGGAAATACGTGCGAACCATTTTTTTTACGCTCCTTCCGCTTATTGCCGTAGGGCTAGGTTTGGTGTATGTGTTGCGGCAGTACCTGTTGCTGCTGTTTTTCAATGACGAGTTCCTGCCAGCCCAGTCGTTGTTTACGTACCAACTGCTGGGAGACTTCCTGAAGATGACGGCCTGGGTGCTGTCTTACGTCATCACGGTACGCGCCCAGGTGCGGTTGTACGTGGGGATTCACCTGGTGTCGCCGGCTATTTATTTTCTGTTGGTGCTGTGGTTATTGCCGTTGTATGGGTTGCAGGGTTTGTTGTGGGCGTATGCCCTGGACTGGGGTATTTTTCTGTTGTTCCACGTGTGGCTTTTCCGGTCCTACTTTTTTGCTGAGAAGAAATGACCCTTCCGCTGGTTTCCATCATCTGTTTGTGCTACAACCACGCCCGCTTCCTTCGGCAGGCCCTGGATTCTGTTCTGGCCCAAACCTACCCGCAAATTGAAGTCATAATAGTAGATGACCTCAGCCAAGATGACAGTGTAGCCATCATTGAAGAATACGTAGCCCGCTATCCACACATCCAGTTTATACAGCATACCCAAAACCAAGGCAATTGTCGGTCTTTTAATGAGGCGTTTGCAATCAGCAAGGGAGAGTTCATCATTGATTTCGCCACGGATGATGTGTTGCACCCAGAGCGCGTGGCCAAACAGGTGGCGGCATTCCAGTCGTTGCCCAGCCAGGTGGGAGTCATCTATACCGATGCAGAACTGATAGACGAGCAATCCAATTCCTTAGGAAAATTCTACCAGCGTTCTGCCAATGGCCAGTTGAAGCCTTTTCCAGCCCAGGGAGATGTCTTTGCTGATGTGCTAGGCCGCTACTTCATCTGCCCGCCTACCATGATGGTGCGACGGGCGGTGCTGGAAGAACTTGGCGGATATGATTCTTCCTTAGCCTATGAAGACTTTGATTTCTGGGTCCGGTCTGCCCGCCACTGGCGCTATCACTTTCTGGACCAGGTGCTCTGCCAGCGAAGAATGCACGCCGCTTCTTTGTCCAGGCAAGTGTATACCGTTGGAGACCGACAACTACAATCTACCATCCAAATCATTCAGAAAGCCAGGCTGTTAATACAAACTCCTGCAGAGAGACAAGCGCTGGTCAACAGAATCAAGTACGAAGCACGCCATGCCTACTTTACCGGAAACTACCCAGAAGCAATGGTGCTTTTAAATGTGCTGGAAGAAGAGGGTGGCACTTCCGGGCCTTACCGGTTGCTCACTTGGTTAACCCAGAAACGGGTGCCCTTGCAGTTTTTGCGGCGCTGGTATTACCAGTGGCGCTATGAAGGTACCGCTGCATAAAATTCTCAATAATCTGGGTAAATACTTTATCTATGCCCAGTCCCGCGCCGCTTTGGATGGAGCCTGTAGCCAAGACGGCGTGCTGCTCTGAGAACGGAGTGAAGGTGATTTCTCCCCCGCCAGCGCCATTCCAATTCTTGTCTGCAGCCTCGTAAATGTCAGTTTCCTGGGAGGCCTGCGCCTTGTTCACACCTCTTGCCAACACGATGGTATTTTGTGGGCTGCTCCAGGTGCTTGTGTCCGTTTCATCGCCGCTGAGGGGGAGGCCGTCCAGACCCTTCTCTCCGAAAAATTGGCCTGCTTGTACCTGGCAATTCTCAAACAACCAATGGTCTGGTGCCAATACCTGGTAGGGAGCGTAAGTGCCCATGCCGGCTTCGGTGAACTGGGCGCCTAGCAACTGACTTTCTGGGAGGGAAGAATGCCGCCAGAGGCCGCCACGTTTTGGGCTGTTTTGGAAAAAAGTGCCGTTTTTCGGGCATTCCAACTGCGTGAAGTTTTGGTACCAGCGCACTTGCCAGTAGACCTGGTTGCCGCCTAAAGAGAGCAGGGACTTGCCTTGTTGCCAGACTAGTTTCTGGAGCGTTTGGTACATGGCTTCTGAGAAGTACTCGGCGTGATAAGCCAACACCAACACTTGGTACGAAGCCAACTGCTCAGGATGCGCCTCCAGCCAATAATCAGGAAGGAGGTCTGCCCGGTAGCGCTCGTCAAACCAATGGTAAATGTTGGTCTCAATGCGCAGGTCATGCTGATGGCTGTTGGTTCTGGCGTAGGTGAGTGCAGTGTTGGGCCGAAGCGTAGAAACCAAGGTCACCTGCTCTGGGGCAAAGGCGTTTCGGTACAAAGACTGGCCGCCGTAGGCATTGTACGCCTGCCAGGTGGTGACTGGCGCCAATACCGCTACTTTGCCCGAGGGCGCGGCTGTGCCTACCAGAAAATGAATCTCAGAAGATAAATCAAGTTCTGCATTCAGCAGAAGCGCCCGGTAATAACCCTGGGGCAAAGTAACGGGTAACTCAAACGACCACCCCACAGTCCAATGGCAGCCTTGTTGAGCTTCGTCTAAGGTATCTGACTGTTGAATCTTATCAAAGGAATGCTCAGCTATCAAGTGCCAGGAGTGGGCGGAGGTTCTATGCTGTAGCAGGAGTTGGTTGCCTGGTTGCAGGGCCCGCAAATGGAATTGCACCATCTGGCCGGGCAGGTAAAAAAGTTGGTCTGTGTAACCCTGTAACGATTGCGGCACCATGTCTGGAGTCACTGGGTCTGGAGCCGTAGGCGGCGTTAATCGCCAACGCCACCAGGCATGCCGTAACGGTCCCGCTGCCTTGAGCACCCAAGGTAACAACGCCGGGAACGCCTTCAGAAAATGGTTAAGGAGCGCCATGAGGAGAAGGGGTGGCCACAAATATGATTTCCTGCTGGGCCAGGCCCAGGTGCCGCTGCTCCTGCGGCGTTCTGGTCTTGGCGTATTCTACAGACTCCACGGAAAATCCCTGGGCAGAAACTCGGTGCGCAAAATCCAGCCCGTACTTTCTGAAGCGGTCTGCTTGGCCGTGGGCTTGCAGGCGTTGCTGGGGGGTGGTGGCTTGGGCTTCTTCCAGGGTGAGTGGCAGGTCTGTGAAGATTCTTGCCTGGAGCAAGAGTTTGCCCTGGGGGGTAAGTACTCTCCGGAGCTCCTGCAACGCCTTTGTTTCATCGGGTACGTGCGCCAACACATGCGAGCAGAGAATCAAATCAAAAGAGGCGTCTGGGTAGGGCAAAGCCTGAATGTCTACCTGGTCCATAGCCAGCGGCGAGGTAAGGTCTGCGCTTCGGTACTGGAGGTTGGGCAGTCGTTTGAGTTTCTCCTGCAACACGGGTTCTGGTGCCATGTGCAAGACCGCTAGGGGCTGGTGCTCAATCTGCACTTGCTCCTGCAGGTACAGCCACAGCAGGCGGTGCCGCTCCAGGGTATGGCATTTGGGACAGAGCGCGTGAGGCCTTTTTTCTACCCCGAAAGCCAGAAACTTCTGAAAAGATCCCTGGCACAGGGGGCAATACACTTCCTTGCCTCGGTAAAACCAACCCCTGGCCCACCAGGAGTAACTGCGCAGGCGTAAACGGGTTTGAACGGGCAGAAGAGCTTTGAGCAAAAACATGGTTTGAGAGTGTACCAATCAAAGATACACAGCCCAACGTATTTTATCCGCATGTGCGGCGTTATTAATACTGACACCTTTACCGGTCGCTTTACGTAGGTAACAGTTCCTCCCTTCTCCTTGCGGTAACTCTTTCTTTATTAGGCCAAGAGTCGGGTGGAATGCCTGAAAACTAGTATATTTGACATTCCATATAGATACACGTATGATCTCAACGCTCACGGCCACCCGTTCTGAGGTGATGAAATACCTGGAGAATTTTCTGGAACAGAAGCTTCCGGAGTTCCTCAAATCAGTGGAAGACAGCTGGCAACCGGCAGATTTTTTGCCTGACGCCCGTTTCGACAATTTCTTCTCTGAGATAAAAGACCTGCAAGAGCGGGCCAAAGAACTTTCTTATGATTTGCTGGCGGTACTTATTGGGGACACCATCACTGAGGAGGCCCTGCCTACCTATGAAAGCTGGATCATGAGCATTCATGACATCAACAATGACGAGCACAGCGCCTGGATGAAGTGGAACCGAGGCTGGACCTCTGAGGAGAACCGCCACGGCGATTTGCTCAACCGCTACCTCTACCTGACCGGCCGCATTGACATGCGCCAGATGGAGGCTTCTACGCAGTACCTCATTGCTGACGGCATGGACATTAAGACTGACAATGACCCGTACCGCAGCTTTGTGTACACCTCTTTCCAGGAGACGGCTACCAACGTGTCTCACCGTAGAGTAGGTGCCCTGGCCAAGAAAGTAGGCGAAACCACCTTGTCCCGTATCTGTAACTTTATTGCCGCAGATGAAGGACGCCACGCCCTGGCCTACAAAACCTTTGTGAAAAAAATCTTTGAAGTAGACCCGTCTGAAATGATGATCGCCTTTGAAGACATGATGCGCAAAAAGATTGTAATGCCGGCTCATTACCTGCGCGAACTGGGCATTGACCAAGGCCAGACCTTCGGGCACTTTACAGACGCAGCCCAGCGCATTGGTGTATACACGTCTACCGACTATGTAGAAATCATGGAGACCTTGATACGGGAGTGGAAAATCTCCACCATCACGGGCCTCAATGAAAACGGCGAACGCGCCCGTGACTACATCATGCAACTGCCTAACCGCCTCCGTCGCGTGGCTGAGCGTTTACGCGTTCCAGAATTACAGTACAAATTCAAGTGGATTGAAGTATAAGCGAAGAGCCGTTTTTGGCCTCTTTTCCAGAAAATAACCTAAAAACGCCCCGCTGGAAAGCGGGGCGTTTTTGATTTTAAGCGTTGCAGTCACAGAAATCTATTTAAATTCTACACACAAAAACGCCCCACTTTGCAGCGGGGCGTTTCTTTTACCAACTTCACCATTATTCATGTACGGGAGACGGGTGGCTATGGACAACTTGCACTCCTTTCCAGAAGGCCATGTACCCTTCAATGGGTTTGGCTTGCTCTAGGGTATTGGAGTAAGTCCAGGCGGCGTCTTTGTTTTCAAATAGTCCTACTTTCACAGAAAAGTAAGAAGCTTCTCCTTTCCAGGGGCAAAAGGACTGGCGGGTGCTAGGCTGTAGAAATTCCCATTTCAAGGAACTGGGCGGAAAATAATGATTGCCTTCTATCTCCACGGTCTGCTCACTCTCTGCAATAATAGTGTTTTTCCAAATGGCACGCATACTCGGTATTAATATCACTTTTTAAATAAATGTATTGTATTCTCTTTTGTTATTTACTCTTTTAATAAAAGAAGGTTGTGCGTATAGAGAACATTGCCGTTTACACGTTGTTTATAATAGACACAAGACGTAAGACAGAAGACACAAGATTTTTCTTGGTTTTTGATGAACAATGGTAGCTGGCTTTTCAAGCGGGTAGTGTAGAAAAGGATACCAGCTAGAAGAAACTGTTCTTGCCTGCGTCTTGTATCTTGTGTCTTACCTCTTATGTCTTTTACCATGTCAGCCGGATATAGATTTACCAATTTCGTGCCCGAAGAACCTACCCAGAAAGGCTTTGAGGGACTGCTCAACATTTTCTTGCAGATTATCACCCTCACCGCCGGTGATGTGGCGGAGGCCATGTCCTGGCTCAACCAGCTAGACCAGAAGTACCGCCTCACCGACGATTCCTATGGCATGGGTGATTTCTTTGAAGACCTCAAGAAACAGGGCTACATAGATGATAAAGGCCCGGACGGTCAGTTCCAACTACAGGCCAAAGGCGAGCAGAAGATTAGAAAGAGCGCGCTGGAGGAAATCTTCGGGAAGCTGAAGAAAGGCGGCCGCGGCAGCCACACCACGCCCAAGTCGGGCATAGGCGATGAGCCCAACGCAGACCGCCGCGAATTCCGTTTCGGAGATGCGCCAGAGCAGATTGAACTCACCGAGTCCATTAGGAACGCCCAGATTCACCACGGTCTCTCAGATGACTTCTTCCTGACAGAAAACGACCTGGAGGTAACCGAGCGAGAGCACAAGACCCAGACCAGCACCGTGCTCATGATTGATATTTCGCACAGCATGATACTGTACGGCGAAGACCGCATCACGCCCGCCAAGAAGGTAGCCATGGCCCTGGCCGAGCTGGTCAAACTCAAATACCCCAAAGACAACCTAGACATCATCGTGTTTGGGAATGACGCCTGGCAGATAACCGTCAAAGACCTGCCATACCTGATGGTGGGCCCGTACCATACCAACACGGTGGCCGGCCTTGAACTAGCCATGGACTTACTACGCCGCAGAAAAACCAGCAACAAGCAAATCTTCATGATTACAGACGGAAAGCCCACCTGCCTCAAAGAAGGTCTGAAGTACTATAAAAACAGTTTCGGGTTGGATAGAAAAGTGGTGAACAAAACGCTCAATCTGGCCGCACAGTGCCGAAGACTCAACATTCCCATTACTACGTTCATGATTGCCTCAGACCCCTACCTGCAACAGTTTGTAGAAGAATTTACCCAAGTCAACAATGGCCAGGCCTACTACAGCAGTCTGCAAGGCCTAGGAGACCTGGTGTTTAGAGACTACGGCCGCAATCGCAAGAAACGGGTCTAATGTGCTAATTAGGTAATGTGCTGATGTGCTATTTCTTTTGATTTGAAAATTTGGAGATGTGCAATTGGGAGTGTGTAAATGTGAAAATGATATCACGCATTCTGTCATACACGAAAAGGACTTGGGCTAAGCGCAGACTCTCCCCTTGAGCGTAGCTCTGTAGAGGGGTGTTTACAAAAGCCGATGTGCCTACCAATAGCAAATCGTTTTTCGCCTATTTCCCAGAAAACACCCTAAAAACGGTTAGTCCTGGTCCTGGGAATCTGAGCGGTCGTTTTGATAGTGGAGGACACGGGCAATGACCCGTAGCACCAGACCAAGGCCAATGAGGGTGAACACCACGGTGAGGCTGGCCCAATGGAAAACACGCAAAAGCAACCCGCTTACAAACAAGACAAGCGCAATGACGGTTAACCAGGTAGGCACAGACGTTTTTTTCATAGAAGATCCAGGCTAGTAGCCTTTCCTATTTTTACGTAAGTCCAGAAAGAACAATCAACCACCCGCAATCAACAATTCATTAAGAACCAGCAATAAAAAGATGCTTTATACCAATATACCATCGGCCCAGCTTTTAAAAATAAAGACCCTGGGACAACTGAAAGCCGCTGGCTATGAGCCGCGCAGCGTCAAAGAAGAACTCAGGGCCAACCTCATCCAGAAGCTAAGCTCTGGTGAAGAAGTGTTTCCAGGCATCTACGGTTATGAAGAAACCGTTATTCCAGACTTACAGCGCGCCATCCTAAGCCGTCATCACATCAACCTGCTGGGATTGCGCGGTCAGGCCAAGACGCGCATCGCTCGCCTCATGGTAGACCTGCTGGACGAGTACGTGCCCGTGGTGGCCGGCTCAGAGCTTAATGATGACCCTCTGCAACCGCTTTCCCGCTACGCCCTGGACCAGATTGCCCACCACGGCGATGAGACGCCCATTGGCTGGCTACCCCGCGCCGAGCGCTACACTGAGAAACTGGCCACGCCAGACGTATCCGTGGCTGACTTGATTGGCGATGCAGACCCTATCAAAGCGGCCACGCTCAAGTTGCCGTACTCAGATGAGCGCGTGATTCACTTCGGGTTGATACCAAGAGCCCACCGCGGCATTTTTGTCATCAATGAGCTCCCAGATTTGCAGGCCCGTATTCAGGTGTCTTTGTTCAATATTCTGCAGGAAGGAGATATTCAGATACGCGGTTTCAAGATCAGGCTGCCCCTAGACATTCAGTTTGTGTTCACGGCCAACCCAGAGGATTATACCAACCGCGGTTCTATTGTGACCCCGCTCAAAGACCGTATTGATTCCCAAATCATCACCCATTACCCTAAGAGCCTGGAAGTGGGCAAGCGCATTACTAAGCAGGAGGCCCGCATCACAGATGCCCAGAAAGACCGCGTGCTAGGTCATGAGCTCATTCATGACCTGGTGGAGCAGATTGCCTTTGAGGCCCGTGAAAGTGAATATGTAGATGCCAAATCTGGAGTATCAGCGCGTTTGACCATCTCTGCCTATGAAAGCGTGATTAGCGCCGCCGAGCGCCGGGTATTGATCAACGGCGAATCACAGACGCATGTGCGCGTCACTGATTTTCTGGCGGCCGTACCTAGCGTGACCGGCAAGGTGGAACTGGTGTACGAAGGCGAGCAGGAGGGAGCCGGCGGCGTGGCTTATAGATTGATGGGCAAAGCCATCAGGACGCAGTTTGTGCACTATTTCCCAGACCCAGACAAGTTCAAGAAACAGAAGGAAAAAGACCCGTACAAAAAGGTAACGGAGTGGTTCTCTGACGGTCATACCCTGGACATTCTGAATGATGCCTCAGACGCCGAATACAAGCATGAGCTCAACCAGGTGCCGGGCCTTTCTGAGGTGGTGAACAAGTTTCAGCCCACGCCCAAGAATGAGGCCGAGCATCTTTTCTGGATGGAGTTCTGTCTACATGGCTTAGCCGAATACAGCCTCATTTCCCGGAACCGCCTCACCGCTGGCTTGCAGTTCAAAGACCTTTTGAGCAGCATGTTCTCTGGCGGCGGCTTTAGCCTGGGTGAAGAAGATGAGGACGATGAAGACGAGGACCGTTTTTAGTCTGTTTTCCAGAAAATAGCCCAAAAACGAGTTCAGAGGCCCGGAGCGTAAATGCTGCCCGGGCCTCTGGCATTTATGGGGTAATGGGGACCAGATAAACTTTCAGGCCTGCACGGGAGTAAAAAGAACCAAACCTGTTGTCTCTCTTGCCCATGCCTGGTTTCTTCATCACGCTGCTGCCGTTGGTAGGTCTCATGATTGTCCATCTGTTTGCCGGGAAGCTCAAGTTTCTGGAAGGGGTGCCGCGTAGTATCTGGCTGTCGGGGGCGGGTGGCGTGTCGGTGGCGTATGTGTTTCTGCACCTTTTCCCAGAACTGCAGGAAGGCCAGGAACATGTGCAGGAAGTGGCGCGCCAGCAGGGCCTGTCTTTCCTGAAACACCATATGTACCTGATGGCGCTGTTGGGGCTGGTGATTTTTTACGGATTGGAACGTATGGCCATCACGTCCAGAGCAGCAGGAAAAGGCGGTGCAGACACGCCGCCGCCGGCCGTCTTTTGGATCCATATTCTCTCGTTTGCCGTCTATAACGCCTTGATTGGCTACCTGCTGCACCAGCGGGAACGCCAGGACTGGCAAGAAGTGCTGCTGTATTTTGTGGCCATGGCGCTGCATTTTGTGGTCAATGACTTCGGGCTGAAGGAGCACTATAAGGAAAGGTACCGCCACGTGGGGCGCTGGTGCCTGGTGTTGTCCTTGGCGGTGGGTTGGATGGTTGGCCTGGCCTTAGCCGTCTCTGAGGCGGCCACGGCGCTTCTGCTGGCGTTCCTGGCTGGCGGCGTCATCCTGAACGTGTTAAAAGAGGAGCTCCCCGAAGAGCGGAAAAGCTTTTTCTCTGCCTTTCTGGTGGGAGCCGCCGCGTATTCTCTGCTCTTGTTGCTGCTGTAATAGCAATGGCTCAAAAACTAATTGCTAATTTGAGCCTTGGTCCTGCATTACCAAAGACGCAGAACGTTCGTACGCACCTTTTACATGCTCCGCTACCTCCAACACCATGAGATTGACTTTGCCGCGTGGGATCAATGCCTGGAGGCCTCTTCCAACGCCATCATCTATGGTTTTACCTGGTACCTGGACACTGTAGCCCCCGGCTGGCACGCCATCGTTAAAGAAGAAGCTGGGCAATACGTGGCCATACTGCCGATTCCGGTGTTCCAGAAGTTCGGGTTTAAGGTGGTACGGCAACCTATTTTTGCGCAGCAGCTGGGCGTGTTTCACAGAGAACCGCTCACCCCGGAAGAATGGCAGCAGGTGGGGCAGATTCTGCAGAAACAGTTCACCGTCATTTCCAGCTACGAGTTTAATACTGGCAACACGCAACTACTGGAAACTGGCTTGGCTTCGTTTAAAACGGCCCATTTCTCTACCTATCACCTGCCTCTCCAGAAAGGGTATCCGGCCATTGTGGCAGGCTACCGGAAAGACCGCCGCTGGCGCATCAATCAGGCCAAGCGCGCCGGGCTGATCGTGCGTCCTTCCGTTAACATAGACCTGATCATTCAGATTTTTGCCGAGCACATTGCCCACAAGATTTACGGGGTCATTGGCGAGGAGTATGAGTACAAAATGCTTCGGCAACTGTACGCAGAAGCGTCTACGCGAGGCTTGGTGACCATGCACGAGGCGGTGAATGCACGGCAAGAAGTGGTGGCCATGATCATGCTCTTTCACTACAACCAGAAGCTCATCTACATCTTTAACTCCTCTACCTCTGAAGGCAAGAAAACCAACGCCATTTCCTT
This sequence comes from Nibribacter ruber, assembly GCF_009913235.1. NCBI lineage: Bacteria > Pseudomonadati > Bacteroidota > Cytophagia > Cytophagales > Hymenobacteraceae > Nibribacter > Nibribacter ruber. Next base: position 1,777,851 of record NZ_CP047897.1, on the reverse strand, counting down.
TCTGGTAGACCACATCCTGCACGCCTATGCCGGTCAAGACCTGGTCTATGACTTTGAAGCCCCAGAAGTAGGCCCCATCTCAGACTTCTACAGCAGTTTTGGGTCTACACCCACCTACTTTCTTTCTGTGAGCGCCAACAACCTGCCCGCTCCCCTTCAATGGCTGCAAAAGCTTAGAGCCAAAGCCTTTTCTTTAATTAAGAATTAAGCTTCTCCTGACCGCCAACTCTTCAGGCTTTATATATACCATCTCCTCGGCCTGTCCCCAGACAGGACAACCATTGCATGTTTTTAGGGCTGAGGCGCCGGCCTGTCAGGGGACAGGCCGAGGGTGAGAGGCGTAGGAGTCATAGCAAAAGCCGACGTTTGCGTGATAGTAGCAGAAATTAGCACATCAGCACATTCAACCATTAGCACATTATACCGTTTTTGGCCTGATTTCAAAAAAATAGCCGAGAAACGAACGTCCCTCGGCTATTTGAATGTACAAGAAGTCTAGCGTCTAAAATCTAGCTACTAGCATCTAAAAAAGCTTATGCTTCTGTCACTACAATCTTCTCAATTTTGTCACCGGCTTTGATTTCATCAATCACGTCCAGGCCTTCTACCACTTTCCCGAAACAAGTGTGGTTTCTGTCTAGGTGAGCGGTGTTGTTGCGGCTGTGGCAGATAAAGAATTGGGAACCGCCGGTGTTACGCCCTGCGTGGGCCATTGACAACACGCCACGGTCATGGTACTGGTTGCCACCCGTCAATTCGCAATCAATTTTGTAACCTGGTCCGCCGGTGCCGGCCATGCCTTTCGCGCCGTCGCGGGAGTTAGGGCAGCCGCCCTGAATCACGAAGTCAGGCAGTACGCGGTGAAACGCCAAACCATCATAGAAGCCTTCTTTGGCCAGTTTGGTGAAGTTTTCAACGGTTTTAGGGGCATCCTGCTCGTAGAATTCTACTTTCATGACACCTTTGGCGGTATGGATTTCTGCAGTTTTCATGTTGTATAATGTGCTAATTAGTAAATATGCTGATGTGCTATTGGAAAGAGCGTGCCTTCAATAGCGCACCAAATTTCAATACAAAGGTACGCAATTTTGCAATCTTTGGCTTAGGCCTGATTTACTGGCAGTGCTTCCGTTTTTGGCTTGTTTTCTGGAAAAGTGGCCAAAAACGAGTTCTTCCTCTATCCACTGCTTACCTAGTTCGCCCACAAGGTCCTTTCAGGATGATAATTGTGAGGAAGACTTGCGACTCAAGACTTAGAACTCGCGGCTCATTTACCGGTGACTGTCCTCGTCCTGCAGCAGACTTAGATAGCTTTCATAGCGGGGCAGGGCGATTTTGCCGGCTTTGACGGCGGCCTGGATGGCGCAGCCGGGTTCGTTGAGGTGCAGGCAGTTGTTATACTTGCACTGGTTCAGGCGGGTGCGCATTTCGGGGAAGTAGTGGCCAATCTCCTCGCGCTTCATCTCCACTACGCCCAATTCCTTGATGCCGGGCGTATCAATCAAATAGGTGCCGGGTTCTACTTCAAACATCTCGGCGAAGGTGGTGGTGTGCACGCCTTTGTCTGAGAATGCTGAGATTTCTGAGGTCTTCAGGGCCAGATCCGGAACCAGGATGTTGATGAGCGTACTTTTGCCCACGCCCGAGTGCCCCGATAGCAGGGTGGTTTTGTCTTTGAGCAGTCCTTTTATTTCGTCAATGCCCTCGCCGGTATGCGCCGAGCAACTGATGCCGGGGTAGCCAATCTGTCCGTACAAGTCCATGACCTGTTTTAGATACGCCTGCGCCTCTTGGTCATACAAATCACTCTTGTTAAACAGCAGCGTGGTGGGAATCTGGTAGGCCTCTGCGGTGACCAGAAAGCGGTCTATGAACCCGAAGGAGGTGCGCGGCGAGGCCAGCGTCACCACCAGGAACGCCTGGTCCAAATTGGAGGCTACAATGTGGGCATGGTGTGCCTTGTGGGTAGACCTCCTGATGATGTAGTTGCGGCGCGTGGCAATGTCTGTAATGACTGCGTGGCCTTCGTTGCCTTCCAGCTCCAGGGTTACTTCATCGCCTACGGCAATAGGATTGCTGACCTTAAGGCCTTTGTTTTTGAACTTGCCGCGCAACCGGCAGCGGTATAACTGCCCGTTTTGGTGGTTGCGAACCAAGTACCAAGAGCCGGTTGATTTTATAACGGTGCCAATCATGTAGTAGGAGTGGGGACCCAGGTTTCCAGCGCTTCTAAGATACGACCGGTGGCCCCTGCCTGTTTGTGTATGTAATGGGTGACGTTTTCTTTTATTTTGGCGCGCTGCTTGGGCTTGTTGAACAAGGTGTTGAAGGTGGCCTCCAGTTCCTGCGTAGATTTCACGGGGAACGCGGCGCCAATCTCTACCAGGTCCAGCGCCTCCTGAAACTTCTGGTACTTGGGCCCGAAGAACAAGGGTGGGCCAAACACGGCTGGTTCCAGCGTGTTGTGCAATCCCTTCCCGAAGGCCCCGCCCACATAGGCGTAATCTGCGTACTGGTACAGCGCGCTCAGCATGCCAATGTTGTCAATCAGCAGCACCTCAAACGAACCTACTTTCTCTGATGAGGCCTGGGAAAACCGAATGGCTTTGCCGGCCAGTTGTTGCTCCAGTTCCTGTAGCTCCTTGTCTTTGATTTCGTGCGGCGCTATGATGAATTTCACCTGATCCAGATGTTTCTGTATGAAAGGCAGCAAGATCTTCATGTCTTCGGGCCAGCTGCTGCCCACCACCATCACCGGGCGGTCTAGGGTAAAAGCATCTACCAACGGAATGGGCGCGGCGTTGGCTGCGGTTTGCAACACGCGGTCCATTCTGGTATCACCGGCCAGGGTCACCTTGTTGATGTCTATGCCGGCCAGCAACTCGGCAGACTCTTGGTTTTGCGTGAAGAAGTAGGAGAACCGCTTTAAGATTCTACAATAGAAACTGCCGCCGCTCCTGAAGTAAATCTGGTTGGGCCTGAAGATGGTAGACACCGAGAAAAAAGGAATGTGCCGCTTCTTCAGTTCCTTGGTATAGTGGTGCCAGAATTCGTATTTGATGAAGAAAGCCACCTTGGGCCGCACCCGGGCCACAAACTTTTTAGCGTTGTCGGCGGTGTCCAGTGGCAGGTAAAAGACGAAATCGGCGCCGGCGTAGTTCTTCCTGACCTCATACCCAGACGGAGAAAAGAACGTGAGCACTATCTTGTATTTGGGGTACTTCTCCTTGAAGGCTTCTATCAAGGGCCGGCCTTGCTCAAACTCGCCCAGGCTGGCGCAGTGGAACCAGGCCACCCGCTTCTTGTTGCCCTTCATGGCCGCACCAATACGGTCCAGCAGGTTGTCCTGGCCTTTTACCCAAAGCGCGGCCTTTTTATGGAAAGGAGCTGCCAGTCTGGCGCCCACTCCATAAGCCATGATGCCCGCATTGTATAAAATTAATGACATACCTTCTGCGTGTGCGGTTTGTGGTTGTACTAGGGAATGCCACTGGCTAGCGACTTCCTCAATGTAGGCAAAGGTAAGGGTATTTTTAAATAGCCTGCTGCCTCCATTGGTACCAGTCTGTATAACGGGTTTTAGACGTTGCCTGTTTTCTTTCTTACTAGGTTACCCACCGCCCTGAAACAAAGAAGCCCCTACCAACGGGTAGAGGCTTCCGGTTAAGAAACGTTCTGGTAAGAATTACTTGGCCAGGTAGTTAGAAACACCTTCACGGGTGGCTTCCATGGCTTCTTTGCCTTCTTCCCAGTTGGCAGGGCACACTTCACCTTTTACCTCAAAGTACTGAAGGGCGTCAATCATTCTTAGCGCCTCGTCAATGCTACGACCTAGTGGCATGTCATTCACTACTTGGTGACGCACCACGCCTTCTTTGTCAATCAGGAACAAACCACGGTACGCTACTGGCTCACCTACAAAGGTCATTTCGCCTTCATCGTTGTAGTCATAGTGACCGGCCAGCACGTCATAATTCGTCGCGATGGTTTTGGTAGTGTCGGCTACCAATGGGTAGGCAACGCCTTCAATACCACCTTTGTCGCGTGGGGTGTTCAACCAAGCCCAGTGTGAGAAGTGAGAGTCAATAGAGCAACCTACTACGGCTACGTTCTTACGCTCAAAGTCTGCCATACGGTCCTGGAACGCGATGATTTCTGTTGGGCACACGAACGTGAAGTCCAATGGATAGAAGAAGAAAATAACGTGCTTCTTCCCGATGTACTGCTCCAAAGAAAAATCTTCTACAAACTCACCGTCCACTACGGCGGTTGCCTTAAATGCAGGAGCTTTCTTACCTACTAATACTGCCATGATGCTATTGTTAAAATGTAAATTAAAAGTTGCCGGAACGCTGTAAATCTGCTTCCCGTTTGCGGCTGCAAAGGTACAACCCAAAAGATTACCCTACAACCAAGCCCGCCAGAGAGCGTGGTGGCCTAGAGGTAACCAAAAAAGGCTGGTGATGATTTTATTCTCCTTCGTTTTTAGTCAGTTTCCTGTAAATCAGGGCGAAAACAGAAGAGCAGTATTATTAAAGCTTTCCATGTTCCTGCTGTTATAGATTCTGTCTATGCCTGATAGAATCTATAGATGTTCTATCATCACCTCGCAAAACAATTTTTATGAGAAACAAATTGGCAACTTCTCCATTTCTCAGAAATCAGCAGAAACAGAACTGTCTTTTTAGAACGAATGAGTGCTTAACTCATCATGCTTAGAGTAGGATGAAGAATGTAAAATGTCACAAAAGCAAAATTTCCGTTTTTGGGCTGTTTTCCAGAAAACAGCCCAAAAACGGAAATGACTTACTTGATAGAATGTCTTGTGTCTTGCTTCAAAAAACTACCTACCCGTAAACGTAGGCTTGCGCTTCTCTACAAAAGCGTTCATGCCCTCGGTTTGGTCTTCAGAGGCGAAGGTGAGGTAGAAGTTCTTGCGCTCAAAATGCAGGCCTTCGTCCAGGTGGGTTTCATAGGAGCGGTTCACAGACTCCTTGGCCAGCTTCACCGCCACCGGCGACAGTTGCGCAATCTCAGTGGCTAGTTTGAAGGCTTCCTCCAGGTACAATTCCACGGGCGTTACTCGGTTGATGAGGCCGTGCTTTTCGGCTTCCTGAGCAGATATGAACTTACCGGTCAAGACCATTTCCATGGCTTTGGCTTTGCCCAAGGCGCGAGTGAGGCGTTGCGTGCCGCCAGCGCCGGGCATCACGCCAATCTTAATCTCTGGCTGACCAAACTGGGCGGTTTCTGAGGCAATGATCATATCACAAGTCATGGCCAATTCACAACCACCGCCCAGGGCAAAACCGCTCACCGCCGCAATGATGGGCTTCTTGGTTTTCTTGATTTGGTCCCAGGTAGAAAACTGGTCAATGTTGAGCATGTCAATGGCGGTCTTGCCGGCCATCTGCTTAATATCGGCGCCAGCAGCAAAAGCACGGTCGTTGCCGGTGAGCACGATGGCGCGTACGTTCTCATTGTCGTCCAGTTCTTTGAGGGCATCGCGCAGCTCCCCCATCAGTTGCAGGTTAAGCGCGTTTAGTTCTTTGGGGCGGTTCAGTTGAATGAGGGCCACTTGGGGGCGTGCCTGTTCGGTTACTTTTATGAATTCCATAGCTATTTATTCAGGGGTCGTTTTTGGGTTGTTTCGGTGAAAATAGGCAAAAAACGGAAAATGCTTAGTGCTCAATGGTCTCAGTGGGCCTGGCCACAAACTGGAACGTATGGCGCGTACGCTGTTCCATAAGGATCTCGCGGCCGTTGACCAAGCGCAGAATGCTGGCCTTGTCATAGTTCTGGATGGTGAACAGGTGCAACGGCTGGTTGTACTTGATGATGAACTGGTCCCCTATGCTTTCCTTGAGTTGTTGCACGCGGGCCTCGTCATAGTCACAGCACACTGAGAAAGACAGCGCCGAGTTCTGCATCATGTTAATCTTAAGCCGCACGGCGTGTACCGCCTGGAAGATGGCGCTCAAGTGCTCCTCAGAGATGAAGCCCAGGTCCTTGGCCTTGAACGACAACAAACACTGGTTCTGCTTTAAGATAAAGGATGGGGCAATTTTATCGTGCTGACAGTCATGAATGACGGTGCCGGGCTGTTCTGGGTGCAGAAACGATTTCACATACAGCGGAATGCATTTGCTGGCCAGGGGTTGCACCGTCTTGGGGTGAATGACCGAGGCTCCGTAATATGCCATTTCAATTGCTTCCTGATAGGCCACCTCTTCGTACCGGGTCACGTCTTTGAACAGCTTGGGATCTGCGTTGAGCAGGCCGGGCACGTCTTTCCAGATGGTGAGCGAGGCCGCGTTCAGGCAGAAGGCGAAGATGGCGGCGCTGTAGTCAGAGCCCTCGCGGCCTAGCGTGGTGGTCTGGCCGTCTTGGGTGCCGCCAATAAACCCCTGCGTCACCACCAGCTGCTGTTTTAAGACGGGACGAAGGACGGTTTGTACTTGCTGTTCTGTGTAGTCCCAGTCCACGCGGCCTTCACGCCAGGTAGCGTCGGTGCGCAGGCAGGTGCGGCAGTCCAGCCAAAAGTTAGAAATACCCTGCGTTTGCAGAAAATGGTGTAGAATGAGGCTGGAGAGCAATTCACCGCGGCTAATGACCTGGTCATACTGCTGGTCCCAGTGGTCAGGCTGCAGAGTTTTGAGGGTTTGTGCCAGTTCCTGAAACTGTGCGGCCACATCTGCGTACACGGGGCACCCCGGGTCTGGGAACAATTCCTGCACAATGGCCTGATGGTACTGGCGGCAAGCCTCCAGCGCGGGCACAAAATCCTGTCCCTGGTGCGCTTTCTGATAGACGTCCTCCAGCGCATTGGTGGTCTTGCCCATGGCAGAAACCACTACCACCAACTCCTCGCTTTCCGGCAGCTGAGACAGGATTCTGAAGATGTTCCTGACCGCAGCGGCATCCTTGACGGAAGCTCCTCCAAATTTGAAAACTTTCATTTATAGACTTGCTAAAATTGCCGAATTTATAAAAACATTGCCCTCTCTAACAGATTTAGTAGTATTTTCGTAATCTAATTCGTTCTTACACCGCTTTCTTATGACTATTAAAGAGAATCTGGCCCTACCGGTAGGTACCACGCTTGACCGGTTCATCATGCGCAAGCAAGAAGACTTTCCTTTTGCCACCGGGGAGCTTTCCCAGTTGTTGCGTGACATTGCCTTGGCGGCAAAGATCGTAAACCGCGCCATTAATCATGCAGGTTTAACAGATATTGGCGGTGCGTACGGCAAACAAAATGTGCAGGGCGAGGATCAGCAGAAGCTGGACGTGGTGGCCAACATCCGGTTCATACGCGCACTGCGCAACGGCGGCGAGGTCTGCGCCATCATCTCTGAGGAAGACGAGGAAGTGATCCAGACCGGCAATACCAAGGGCAAGTACATAGTGGCCATTGACCCGCTGGACGGTTCTTCTAACATTGACGTGAACGTGTCTATTGGCACCATCTTCTCTGTCTACCGCCGCCTTTCTGACTCTGGTTGCGAAGGCACCATGGAAGACTGCCTGCAGCGCGGCGTGCAGCAGGTGGCCGCCGGCTACATCATCTACGGGTCCAGCACCATGCTGGTGTACACCACTGGCAATGGCGTGAACGGCTTCACCTATGAAACCTCCCTGGGCGAATTCTTTTTATCGCACCCCAACATCACTATCCCAACCACGGGTACCACTTACTCCATCAATGAGGGAAGCTATAACCTGTTCCAGCCGGCCATTAAGCAGTACGTGGAGCTGTGCCGTGACCGTAATTACTCGGCGCGCTATATTGGCTCACTGGTGGCAGACTTCCATAGAAACATGCTGAAGGGCGGTATCTACATGTACCCAAGCACCACCAAGGCGCCCAACGGCAAACTTCGTCTTTTATATGAGGCCAACGCCTTGGCGTTTATAGTAGAACAGGCCGGCGGAAAGGCGTCTAATGGTTCTGAGCGCATCCTGGAACTTTACCCCACAGACCTGCACCAGCGTTGCCCGCTCTACATTGGCTCCACCGAGATGGTGGAAGAAGTAGAACGGCTGTTGTCTCAAGGATCTTCTGCCGCGCTCTCGTCTTCCATGACCGAAGCCTCTGCTAACTAATCTAACCTCTGTTTTTGGCCTGTTTTCTGGAAAACTGGCCAAAAACAGAAAGGCCCCCGTCCATGGACGGGGGCCTTTCTGTTTTAAAGGAGAGCGCGCTTATTTCTTAGCGGCTGCCTTGGTTTTCTTTGGTGCTTCTTTGGCAGGAGCCTCGGCTTCTTCTTGGGCGGCTGGAGCCTCTACGGCGGCCTCTTCAGTAGCAGCGGTTTCTTTATACGTCACAAACTGGCTAACCAAGGTATACCACTGCACCAGCTTTTTCATGTCTGAGGCATACACGCGGTCCTGGTCATAGTCAGGAAGGACAGACTCCATGAACTTGGCCAGCTCCTGGTTGCTAGACTTGCTAGTCACCGGCAGGGTGTCTCCGTACTGGGTGCGCACGCGGTCAAAGATTTCCTCTAACGGCACGGTGCTTTCCTCGTCATTGGTGTACATGGAGATCTCATGCAGAATAGAAACGCGATTACGGGCCTGGGCCACGCTGCGCGCTGGTTTCTCTGCCAGGCTTTCTACAATAATGCCGCTACGGGTAGGGGCTATAATACGGTATAAACCGGGCATGCCGGCAATGGAGGCAATCTCTCTCAGGTCAAATGGCATAGAGAAAAAGGTTGGTTAGGGTTAAATTAAAGTTTAAAGTTCACCGGCAGGCTGTAGGTCTGGCTGTAGCCCGGGGCTTTGAATTTAAGGTTCTGCACCACGCGCATGGCCTCGGCACCGGTACCGCTGCCCACTTCCTTCAAGATCTTGAAGTTGCTGGTAGAGCCGTCTTCATTTAGCAGGAAGCTCACAATGCACTGGCCCATTACTCTGTTGCGCTTGGCGGCGGCAGGGTATTGGATGCTGCGTTTGATATGGGCTACCAGTGAGTCCTGGCCGCCTTCATAATGCGCGGCTACCGGAAACTTGGTGGTCTGAACGGCTGCCTTTGGGGCCTCAGTGGTGGTGGCGAAGGCGCCGGCCGTAAACAAGGCCAGAAAAGCGGCCAGAATGGTGTGTTTTGCTTTCATTTTCTCTAAGCGTTTAAGGTACTAGTAAGCGTTTTCTTGGTTGTGGTACAGGTCATTGGTTTGTTCAATGAAGGTAAGAATCTCCTCGCGGCCTTCCTTAGACTCAGAAGAGCTTTTCATGAACGGGGGCAGTTCTTCCCAGGTCTCCTTCAAAACCTGCATGAATGCGGCAATGTTGGCATCTGTCTTGGGCGCGGACTGCTTGTCTGTTTTTGTGAAGATAAGCACAAAAGGCACCTCCATGGTTCCCAGCAACTCTATAAAATCTAAATCTACTTTCTGGGCCGGCAGGCGCGAGTCTATGAGCACAAACACGCAGGCCAGGTTGGGCCGGCTCTTGAGGTAGTAATTGATCATTTTGCGCCAGGCCTCGCGGGAGTCTTTGCTCACCTTAGCCCAGCCGTAGCCCGGTAAGTCTACCAGGTACCACTCGTCATTAATTAGAAAGTGGTTGATCAGCTGGGTCTTGCCGGGGAAAGAAGAGGTCTTGGCCAGTTTGGAGTAATTGGTGAGCATGTTGATCAAAGAAGACTTGCCCACGTTGGAGCGGCCAATGAACGCATACTCCGGCAAAGGAGTGGTGGGGCAGAGGTCGGCGCGGGTGTTGCTACAGATAAACTTGGCTTCTTTGATTTTCATACGTTCTCCCTCAAAACTTTTTACGGCAACCACAAAGTTACCAAATTATGTGGCAAGGCAATAACGCCGCCTGTTTTAGCTGTGGATAAGTAATAAGCGCAAAAAGGTAACCCTAAGGCTGTTTTTGGAGTATCGAAGGTCGGATTAGTGCGGTAAAAATATTTTTTATATATAGATGTTTCTGAATGAAACAGGTTCTGCATTGATTTACGTATAAAATATCTATAATTTTTAATATCATTGTCCTTTCAAGTAAGTAAGCACTGCACGCACCCGGCTACGGCAGTGGCCCCCTCACTCTCTAACCTGCAAGGTGTTAGGCTTACTTCTTATCATCCAGCAATACCTAAACCTTTACCTATGGATCACTTAGACAAGCGGTTGTTCAGATCTTCTCTTTTTGCCCTTGCGCTGCTTTTCATGGCTACTTCTGCCATGGCGCAGAGTACGCGGCAATTGATTAGAAGCGGAGACAAATTATTCGAGCAGACCAATTTCCGGGCGGCGCTTCCATTTTATGAGCGCGCATTGGAACGTGAGCCTGACAATGCCAAAGCCTTGTACCGGGCGGGTATCAGCTTAATTGCCTTTGACAAAGAGAAAGCCAGTGAGTACATCTATAAGGCCTATTCTCTAAAGCCTAGGGTGGAAGATGACGTACTGTACTGGTTGGGCCGCGTGGACCTGGTGAACTATGAGTTTGACAAGGCCATCCAGCACGCGCAGGAGTACCAGAAGACCTTGGGCAAGCGTGATATTGAAGGCAAGGAACAAGCCACCCTGTTGGTGCAGCACGCGCGTAACGCCAAGAAAGAAGTAGCCAGCCCTAGAGACGTGTTTGTGAAGAACCTGGGCCCTACGGTGAACACTCCTTTCTCTGAACACAGCCCCGTGATCTCTAAAGACAACAACTACCTGCTGTTTACCTCGCGCGGCCAGAACACCACCGGCGGCAAAGAGGCAGATGACGGAGAATACTTTGAAGACATCTTTGAAACCCGCCGCCTTGGACCAGACACCTGGGAGACGCCCCGTTCTTTGAGCGGCGTGTTAAACGGTACCGGCCATGATGCTTCTATCCAGTTGATTGACAACGACTCTAAGTTGTTGTTATACCGCCAGGATGAGAACGGTGACATTTTTGTGTCTAGCCGCGAAGGCGGAGACTGGGGCAAGCCTGCCAAACTAAACCGTAACATCAACTCCAGAGATTTTGAAAGTGATGCTTATGTGACGGCAGACGGCCAGACCATTTACTTCTCTACCAACCGCTTCTCTGAGAACGGTGACCTGGACATCTACTACGCCAAGCGCGACAAGAACGGCGAGTGGGGAGAGCCTAAGAACTTCGGGAACGGGGTGAACACTGGTTTTGATGAGGACAGCCCTTATTTCACGCCAGACGGCCTTACCATGTACTTCAGCTCACGTGGCCACACCACCATGGGCGGGTATGACATCTTCACCATCAAGTATGACACCGTGGCCCGCCGCTGGAGCCGTCCGGTGAACGTAGGGTACCCTATCAACACCCCAGATGATGACACGTATTACCGCCTGAGCGGTGACGGAAGTCTGGCCTACCTTTCTTCTTACCGCATGGGCGGTTACGGTGAAAAAGACATCTACACCATCAACTACATCAAAAACGCCATTGTGCGTGGCCATGTGTATAGCTTGCGTGACTCTTCCATCATACCCGGCGTAGAGTTGGTGTTCACGGGTAAAACCGCCGCCGGTGCGCCTTTGGAGTACCGAGACGTGACCAAGCCAGACTCAGGTAACTACCAGGTGACCGTGCTGTCTTTGCGCCCGTACACCATAACACTTTCTAAGGACGGTGCCACCCTAGCCACGGAGCAGTTTGAAGTGCCTCTTTCTTTGAGTGATACCACCGTGGTGGAAAAAGACTTCTACATTGACTTTGTTGGAGGCTCCAGCATTGACGTGTCTTCTTATGCTTTCAAGAAAATCTACTTTGACACAGACAAGTATGACCTGCGGCCTGAGTCTATCAGAGAGCTGGACAACATTGTGAGAATCATGAAAGCCAACCCAGATTTGAGAATCTCTGTAGACGGCCACACAGACTCCAGAATGCCAGACTCTTACAACATGCTGCTGGGTGAGAACAGAGCCAACGCCGCGTATGAATACCTGATTCAGCAGGGAGTGCCGGCCAACCGCCTGATCTCCAGAAGCTACGGTGAGCGCAGACCAATTGCGCCTAACAACTCTGCAGAGAACATGCAGTTGAACCGCCGCACAGAGTTCACCATCATTAAAGGTGATGCTCCTAAGCAATAAGCTTCCATTTTTGGCCTAATTTCCAGAAACCAGCCTAAAAACGCCGCCTCAGACCAGCAATGGCCGGGGCGGCGTTTTTTATTGTGGCATGGGCCGTACAACATATTACAGGAATTCTAGTTAAAGCATAGTAGCTTTGCCCTCCATAACATGATGAGAAGTCAATGTCAGTAGTACCGTATAAAGATCAAAACGAGGGGAAGAAGACCCAGGTGGCCAACATGTTCAACAGCATAGCCAAGCGGTATGATTTCCTTAACCACTTCCTGAGCGCGGGCATAGACATTCTATGGCGCAAGAAAGCCGTAAGCCTGCTGGAAAAAGCCCAGCCCAAGCACATTCTGGACATTGCCACCGGCACCGGCGACTTCGCTCTGGAGGCAGTGCGCCTAAAACCGCAGCAGATCACGGGCATTGACATCTCTGAGGGCATGCTGGCCGTGGGCCGCGAAAAAATTCAGAAGCGCGGGCTCAGCCATTTGATTCAACTGCACGTAGGAGACTCAGAAAATATCCAGTTCCCAGACAATCACTTTGACGCCATCACGGTGGCCTTTGGGGTGCGCAACTTTGAGAACCTGGAGAAAGGCCTTTCTGAGATGTACCGGGTCCTGAAGCCGGGCGGCATGGCCGTGATACTGGAGTTCTCCAAGCCCCAGACCTTCCCCATGAAGCAGGGCTATAATTTTTATTTTAAGAATATTCTTCCCCTTTTTGGCAAACTGATTTCTAAAGACAATGCCGCCTACACCTACCTGCCCGAGTCTGTGCAGGCGTTCCCGGACGGCAATGATTTCCTGGCTATCTTCCAAAGAGTTGGTTTTAAAGAAACAAAATGGCATTCACTTACTTTTGGCATAAGCTCCATTTACACCGGCGTAAAATAACCCTGGCACTGGGCGTGGTACTGGCCTTCAGCCTACAACCGGCGCTGGCGCAACGCACCATCAAAGGCGAAAACCTGCAGGGCTATGAAAGCAAGATTTTTAGGTGGGGATTTTCCTTGGGCATGAACACGTCCTGGTACCAATTGGAGCACTCCAACAGCTATGTGGAGCGCCTGAAGACGGCAGACCAGAGCGATGACATTGCCATGAACGCCAAGATGGGCATTGGTTTCAACGTGAACTTCATAGGGGCCTACCGCCTGTCTCCAGACTTTGTGGTCAGGTTGCAGCCGGGCGTGGGGTATTACAGTAGATCTGTGGCCTACAAGGGGGACGTGCCAACACCAGAAAATGCGCAAACGGCAGAAGACGGAACGGTCTTGCAAGAGGTCAATACCTTCACTGGCGAGTTTCCAGTGCTGATCAAGTATGAGTCTCTGCGCCGCAAGAACACCCAGATGTACTTCATTGCCGGCGTAAAACCCTCCATTGTGGTGGGCGGCCAGAAGAAGGACAACCAGATTCTACAGGTGGGCACCTCAGACTTCAGCGTGGACTTTGGCGTGGGGCTGGACATGTTCTACCCATTCTTTAAGTTTGCCCCGGAGCTGCGCTTCTCCAGAGGCATCACAGACCTGCACAAGCCCGTTGACAATAACTTCAACAACAGCATCCAGCGCATGAGCAGCAACACCATCACCTTGTACCTCAACTTTGAGTAACCTTTCTTACATGTCACAGAAGAAAACAGCCCTCATCACCGGGGCCAGCTCTGGCATTGGCAGAGCCACCGCATTCACGCTAGCCCAGCAGGGCTTCAGGATCATTGCTACCGGCCGCCGTACAGACCGCCTGCAGGAACTGGTAGAGCAGTTTGGCCAAGGCACCGTGAAAACCCTGGCCTTTGACGTACGCGACAAAGCCGCCGTGCAAGAAGCCATTGCCGGTTTGCCAGCTGAGTGGTCTACCATTGACGTCTTAATCAACAACGCCGGCAATGCCCACGGGTTAGCGCCCATTCAGTCTGGTGATGTAGACGACTGGGACGCCATGCTGGACATTAACGTGAAGGGCCTGTTGTATGTGATCAAGGCGGTGCTGCCGGGCATGGTGGCGCGCAAAAGTGGCCATATCATCAACATTGGCTCCATTGCGGGCAAAGAGGCCTACGCCAACGGCAACGTGTACTGCGCCAGCAAGTTTGCCGTAGACGCCCTTTCCAAAGCCATGCGCATTGACCTGGTGCAGGAAGGTGTGAAAGTGTCTGAAGTAAATCCGGGCGCGGTAGAGACTGAGTTCTCTGAGGTAAGATTTAAAGGAGACAAGGAGCGCGCCGCCACCGTCTACAAAGGGTATGAAGCCCTGCAGGCCGAGGACATAGCTGATCTCATTCACTTCATGCTTACCCGGCCGGCCCGCGTGAACATAGCCGAAGTCCTGATCCTGCCCGCCGCCCAGGCCTCTGCCACGGTCATGCACAAGCAGTTGTAGATTGTAACAGATACAAGATATAAGATTCAAGACTCTGAGTTTGAAACAACACCTTCTAAGGCTTTCTTAGGAGGTGTTGTCGTTTTTGGCTCATTTTCAAGGAAATAGGTCAAAAACGAAGCATCCTTTAGAATTGCGCTTTCGTTCAAATAGGAAAGCCTTTTCTATGGAGTTCACCCAGATAAAAGAAACCTGCCTGTATGTGCAGGATTTGAAACGTACTACCCATTTTTACGCCGAGGTGCTTCGGCTGCCGGTGATTGGGCAGTTGCAGGACTGCTACGTGTTCTTCAGGGTGGGAACCTCTGTGCTGCTGTGCTTTGACCCAGAGAAGAGCCAGAACAACCACGGGCTGCCGCCCCACTCCGGCTCTGGCCACGTGCACCTGGCCTTTGAATGCCAACCAGAAGAATATGAGGCTTGGAAGGAAATGCTCCTGCAGGCCAACATCTCAATTGAACATGAAGAACTCTGGCCCCAGGGCCGCAAGTCCTGCTACTTCCGGGACCCCGACCATCACCTGCTGGAAATCATCATGCCCGGCATTTGGGGAGAATAATCATGTCGTTTTTGGCTTATTTTCTGGAAATCAAGCCAAAAACGACATGATCCCTTTCTACAAATCTTCTTCTGAGTCTTCTTCTTCCGCCTCTTCCATATTCTCTAAAATGGAAAGGTATTCTGCCCAGTCAGCGTCATCCTCGGCGGTGAGTTCAATTGGTAGCCGGTCAAAATGAGACAAGGCTTCATTCAATCGTTCCTGAGCCGAGGCCATGTCTGACGTATACCAGTGCCATTCTCTTCTTTCCTGGCCGGTGAAGACGAAGGTCAACACGCTTTGGGCATCTGCTTCCAAATGGTCTACCAGCGTTTCCTCCACGTCTGCCATCACATCCATGTCCTCCGGAGTAGGGAATAGGTATTCGTCCTCAGAAGTATAATTCCAGAGGATGATGAGCCGTTTGGCGTAGCGGCCGGTTTCAAGGAAAGGTTGCAAATGAGGCCTGAACCTCACGGAGAAAGGGGTGCCATTGTTCTCTCCTTCGGCGATGGACCAGACGTCCTCTTCCGTGATCAACGCTTTCAAGTATGCGGGGGTAAATGCCTGCGCCATGGGGTTTCTGATGTGTTCTTTTTAGAGAAGACCGGCTTTCAATTGCGCCAAGACCTCTTTGTTCAATTCATGCTTGCCAGTAAAGGGCACCAGCACCGGATGAATGTGCTGTGCGTTCAACATGGCCAACTGGGCCTGCAGGCGCTCTTCCGTAATGAGGCTGTCTTGTAAACCGTGCACCAAATATACGGGAGAAGTGGCAAGCTTGGCCGTGAGGCCGCTGTAGTCTATGTCCTCGGGGAAAGCCCCAGCCCAGATGATGAGTTGTGCGCAAGCCACGGGCGAGGCCGCCAGCCAGCGGCAGACGGTGGCTGCGCCCTGCGAGAAGCCCAGCAATGTGAGTTGGGCATGGGGTGCCTCAGTTGAAACTAGTTGCCAGACTAAATTCAGGTACTGCACGTAGTCCTCAATCTCCAGCAGGCGTTCTTCTTTGGTCATCCAGGTGGCGCCCACGCGGCCCGAAAAGCCTTCCAGGTAAAACTTGGACAAGCCTTCTGGCGCCAGAATTACCGTCTGCTCATCTTCCAGCCCTTGAAAATGCCGGATGAAGTACTTGGCCAGTTGCCCATAGCCGTGACAGACCACCCATACCTGCCGGGTAGTTTCTGACAGCGTGCCTAACTGGTGTAAGTGGGCGGTGCGCGGAACGGTAAGAGTGCGGTGCTGCGCGGCCAAAGGCTAGAGACTTTCTTTGGAGAAGGAAAACGGCAACAAATCCAGCGCGGTGGAGAACCTGACCACTTTCCCGTCTTCGCTCTGCATGAGCAGCGTGAAAGGCTTGCCCTGGCGGTTCTGGTACTCGGCCATGACCTGGCGGCAGGCCCCGCAAGGACAGGCAGACAGGTAATGCGACTCATGCCGACGGCGGGCCGTCACGGCCAGAATCTCAATCTGCTGGTCTGGGAAGTTGGAGCCCACGCCAAACAATAAGGTGCGTTCTGCGCAAAGGCCAGAAGGATAGGCGGCGTTTTCCTGATTGGTGCCTTGGTGCGTACTCCCGTCTGATAGTAGGAGTGCGGCGCCCACCATAAAATTGGAGTAGGGGGCGTAGGCTTTGTAGGTGGCTTTCTGGGCCAATTGGAGCACTTGTCTCTCTTGAGCGGTGAGGCCTTCTTCAGAAGACACCACGTCATAGGTAATGTTAAGTTGTACTTGTTCGATCATAAGGTGCGGTTTCCGCACGAGCACGTACGGGAGTCAAAGTTAATAAGTTAGCCCGAAAAACCAAGCAGAGGTTGCCTGTCCCGCAGAAAATGCCCATTTTGAGCCTTCTATTCTAGCCTGCTATGAAAAACATTCTGCTGTTGGGTGCCGGAAGATCGGCATCAGTGCTTATTGAATACCTGGTCATCAACGCCCCTCAGGAAAAGTGGCAACTAGCCATAGGCGATGTGCGCGTAGACCATTTATCGGCCTCCCTTTTAGAAAATCCGCTGGTGAGGGCCTTTGCCTTTGACGTGCATGACGCCGCGCAGCGCGAAGAGGAGGTAGGCAAGGCAGATGTAGTCATTTCCATGCTTCCGGCGCTTTTCCATCCTTTGGTGGCCCATACGTGTCTGGAGCAGGAGAAGCACCTGGTTACGGCATCCTACGTGCCAGAAGATATTAAGCAACTACACACGCAGGCACAGGAGAAAGGCCTCACGTTTTTGATGGAATGCGGCCTAGACCCGGGCATTGACCACATGTCTGCCATGCAAATCATTCACCACTTGCAGGCGCAGGGCGCTACCATCACGTCGTTCAGGTCTTTTACCGGCGGACTGATGGCCCCAGCATCTGACACCAACCCTTGGCATTATAAATTCACCTGGAACCCGCGCAACGTGATTTTAGCGGGGCAGAGCACCGCCAAATACATTGAGGACGGCAGCTACAAATACATTCCGTACCCACAACTGTTTCACCGCACCCAGACCTTTGCCGTGGACGGGTACGGCCTGTTTGACGGCTACGCCAACAGAGACTCTCTGAGCTACCGTGAACCGTACGGCCTGCAGGAAATCCCCACCATGCTGCGGGGTACCTTGCGTAGACCCGGCTACTGCCAGGCCTGGCACGTGCTAGTGCAACTGGGCCTGCCAGATGATACCTATTTCCTGGACAATCCGCAGGAGATGACCTACCGCCAACTAGTAGAAAGCTTTTTACCGGCGAGCCAGGAGAACCTATCACTCAGGGAAAGAATCGCCGCCTACACGGGTATTCCGTCAACTGCCCCAGAATTGGACCTGATAGAGTGGGCCGGCCTGCTGGAGGAAGAGCCCATTGCCATGATCACTGCCACGCCCGCCCAGGCGCTGGAGAAACTGCTCACCCAGAAATGGCAACTGAGCCCCGGCGACAAAGACATGATTGTGATGCTCCATCTATTTGAATATGAATTAGATGGGCAGCGCCACAAGCTCACTTCTTCCCTGGTGGTGTTAGGCGATGACGAGGTGCACACCGCCATGGCTAAAACCGTGGGCCTGCCCGTGGGCATTGCCACCAAACTGTTGCTGCAGGGGCAATTAAAACAAACAGGAGTGGTGGTACCGCTGCAGGCGGAGGTCTACGCGCCGGTGCTGCAAGAGCTGCAAGCCTTTGGCGTTCAGTTTCAAGAGCGGGTAGAAACCTTGGGAGCGTAAGGCGTTTTTGCCCTGTTTTCCAGAAAATAGCCTAATTTAGGAAATCGATTTCCTAGATAGCCTGAAAGGTGCCATCTTTAAGAAGAAATTCTATGAGAAGCCTTTTTCAAGGCATTTTTGGTTACTAAACGTCTCTATTTATGCAGAAGATTTTCCTGTCAATTTGCCTGCTGTGCCTAAGTATGGCGGCCACGGCGCAAACCCTCACCTCCCCCGACAAGAACCTGAGTTTTTCCTTTGAACTCCAGAACGGCGTGCCGTACTACCAGCTGAGTTACAAGAACAAACCGGTCATCAAATCCAGCCGCCTGGGCATGGAGCTGGTCAACAATCCGTCTTTGCTGGACGGCTTTACCGTGACCAAAACCGAGCAAAAAACCGTGAATGAAACCTGGGAGCCTGTTTTGGGCGAGCAGAAAACCATCCGGAACAACTACAATGAACTGCTGGTGACCCTTACCCAGAAAGGGCAGAAGGAGCGGTTTATCCGGTTGCGTTTCAGAGTGTTCAATGACGGCTTGGGCTTTCGGTATGAATTCCCGAAGCAGAAGGAGTTGAACTACTTCATCATCAAAGAAGAACGCACGGAGTTTGCCCTGGCCGGTGACCATAAGATCTTCTGGATGCCCGGGGACTATGACACCAACGAGTACACGTACACCACGTCCAAAGTCTCTGAGATACCCAGCCTTCAGCAAAAGGCCACCATCCGTATCTCAGCGCAGACGCCAATTCCTAATCCATCTGTGCAGACACCGTCTATGATGAAGTCTGCAGACGGGTTGTACATCAACATTCATGAGGCGGCCTTGATCAACTACCCGGCCATGCACCTGAACGTGGACGCGAAGAACCTGAAGATGAGCGTGCACTTGACGCCAGACGCGGTGGGCAACAAAGGCTATATTCAAACGGAGTCTACTTCGCCGTGGAGAACCATTGTAGTGAGTGACAAGGCGGCCAACATCTTAACCTCCAAACTGATCCTGAACCTGAACGAGCCCACCCAATACCAGGACGTGTCCTGGATTAAGCCTGTCAAGTACATTGGCGTATGGTGGGAATACTTCATTGCCGGCAAAAGCACCTGGGCCTACAGCACCGAGACCAATACCAAACTCACCGATGACTTCAGCAAGTACACGCCCAACGGCAGACACGGTGCCAATACAGAGAACGTGAAACGCCATATTGACTTCGCGGCTGAGCACGGCTTTGACGCCGTGCTGGTAGAAGGCTGGAACATTGGCTGGGAAGACTGGTTTGGCAACTGGAAGGAAGAAGTGTTTGACTTCGTGACGCCTTACCCAGACTTTCATGTGAAAGAGTTGCAGGCCTACGCCGCGTCTAAAGGCGTACGCCTGATGATGCACCATGAAACGTCATCTTCGGCCACCAACTATGAGCGCCGCCTGGACAAAGCCTTCCAGTTCATGGTAGACAATGGCTACAATGCGGTGAAGACGGGCTATGTGGGTCCTATCATTCCAAGAGGCGAACACCATGACGGCCAATGGATGGTCAACCACTACCTGCACGTAGCCAAAACCGCCGCCGAGTCCAAGATCATGGTCAACAGCCACGAGGCCGTGCGCCCAACCGGCTTGAACCGTACCTTCCCTAACTGGATTGCCCAGGAATCTGCCCGCGGCACCGAGTTTGAGGCCATGGGCGGCCTGGCCCCAGAACATACCACCATTCTGCCCTTCACCCGCTTGATGGGCGGCCCCATGGACTTTACCCCCGGCATCTTCCAAACAGACCTGGCGACCTATGGCACCGGGCACGGCAACCGCGTAAACACCACCTTAGTGAAGCAACTGGCTTATTACGTGACCATGTACAGCCCGCTGCAAATGGCGGCAGACCTGCCAGAAAACTACCTGAAGTTCCCAGACGCGTTTCAGTTCATCAAGGATGTGGCCCTGGACTGGGATGATACCTATGTGCTGGAGGCTGAGCCCGGCGACTACATCACCACCGCTCGTAAAGCCAAAGGCAAAAACGAGTGGTACGTGGGCGGCATCACTGATGAGAACAAGCGCACGGCTACCATCTCCTTTAGCTTCTTACCTAAAGGA
Organism: Nibribacter ruber; assembly: GCF_009913235.1. Classification (NCBI taxonomy): domain Bacteria; kingdom Pseudomonadati; phylum Bacteroidota; class Cytophagia; order Cytophagales; family Hymenobacteraceae; genus Nibribacter; species Nibribacter ruber. The sequence continues at coordinate 1,757,583 of NZ_CP047897.1, read as the reverse complement.
AAAGACTACGTAGCCACCATTTACGCCGATGGCCCAGATGCCACCTATGACAAGAAGCCGCAGAGCTACACCGTGCGCAAAGTGAAGGTGAACTCCAAGAGCATCTTAAAACAAGGACTGGCCTCTGGCGGTGGTATTGCCGTGAGTGTGAAAGAAGGCAAGGCTTCTGACTTGAAAGGCTTAAAGAAATTGTAATCTCCACCTCATACCAGTTAAAAGAAGAAGGCCTCCTGTTCTGCAGGAGGCCTTCTCTTTTTTTCAGGGAATGCTACTCAGCCCGCACCAATCTGTAGGTGTAGACTTTTTTGGAGGTGGTGAGCCTTACGTAGAAGAGGGTGCCGGTCCAGGGTTCTAGGTTCACTTGGTACTTGTTGAGCTCGTCGGCTTTGGCCTTGCCAGAGAAGAGAGAAACCAGTTTCACCCCGTTGGAGTCATAGACTTCCAGGTAGGTCTTCTTGTCTGATTTCTCCAATGAAAACTGCACCATCATCTGGCTGGAGTTAGGGAAGGGCAGCACCTGAAAGTTCATCTTCTTTCCATCTGGGGTGGTTACATCTACCGGAATCGCGGTCAAATGCCGGGCGGCTTCCCTGGGGATGGGCTTGGGAGCGATGGGCGCAGTCTTAAGGGAGTTCTCCAGCTCTAACTTAAACGGAATAGTGGCGGCGCTCACCAATTCAATGGTCACTACCACGGTGGCCGTGGAGGTATTGCCGTACTTGTCAATGGCCGTGAGGGTGACGTTGTTTTTGCCCAGATGTGCCGAGGTGAAATCGGTTTGGGAAAGAGACAGCCGTATGTCCTCGGGGGGCGTGTCATTGTCTTGCGTACCGTCGTTGACGTCAGTGGGGGTGATTGTGACAGATCCGTTTTGTAGCGTGCGGGAAACGTTGCGGTAGCTAATGATAGGTGCCACCTTCTCAACCACAGTTTCTTCAATAGGAGATGCCACCTCTGGGGCGCCGGTTTCCAGGGTTAACAACGGTTTTTCCTGCTCCTGCGCGTCTTTCTTTGGGGCTGCCTTTTCTGTCTTTTGCACCTGGGCAATGGCCGGCAGAACAGAGAAGCTGGTAATGTTGGAGGGTACGCTTTCATTATGATAACGATCCAAGGCGGTAACCAGGTAGTAGTAGGGTTTGCGGGTGTCAGGTACCTTGTCTGTGAACGTGGGCGACTCAGTAATGGCCACCAGGTTGTCTGCCGTCTGCCAGTCTACCTGAGGCTTAGAAGAACGGTAGATGGCATATTGGCGCACTTTATCAAATTCAGTCTTGCCGTTGGAGGGCGCCTTCCAGGAGAGAAGGACAGAGTCTGCCGCGGCCATGCTGGCGGTGAGGCTCTTAGGAGAGGCCGGCGGCGTATTATCCCGCCAGGGCATGGTGGGCAGCAAAGCCGGCTTCTGGTAGAAGTTCTCCCGCAAAGAATCCCGGAAACCGTGTTTTTGGTTGGCGCTCATGCTGCCGGTGTTGTACATGATCTGGCCATGGATGTTAGGGTGGCCCGGCTGGCGGTTAAAGCGTATCTGGTTAGGAATCTGCGACGGATTAGCCCAGTTGATGCCAGATGCAGGGTCATTGATCTTGTAACTGCCCAAACCAATGTACATGTGCCGGCCATAGTTATTGTTGTTCCACCAGGGCACAATCTGGCTGTAATTGGCGCGTGCCTGCCCCATGTACCAGTACACCTGCGGCGCCAGATAGTCTATCCAGCCTTCTTGCAGCCACTTTTTGGTATCTGCATACAGTTCATTGTAATGCTCCAGACCCGCGGTGGGCGTCCCAATGGCAGGGTTGAGGCTGTTGCGGTAAATGCCAGACGGTGAAATCCCGAACTTGACCCAGGGCTTCACGTGCTTGATGGTGGCGTCTGTCTGTTTAATGAGCAGGTTCACGTTGTCACGGCGCCAGTCTGCCCGGTTCTGGAAACCGCGCGGGTCTGCGGCGTAGGCGGCATCATCATTAAAACTTCCGCTGGGGTAGAAATAATCGTCAAAGTGAATGCCGTCCACGTCATAGCGCTGCACAATGTCCTGGATGACCGTCTGGATGTAGTTGCGCACGTCGCGCAGGCCGGGGTTGAGCGTGCGCAGGTTGCCCGCGGCCATGAGCCATTCCGGATGCTGCCTGGCCACGTGGTTGGGCGAGAAGCTGGACAGGTTCATGACGTGTCCCACCGCCCGGTACGGATTGATCCAGGCGTGAAATTCCATGCCTCTTTTATGAGACTCTTCAATGGCGAAGGCCAGCGGGTCCCAGGCCGGGGCCGGCGCTTTGCCTTGAATACCGGTCAAATCGGCGGTCCAGGGCTCCAGACGGCTTTCATAGAGGGCATCGCACTGGCTTCTTACCTGCAGGAAAACAGCATTGATGCCGGTGGCTTTGTGGGTGTCCAGGATGGTGAGCAGGGCGCTTTGCTGCTGAGCCGGCGTCTGGTTGCGCTTGGGCCAGTCAATGTTGGCATAGGTGGTAATCCAGACGCCTCTGAACTCGCGCTTGGGCGTGTTTCCGGGTTTTCCGGCGAAGGAGGCGGCAAGGGTTATGGTAAGAAAGAGGAAGCTTAAGCAGAATCGTTTCATCCCTGAGAGAGGGTTAATCATCTTTCAAAATTAAGCAGAATTTGCCAAAGCCTTTCAGAAAATCGCTCTAAACCAAAGCATTGCAAGAAGGCTATATTTAGTGGGGACGCATAAAACCGAAGGGCCTGGGAAAGCCTACTTCTCTTACAAAGACTCGTTTTTGGGCTGTTTTCTGGAAAAGAGCCCAAAAACGGCATTAATTAAAAAATAAGGTAGAAGGGCCTGAGCAGCGCCTGAAATTCTGCCGTGTAGGCGTTGTCTTTCTCCCGAACGGCCAGGCGGGTTTGGCTGAGCGCCGCGGGCGTCTTAGCATAGGAATGAATGGCCCGCAAAAGTTTTCCGCCAGGCGTGGCTTCTAACCAGAGGATGTGGTAGGTGTGAAAACCCAGCCGGTGTGCTTCTCTTTCCAGCACTTTGGCCTCATGGGGTGGCAACAGAATGTGCAGTCTTCCGGAGGGGGTTAAATATTGGTGGGCAAATTGCAGAAGCTCATTAAAAGAAAGCGTTTCTGTGTGCTTGGCCACGTTTTTGGCACTGTCTGCAGACTTAAGAGAGGCTTGAAAAAACGGCGGATTGCTGATGATCACGTCAAACGGCTCGGGCTGGGTCTGTGCAAACTCCTGCAAACTCTGCGCGTGCAACTGAATGCGATTGGCCCAAGGACTGGCCGAAATATTGGTTTTGGCCTGCTGCGCCGCTGCCGCGTCAATCTCCACAGCCTCTATCTGCGTTTCTTCAGAAGTGCGCTGTGCCACCATCAGGCTCAACAGGCCGGTGCCCGCCCCAATGTCCAGAACACGGGTAGCCCCGTCCACCTCCACCGATGCTCCCAGCACGCAAGAATCCGTGCACACTTTCATGGCACATTGGTCCTGCTTGATCAAGAACTGCTTGAACTGGAAATAATCGTTGGCCACTTTTATTAGATGTGCAGATTTGAAAATGTGGAGATGTGCAGATTGAAAAATTGTTATTCGTTTTTGGCCTATTTTTCAGAAACTAAGCCCAAAACAGCATTATTAAGTTGCTAGTAGAGAATTGATTATAAAATTTAGGAATTCAACTTTTTAGAAATTTATCCCATCTCCAAATCTCCACATTTTCAAATCTTCACATCTCCAAATCAACCTTTGGTAGGATTGGCTTCGAAACCTTTGTCTGGGGGGAGGTGGGGTTGCAGGGCAGCGGCGACGGCTAGTTCATCGCAGCGTTCGTTTTCGGGGTGGCCGTTGTGGCCGCGTACCCACACGAAGCGCACCTGGTGCTTTCGGTAAATCTTCAGGAAGCGCTGCCAAAGGTCTGGGTTGGCCTTGCCGGTGAAGCCTTTCTTCTCCCAGCCAAACACCCAGCGCTTTTCCACGGCATCAATCACGTATTTTGAGTCTGAGTAGACGGTGACGGGAATGCCCGGTTTGGTGATGGACTCCAGGGCCACAATCACGGCCAGCAGCTCCATGCGGTTGTTGGTGGTCTTTCTAAAGCCTTCGCTTAGTTCCTTCACATGCGGGCCGTAGCGCAGAATCACGCCGTAGCCACCCGGACCCGGATTGCCTCGGGAGGCGCCATCGGTAAAAATCTCAATCAAAGCATGAAAGGTTAGTGGACCGCAAAATTACCACTTGCCACGCCAGCCGTCCTAACCCGCCACAAGATTATTTTCAAGGTAGGTAGTTGGATTGCCAAACGTGGGGATAAAAGAAGCCATTCAATGAAGAAGTCCGTTTTTGGCTTGTTTCTCAAAAAAACTGACCAAAAACTGGCTTGGGGTTAAGTAAGAAGTGATGGCTCTATCTTTCTTGACTAATAGTGGCATTGAAACCAAGGCCCACCACGGGAATGCTCTCCCAGTTGCCTTGGCTCGCTTTTCTGAAGTAGGAGTCCTTGTTGAAAAGACCGGCGCTGAACCATAGGCCGCCATCGCCCAGATCCTTGACCAACTCCAGGGCTAAAAACGAGTCAGAGTCCAGGTAGATGTTGTGCTTGGATAGGTCCACGGAAAGGGAATTGCCTACGTCTTGCTTGGCCAGATTGATGAAGATAGGCTCTCTTAACAGGTTTTCTTCGGGACCGTTCTTGCCCATCTTGTAAAAGTTGATGCGCAGGAAAAGCGTGTCATACTGGTTGCGGGCAACGTTTACCGTGATTTTTTCTACAAAGGAGGGCTTGTTGATTTTGAGCACAGAACCCACCTCGCTGCCCAGGCCGTTGATCTTGAAACCGGCCATCATGGCTTTGGAGTCTGTGGTGTTGCCCACTACTTTGGTCTTGTATTTCCTGGGCCGTACCACCACCTCGTTCAAGGCCACCACGTCTTCCTGCAAGTGAATAGACGCCATCTGACCGGCAAATTTCTGCTTGAACTCGCTCACCTTCCATTGAACCGGTTTATACCCGATGGCGGAGAAAAGAATCGTTTCTGCGTTGAGGGAATCATGCAAGGCCAAGGTAAACGTGCCTTTCGCCGAGGAAACCGTGCCCACATCCCTGCCAATAACGCCAATGTTGACATATTCTAGCGGGGCGTTGAGCGGGTCCAGGATCTTGCCCTGGAATTGCTGCGCCTGTGCCAGGGTAGAGATGAGAAGCACGCAAACGAGAAGAATATTTTTCATATAGTAGGGTTCTTGCAGGTTAGATGCAGAACGCCTTAGGCAGGTTGCCTGGTCTATATATGAAAAAAAATATTCTGGGCTTAGAACGTGACGTTGGTCTTGAAGAGCTTGATGGCAATGGCCAGCAGAATGACGCCAAAAACCTTGCGCAGCACCTCGGTGCCGTTCTGGCCCAGCTTGCGCTCCAGCCAGTTAGAACTCTTGAGTACCAGATAGACAAAGATGAGGTTCAATAGAATGCCCACCAGCACATTGGGCAGCGCATAGGCAGAACGCAAAGAAAGCAAGGTGGTCATGGTTCCGGCCCCCACAATTAGCGGAAAGGCCAGGGGCACGATGGAACCGGTTTTTACCTCGGGGTTGGAGTGAAACAGGTGTATGCCCAATACCATTTCCATACCCATCAAGAAGATGATGATGGCCCCGGCAATGGCAAACGAGGCAAAGTCAATCCCGAAGAGTTTTAAAATACCATCGCCCACAAACAGGAACACAATCATGAGCACGCCTGCCACCAGCGTCGCCTTCTCAGACTGAATCACGCCTTCGCGCTGACGCAACTGAATGATGATGGGAATAGAGCCCAGAATATCTATGATGGCAAACAGAATGAGGCTAACAGAAACAATCTCTTTAAAGCTGAAGCTGATCATAGGCTGGTAGATTTCAGGAGCAAAAAACAAAGCGCAAAGCTAGTGATTTTCACAGAAAGCGGGAGTTGTAGAGAAAAATCCAATTTGTAATTATGCCAGCAGAGTGCTTTCTGTTGAGAACAGACTGATTTTTTCTAGAAGTAAGTCAAAGTCCTTAGTTGGAATGAGTTCTTCATCCAGTACCATTTTACTTGAGTTGGTGAAATGCAAAGTAGCCTCACGAGGGTTGCGATATTTATCAGACTTGGACGGAATCAAACTTGTTATACTTTGCACTCTGGTAAGGTTATAGGTTTTTGTTCGATACTTTACCAGATACTTTAAATCTACTGTCCGCTTCACCAGCCCTAAAAGTTGGTATTTGGTCAACAAGTGGTCCTTCAGTTCAAAGTGCCCAATCTTCCAGAGGCCTGAAAAGATGAAAAATGAGATAAAACCACAGATTATGTAGCCTGCGTTGGTTAACTCAAACTTAGAGGGTAGAATAATAACTGCTAGAAATAGAAATCCTACGCAGATAATCAATAGAGGTACACCTAGGTCAGGCTTGGTTTTAATATGGTCTCTCACTTCTAAATATAAAGCTTTCCGAAGAAGTCTTTCAAGGTGTCATACTCGCTGTCTTCAATAGCCGGAAAGTTGGCGATTCTGAAGGTGTTCTTGGCCCAGGTTCCGTAGCCGTTGCCTAGCGTGATGCCATGCGTTTGGGCCACGCGTTTGAGTTCCTGCACTTTCTTGTCAGGGGCAGATAAGGTGAGAACGGTTTGGGAACGGACCTCGGGGTTTTCTACCAGCAGGCGCACATCGCCGGGCATTTCTTCAAAAAAGGCGTACAGGTCATGCGCGCGTTTAACCAGGTGCTGGTCTACCTGCTTGATGAGGGGCAGTTGCTCCAGCGTCTGGCGCATGAGATACAAGTCCAGCACATTGGGGGTATGGCCAGTCTGGTAGTTGAGCATCTTCTCGTACAAAAACACCAGGCTGTTGTAGTGCCTGCGGTCATTGAGGGCCTTGGCACGTTGCAAGGTTCTTGGTGAGCAGACCAACACGCTCAAGCCCGCGGGCAACCCAAAACACTTCTGCACAGAGGCAAACCAGATATCCGCGCGTATAAACTTCAAGTTCAGACCCGCCATACTGGAGGTGGCATCCACGGCCAGCAAAGGGTCTTTGAACTGGTTCTGTAGTTTCAAGAGCGTCTCCATGCTCACCTGCGTGCCGTTGGAGGTTTCAGTCTGGGTGACGCAGATTAGATCCGTGTCATCCTCCACCGGAATGTTGGGTACGTCCAGCAATTCGTTCACGTCAAACGCCTGGCCGTAGCAGTCGGGCCGAAGCCGCTTGGCGTACTGGTACCACTTCTCTCCAAACGCGCCGTTGTACAAATGCAGGCTTTTGGTGGGCGTGAGGCTCTGCGAAATGATTTCCCAGCACTCCGTGGCCGAGGAGGTGAAGAACAGGTAATAGTCCTGGGGAATGTTGAGCTTCTTCCTGAGCAGACCCACCAGGTCGCGCATCATGAGCACAAAACGCTCGCTGCGGTGCGGAATGCTGAGAATGCCCTCATCATAGGCCATGGTGAGATAGTCCCGCACCTGCGGATAAACTTTAGAAGGCCCAGGATAAAAATTGAGCATGAGGGAGATGATTGAAGGGTTGGGTGTTTGAGTTGTAGCGCAGTAGGGGAGCCCGGGGCTCGTTCACAAGGGCCCTCCGTTTTTAGCCTGTTTCTTAGAAAAGAGGCCAAAAACGAATTTCGCCGAAATCTCCTACACGGTAAAAACGCGCTTCGGTTACGCCTTCTTGTAATTAAATCCCACTTTAGAGGGCTTCAGACGTTCAAAGTATTGTAAGGCAAGCCGATAACTTTCAAGACCAAACCCACTGATGCTGCCCACGGCTCTTCCGCCAATGTAGGTGACGTGGCGGGCGGCCTCTCTCGCATACACATTGGAGATGTGCACCTCCACCACGGGCGTCTCAATGGCGGCAATGGTGTCCATTAAAGCCAGCGACGTGTGCGTATAAGCGCCCGCATTAAAGACGATGCCCTGGTAATGATAGCCTACCTCCTGTAATTTGTCTATGAGTATCCCCTCCACATTAGACTGAAAGTACTCCAGCTCCAAGTCTGGGAAGGCCGGCAACAGGTCTTTTTCAAAATAGTCTTCAAAGGAACGGGAGCCGTAAATGCTTTTCTCACGCTTGCCCAGCAGGTTGAGGTTGGGGCCATTTAATATCAATATCTTCATAGGTAGGGCGTCAATGGTAGTAGCAACATGCAAAGGTAAGTAAGGTACAGAATCTTTCTGGTACCCAAACACCCGCTTTTCTCAGAAGCCAAAGCCAACATTCATACGTGATTTCCATTTCCCTGACGTGAAAATGTCCACATCAGAAGCCAATGAGAAAGAAAACATATCTTTTTTATATGTTGGCGTAGGGGTAACGGGCCTAGTGCGTGTCTTATAGGTGAGGGAAGAAGGGCAACCGCCGCCTATTGGGTAGTAAAACGCCCGCTTCCTGTGCTGGCCCAACGAAACTCCAACGCGAGTCAAAAGGAAGAAAAAACTGCTGCGCCATTAGGAGAAAGTCCGGGAACGGCTTTAATTTTGGCAATAGACTTGGTTTGCTGGCGTTTCATTCCAAAGAAAAGCGCCGCCTACCTTGGTACAGCAAACCAGAGGAGGGTGATAGCCCGCTTTACATTCCATTCTATCCCCCATGAATTGGTCAACAGGTTTAAAACAGTTTCAAGCATACCTCCAGTTAGAGAAATCGCTTTCGGGCAATTCTGTGGAGGCATACCTGCGCGACGTCAAAAAGCTGTATCAGTATTTTGAACTCACGCAGCAAAAAGTAGGCCCGCTGGAGGTGCAGCCCATCCATTTGCACGGATTCCTGGAATGGATCAACGAGCTGGGCATGACCTCGCACTCGCAGGCCCGCACGCTTTCCGGCATACGGGCATTCTTCAAGTTTCTCATCATGGAAGACCTGCTGCACGCAGACCCCATGGAAACCATTGAGGCCCCCAAACTGCAGCGCAAACTACCAGACACCCTCAGCTATGATGAGATTGTCATGCTCTTTGAGGCCGTAGATGTGAGCACCCCAGAAGGCACCCGCAACAAAGCCATGCTAGAGACGCTCTACAGCTCTGGCCTGCGTGTTTCTGAGTTGATTGAGCTCAAGCTGAGCAATCTCTATGAAGACCTGGGTTTTGTGCGCGTGACGGGTAAAGGCAGCAAAGAGCGCCTGGTGCCTATTGGCCGCGATGCCCTCAAATACATACGCTTGTATCTGGACGGCGTGCGCCGGCACCAGACCATCAAAAAAGGGCAGGAGGACTTCATCTTCCTGAACCGCCGGGGCTCCAGCCTCACCCGCGTCATGGTGTTCAACATCATCAAAGACCTGAGCGCCAAGGTGGGCATGCAGAAAAGCATTAGTCCGCACACGTTCCGGCACTCCTTTGCCACGCACCTCATTGAAGGCGGCGCCGATTTACGGGCCGTGCAGGAAATGCTGGGCCATGAGTCCATCACCACCACTGAGATTTACACCCACCTGGACCGTGACTACCTCAAGCAGGTCATCCACGAGTTCCATCCTAGGAGTTAGTTGCTGATTGTTAATTGCTAGTTGTTGATTGCTAATTGTTAGTTGATATTAAAGCCCTTCAACAATCAGCATTTATCGTTTTTAGCTTCTTTTCTGGGAAATAGCCTAAAAACGGAAGGCCCGCTGACATACATCAGCGGGCCTTCCGTTTTTAGGTAGATGGTGAATTGTATAGTTAATGTGCTTCTTCATCCACCAGGTCTGGAGCTTTTCTACGTGTGTCTTAAAGGTGATGCCGTTGTTTCTGGGAAGAAAAGAAATTAGGTCTTGGTTGCCGTTTTTAGCCTGTTTTCGGTAAAACAGGCTAAAAACGGAACGCCCCGCAGAGAGTTCTGCGGGGCGTTCCGTTAGTTGAGGAAAGCGCTTACTTGAGGGCTAGTTGTTTAGCGTCTGCGGCAATCACTTTCTTGTAAAACTCCTGGAAGGCAGCCATCTGCTGAGGCTCAATAATGTCCTTCGTGAAGCGTAACTCTCTGGTGAATACCAATTGGTTGTTCACCTTCTTGAAGGTCAATGAATACTCGGCCACCGGACAGCTCAGCTTTACGGGCTGGGGCAGTTCAGCTAACACTTTCTTGTCTGGCAGGGTCATGGTGATGGTGGCCCGGTCATGGTCTGCGTACAGAGACTGAGACAAGTCTACCGGCGCGGTGCGGGTGTCATTGAACGTGAAGTCCTGGGCAGACGCCTTGTTGAACCACGGCAATGAGAACAAAGACAAGCCACCCACCTGCGTCACCTGGTCTGTAGACTGATAGGCTATTTTGCTTTTCACGGTGTCCTGCGTGCCTTCCAGTCCGGTGAAGGATAGGTTGGTCAGCTTAAAGCCGGTCAGCACGGAGCCGTAGGCCTCATGAATCATCTTTTCGCGCTCTTTCTGGCTGGCATCACGGTAGCGTTGCTTGGCATCGGCGGCCAGAGCCCCGGTTCTGTAATAGCTTTCGTCTACGGTCATGTTGTTGCCTACCAGTTTCACGGTAGCCTTGCGGTCAATGATGTTCAACGGACGGTTGCCCGGGTTTAACTGCGTAAGCGTGCGGGTAACAGGCGTTTTCTCATCGTCAATCTCCAAGATGCCCGACTTGAGCATGCTCTGGTGGAATGTGCCAAACGGCAGGAAGTTAGACGTCAACTCCACGTAGGTCTCTTTGCCGGGCAAGGTCACCTTGGCAATGCAGTGGTTAAAGTCAATGGACGGCAAAGTGAGGTCATACAAACCGTTGTCACGGGTGTTCACCAGTACCAACTGGGCGGGCACGCCGGCCTCGCGGCACATGGCCACAAACAGGGTAGACACGTCCTTGCAATCGCCAATCTTGGTGTTCAACACATCTGCAGGCTTCTGCGGAATCAAACCGCTTTGTCTGAAGGAGATGGAGCTGTAGGTGATGTTGGTGGTGATGTACTCATAGATGGCCTTGGCCTTCTGGATAGGCGTGAGGTTCTTTTTACCGGCAAACAGTTCTTCTACGGCTTCTTTCACCTCAAAATCTGGGCGGGCCTTGGACGAGGCCAGGTCTGCGTACCAGTTAGAGATGAATTTCCAGTCTGGGAAAGAAGACAGGTACAAGGTTTGTCCTACGTCTGCCAAGACCGGCATTTTGTCTTCGCTCTTCAGGCCGGGGTGGTCTTTCTGCTCCCAAACGTACAGCTTGAACTCGTCAGCGGACTGTACCTTGGGCTCCAGGGGAGATTGCGTCATCTTGTGCTGGAACTTGAGCTCTGGGTCTACCAACAGGCTGTACCGCGTGGTTTGGTACGGCAAGAAATGGCTGAAGAACTGACGGTCCCAGAAGTGCGGGGCCAGTTTGCCTTTCAGGTGGTTCTCTAGTTTGTAGCTGATGTGAATGGCATCGCCGGGCTCCAAGTTGGTGAACACCAGTTGGTCGTCGTTGCTCTCAGCGGGTACTTTGCTGCCGTTCTGCTTCACTACCTCGGCCTTCTCCACTACAAAGCGCTGCATGTTGTGGTAGGACACGCCGTATTCTTTCCAGTGCTCCACGCCCTGCTGGTTGAAGACTTTCACCACCATGGTGCGCTTCTCTTCAGAGGCGCCGCCTTTGTAAACCACTTTCTGCACATCGTCCAGCAAAATCAAGCTGTTGTCTTCTGGGAAGGCCGCGGCGTTAGGGGCTTTCTTGATCAAGGCGTACACGTCATTCTGCGGGAAGTAGCTGAAGATTTCCTTTTTATTCTCCAGTTGGCGCAGGTCTCTCAAGCTTTCATAATCCGTAGGGTCCAGCTGCACCGCCTTCTGGAAGGCCTGCATGGCTTCGGCTTTCTTCTCCTGGGCTTTCAGGGTCTTGGCCAGGTCTGCCCAGTAGGTACCAATGTACGGGGCAATGGCCAGGGTCTTGCGGTAAGAATCCTCGGCCATTTTGTAGTTCTGGGCCTGCGAGTAGATGTTACCCAAGGTATGCTGCACACCCACAGAAATAGGCTCTTCCTGAATATACTGCTGGTACAGCTTGATACCGTCTGCAATAGAGCCTTTGTCAAAGTAAAGCGAAGCCAGTTTCTGAGAGGCGGCCAGGTTGCGGTTGTCTTTCAGGAACTTCTTGAGCACGTTGGCGGCGTTGGCCTGGCTCTTGTTCACGTTCTTCTCAATGGTGTACTTGAGCTCAATGAAATTACCGTTCTGCGGATACTTCTGGTACCCCTGCTCGGCTAGTTTGATCACGTCATTGTACTCCTGCTTTTTAGACAGCACCTGAATGCGTTTAGACAAGGTGGTCTCTGTCTGTCCCTGCTGGCGTTCCATTTGGTCTACCAGGGCCAGGGCTTGCGTGTAGTTCTCTTTTTCTATCTCTTCTTCATAGAGCAGATCCAGGGAGAAAGGCAATTCTGGGTCATGCTCTTTGAGCCATTCCAGGGCGGTGGCCAGAGAGGTGCGGTTTTCTTCGCGCTGGTAGGCTTCTATCTGGCGCATGGTAAGGTAGGTGTTGGCCGGTACCATTTTCTGCACTTGGCGGTAGACGCGGCGGGCCTCGGCGGTTTTGTCATTGCGCAGGTAGGTCTGGCCCAGCAGCAGGTACGGCAACACTTGCTTAGGATCTTGTTTGATCTGCGCTTGGAAGAATTCTTCATAGGGCAGAGGCAGGGCCGCGGGCATAGTGCCGGCATCTTTGGTGTACGCCTGCGTGGCGGCCGTAGTGGTTACATTTGCCAACGGCTGGCCCTTGTCATCTGTAAGGCGCGCCAGGAAGTTGGAACGACCGGCGTAGCTTTCACCCACCTGAACCAGGACGCGGTTGAAGCCTTGTTTCAAGGTGACAGGCGTAATGTAGGTGTCCAGGTCATTGTTGCGTTCCATGTCATCGGCAAACACCAGACGGTCATTCACCCAGGCCTTGATGGAGCCAGAAACCCCCAGACGCAATTGAGCCGTCTGTTCTTTGGGGCTGTTGACAAAGGTCTGCGCAAAAACGGTGGCATCACTGGCGTAGAAGTGATAGGTAAAGTCTACCCATTTGTTGTTGCGGGTGGCAGGCAGCACAAACCAAGATACCGGAGCGCCGTGCTTGTTGATGAACGTGGCCGCCGGCTGGGCGTTCTGCAATGGCCCGAAGTCCTTGCTAAAGCCACTGCTGGACATGTTCTCAAACTCGCCTACTACCTGCCACTTGTCCAATGCGCCAATCTGCGCGAACATCTGCTGGGCGGTGCTCATCTGGTTGCTGCTCATGTAGTGGTCGCCCAGGGCGCCGTAAGCCAGGGCTTTAATGGTGCCGTCTGCCTTAGCGTCCGTGATGAGCTGCTTCAGGAAAGCCACCTGCGCTACACTTTTCTTGCCCGTCTCATCTATGATGGAAGGCGAAGACCACAGCGCATACACATATGGATAAGGATTGCTGGAAGCCTTGAAGAACTGCTGGAATTCGTCAAAGGCCTCGGGAGAGGTTTTATCAAGAGAGGCCAGCAACGACAGGCCCAGATGGGCTTCTGCTTTGGTAGCGCTGTCCTGGGTGGCTTTTTTGAAAAGCTCCCGGGCCTCGGTACGCTTGTTTTCATGGAACTTAAGCCAAGCCTCCGCTAAGGGAGAGGCAGCCGGAGCCGCCAGGGCAGGCAAGGCCGGAAGCAGATAGACCAACAGCAGAAACACGGCGGTCCACCGGCGAAGAAGGGAAGAATGCGATTGCATAATAAAGGGTTATGGAATATTTCCATTAATAACCGCAGATTCCGGAAGGTTAGCAAAAAGCCAAAGAAAATTTTCTTGAGAAATTGCGTTTTTAGGCTCTTTTCTGAAAAAGAGGCCAAAAACTACCGCTTGCCTATTTGGTGCCTTGCAACAATTCTTCCGCCGCAGCAAACGGAGACTTTTGACCTTGCACCACCTGCTGGGCCATCTGTTCCCATTGCTCTTGCACGAAGGGATGCTGATAAAAACGCTCCTCCAGACTCTGCCGGATGCTGTGCTTGAGCCAGTGCAGGTTTTGGTCTTTTCTTCTCTGCGCGAAGGAGCCGTTTTCTTGGGTGAGCGTCACATAATCCATGACGGTTTCCCAGAGCGGGGCTAATCCGGTTTTGTCATACGCAGAGCAGACCGTCACGCGCGGGCTCCATTTAGAAGCGCCCAACGGGAAGAGGTGCAAAGCGCCCTGGTATTCTGCCTGCGCGCTGGTAGCGGGGTGCAGGTTGGCGCCATCTGCCTTGGTGATGGCCACGGCATCGGCCATTTCCATGATGCCTTTCTTAATGCCCTGCAGTTCATCGCCTGCGCCGGCTAGCATTAAGAGCAGGAAGAAGTCTACCATCTCATGCACGGCCGTTTCAGACTGGCCCACGCCCACGGTCTCTACGAAGATGACATCATAACCGGCGGCCTCACAAAGCAAAATGCTCTCGCGGGTGCTGCGGGCAACGCCGCCTAAAGTTTTGCCAGCCGGTGAAGGCCTGATGTACGCAGAAGGATTAGCAGCCAAAGTCTCCATGCGGGTTTTGTCTCCCAGGATGCTTCCGCCGGTGCGCTGGCTGGTGGGATCAATGGCCAGCACCGCCAGTTTCTTGCCGTGCTGTTCTAATAAGTAATTCCCGAAGGCTTCAATAAACGTACTCTTGCCCACGCCTGGCACGCCCGTAATACCCACCCTGACAGATTTTCCCGCATGCGGCAATACCAGTTCCATCACTTCATGGGCCAAAGTTTGGTCTGAGGGCAGGGTGCTTTCTACCAGCGTAATGGCTCTGCTCAGCAACACGCGGTTACCGGCCAACACGCCCTGGGCGTACTCTTCTGGGGTAAATCTTTTGGGCACTCGTTTTTAGGCTATTTTCTGGAAACTACGCTAAAAGTACGAAGAAGCCGCAAAATGGCCTTACTACTTTCTAAGCCTCGGGCGTGATTTGAAACCTACTGAGTCAGCGCCCGGCGTTTGCATTGGATTTGTTGCGAAGGTTTCAACTCGTTGTACAGAATGGCTTCCTGCAGTAATTCCCGCAAAGCGGCCTCGGGGAAGGGCAGACCTGGACGGAAAAACACCTTCCTGATTTGCTTGGTATCTGCCTCCGCGAAGAGACCTTGGTCATTGCTGAGATGCAATCCCTTCACAAAACCCAGGTAAACGGACCCGGTTTTGGTGGTACTCATGTAGCACATTTGGCCCAGGTAATAATAGAAAGGGCACTTGTAAATGAAACGTTCTTCTACCTGCGGGGCCGCCTGCAGAACAAATTGCCTCATGCGTTGTAGCAAAGGCTGCAATTCACTTTCCTGTTGCTGTACATAGGCCGTAACCTGCGGAGAAAACACCAGAGATTCCATGCATGAAAAGTACCTAAATAATTGTTGATTGCTGATAGTTGTTTCTACTTTATGTGAACCAACAATTAGCAATTGACAATCAACAATCAAGCTATTGTTTCTGGACTACCTGGCCGGTGGTAGGTAAGATGTTTTGAAAATAGAAACCCGGGAAGTTAGGAAGGCCCAACTCGCTTTTTTGGTTGCCCAGGCTCACGCCGGCGTCTTTGTAGTTGCAGTCCTTGCCTAGTTTGTTAGGTTCCTGGATAACGCCCAGCCAGTTGTTTCCGCTGCGCGCCACGTAGATGCGTCCATCTGGGCCCAGTTGCAGGGCGCCAATTTTGCGGCTCATGCTTTTGGCGACTTGCTGGCCAGACAGCTTGATGGCTTCGGCGTTTCCGGCCTCCAGGTTAAACTGGAAGATGCGCGCCTCGCCCCCTGACAATCCGTTTTTAGCGCCGTACAGTTTAGAGCCGTCAGAGGAGAACTCTACGCCGTAGGCTTCGTCAAAACGGCCTAAGTCTAAGGCGTTGGACACTACGCCGGTGGCCCGGTCAAAATCAAAGAGTTCCAGCTTGTTCACGGTGGCCCAGGTGGCCATGGCCAGTTTATCACCCGCCGGCGAGGCTTTCAGGTAGCCAATGGCGGCACCGTCATCGCCGGCAGACATACTGCCCAAACGGCTTTCTACCGGCGTGAAGGTGAGGCCGTTGGCGGTGAGCAGGTAAGCGTAGAAGGCACTGCTGTTCCAACGGTGCGTGATGATCCAGTAGTCGCGGCCGTTTTCATGGCGCACGGCGGTCAGTTTCTCGGCCACAGGGGCAAAAATGAGGTTGTTCTTGGTGATGACTTCGCCCAGGCCGCCGTTCTTGCTCATGTCTACCAAATGGTATTGCAAGCCGTTGCTCATGCCCTGAAAGTCTGTGGTGAAGAGGTAGTAGGTAGAAGAGGAACCCGGTTTGGGCAGGATGAGGGCAGCCTGGGTAGAAGACTCGTGGCCTTTGAGCTCATCGCCGTTGGCCATCAACTCGCCGTTGCGGTTCCAGACGCGCATGCCGTTGCTGTAAAACAAGAGGTTGCCGCGGGCGTCTGAGGCCGTAGCGCTGCCTTCCTCACTGAAGAGGTTTCCTGGTTTCACGGCTTTGGGCGTACCATCTGCAAATGAGAGCGCGGCATTTCTACCGAAGTACCAGAAAGTTGCCTCCTTCTGCGCCCAGGTCACCCCAGACAAAAGGCAGAAGGTGCCAAGCAGGAAATACGTCTTTAAAGTCTTCATCTTACACAGAACAAAAAGTCTATCCTCCAGAATTCAAAGATTAGGCCAAAATGGATGGGCCTCTTCTCTTCTTAACGCTGAAATGCGCCCTTGGTACATGCTTGCCAGAATTTAAACTGACCAATTCAGAACCTGAGTGAGCCGGAATAACTACTGTAAATTAGACAATAGGAAGATTAGATTAGAATCCTCGCCAGAAAAGCCCTACCTTTCAGTATCTTAGCTGCTCATGTAAGCGCTCTGGCGCCGGGTAGTTTCTAAAATGGGTAAAAGCTGTTGGACGAAAGACTAAGATGAAATGCCTTTTGTAACATAATACGCTTCCCTCATGAAGAAAGAACTCACAAATGCCTTAGGACGGGTTTTTCTCACTGTTGAATATGATGAGAAAGCCAACTGGGTCTATAACAACTGGATAGGCTACCAGTCCTATGAAAGTATTGTGGCGGGGGCCAACGCCTGCGCCGAAATCCTCCAGCAACATAACTGCTCCTTCCTGCTCAACGACAACCGTCAGATCATTGGCCCCTGGAACCACGCCGTGGAATGGATTGCCACCGACTGGACGCCCAGAGCCATTGCCGCCGGCCTTCGGTACTTCGCTCATGTGGTAGACGCAGATTCCCTGGCCAAACTGTCCAGCGAGGAAATGAAACAAACCGCAGACGGATTTGCGATGCAGATTTTTGGCGACATAGAAGAGGCCACCGCCTGGCTTAAGTCCCACCAACTGGAATACGAACAATCATAAAAGACTTTGTGCCACTACTTAGGTACTGGTGGCCAGCTTTCTATCTGGTTGGAAGAATGTAGGCGGAATACCCCGGCGTGGCGGGCGGTTGCTTTTGTAAACTAAGCTTCTGGGACGAGGTATTTTGATCGGGACGCTGCCTGCTTTCGGCGAGGTGCGTGGCACAGCTCAAGATGAGCAGGCTAGTCAAGACACATATCAATAACTTCTTCATAAAGGGCAGTAGGGGAGTGGTCTTACAAAGATGCCCTTTCCCTTTTACCGCCCACAGGAAGGAAAAACCTAATCCGTAACTTGTATAATCTGGATAATTACTTGTTTCTAAGCCGTAAACAGGGAATTTTAGGAGGAAGCATGCTAACCTATTGGGAAATCTTGCCTTTTTAGGTAACAGCTTATTTAGGTTAAGTAGAAAAAGAAAAAGTCCATTTTTGGCCTGTTTTCTGGAAAACAGGCCAAAAACGGGGATTAGAATTTGGTGCGAGTCGTAATTTAGCCTGAAGGATTTCGGGAGAATAGTGATAGGGAATGGTTGTAGTTTCCAGACTCCACATAATTACTTTTAATCATCTTACAACCTTCAATTAGCCAATCAGAACTAAAGGCAGCAACCCTTTACCGCCTTCGTAATCACCTGCACTACTATACCGCCAATGCGTAGGTTCCTCTACAAATCCAGCTTTTACAGGATTATGATGCAGATACTCCAACTTCTGCTCCATCAGGAAATTAGAATCTAATTCTATGGGATGGCTGTTCTGTTGCCAAAACTGCTGATGGTCGTTGTTTGGATTGCGCTTCCCATTGCTTTCAAAAATCCATTGCAACCAATTTTTCCTACTTTCTTGCGGGTTTTCTTGGATAGCGGTAAGAAGCTTAATGGCCGTAAATTTCTTGAAGTCTCTGAGAATATGTGACAGAAGCTTTCCTTCGGCCGCTGAGGCAATCAGATGTAGGTGATTAGGCATGATGACCCAAGCGTGCAGCACAAGACCTTTCTGCTCTATACAAAACTTGAGGCTATCAAGGACTATCTGACAATACTCCCGCCTGGTAAAGACGTCTACCCATTCCACGGTAGCCATGCTTAGAAAGTATATCCCCTCTGGATTAGAAGTTTTGTACTTGGTGCTCATGGCATGGGTATACGCAAGTACTTAAAAAAAGCAAACCTCCGTTTTTGGCTTGTTTTCTAGAAAACAAGCCAAAAACGGAGGTTTGCTAACTTCTGGCGCGAGTCTTCAGACTCGTGACCAAGGATGAAGTGAGTCTCCAGACTCACTGAAACAATCAGGTATTATTAACTGGAGTCTGAAGACTCCAACCATCCCAAGTCACGAGTCTGAAGACTCGCGCCTGAGGCTACTCTTTATGCTTTTAATAACTTCTCCAGAATCTCCTGCGCGGCCACGCTAATCACAGTGCCCGGTCCGAAGACGCCAGACACGCCCGCCTCAAATAGGAATTGGTAATCTTGCGCTGGAATCACACCTCCGGCAATCACCATAATATCCTCACGGCCCAGTTTTTTCAATTCCGCAATCAAGGAAGGAATCAAGGTTTTATGACCGGCGGCCAGACTGCTCACGCCCACTACGTGCACGTCGTTTTCGGCTGCTTGCAGGGCAACTTCCTCTGGGGTCTGGAACAGCGGTCCCAAGTCCACGTCAAAGCCCAAGTCGGCGAAGGAGGTGGCAATTACTTTGGAGCCGCGGTCATGGCCGTCCTGTCCCATCTTGGCTACCATGATTCTTGGTCTGCGGCCTTCCTGGGCGGCAAATTTATCGGCTAGGGCTTGGGCCTTGCCGAAGTGCTCATCGTCTGAAATCTCTGAACTATACACGCCTGATATTGCTCTGATGGTGGCCTTGTGACGGCCGTATACTTTTTCTAAGGCATAAGAAATCTCACCTAGACTGCAACGCACGCGGGCGGCCTGCACGGCTAGTTCCAGCAGGTTGCCTTCCCCGGTTTCGGCGGCGTTGGTCAAGGCGTCCATCGCGGCGAAAACGGCGGCATCATCCCGGTTGTCACGCAGGTTGGCTAAACGTGCCAACTGAGCTTCGCGCACGGCGGTGTTGTCAATTTCCAGAATCTCTAGCTTCTCCTCAGATTCAGGACGGAATTTGTTTACGCCCACAATGACGTCTTTGCCAGCGTCAATGCGCGCCTGCTTTCTAGCGGCGGCTTCTTCAATGCGCATTTTAGGCAAACCGGTTTCAATGGCTTTGGCCATACCACCTAGACGCTCCACTTCCTGAATCAAGTCCCAGGCGCGGTGCGCGAGTTGGTGGGTGAGGGCCTCTACGTAATAGGAACCTCCCCACGGGTCCACGGTCTTGGTGATGTGCGTTTCCTGTTGCAGGTATATCTGGGTGTTGCGGGCAATGCGCGCCGAAAAATCAGTGGGCAAGGCAATGGCTTCATCTAAAGCATTGGTGTGCAAACTCTGGGTTCCACCCAGCGCGGCGGCTAAGGCTTCTACCGTTGTGCGGGCTACGTTGTTGAACGGGTCTTGCTCAGTGAGGCTCCAGCCAGAGGTTTGGCAGTGCGTGCGCAAGGCCAGGGATTTGTCGCTTTTCGGGTTGAACTGCTTGATGAGTTTAGCCCACAGCATACGCGCGGCGCGCATCTTAGCAATCTCCATGAAATGGTTCATGCCAATGGCCCAGAAAAACGACAGACGCGGCGCGAAAGTGTCAATATCCATGCCCGCCGCCAAGCCGGTACGCACGTATTCCAAACCATCCGCCAGGGTGTAAGCCAGCTCTAAATCTGCCGTAGCCCCAGCTTCCTGCATGTGGTAGCCCGAGATGGAGATGGAATTGAACTTGGGCATGTGCTGAGAAGTGTACGCGAAGATATCCGCGATGATCTTCATGCTGGGCTCCGGCGGATAGATGTAGGTGTTGCGCACCATGAACTCCTTCAGGATGTCATTCTGGATGGTGCCGCTCAACTGCTCTGGCTTCACGCCCTGTTCCTCGGCGGCTACAATGTAGAACGCCAGAATAGGCAACACGGCCCCGTTCATGGTCATGGACACGCTCATCTGGTCCAACGGAATCTGGTCGAACAGAATCTTCATATCCAGAATAGAGTCAATGGCCACACCCGCCTTGCCCACATCACCTACCACACGCGGATGGTCTGAGTCATAGCCGCGGTGAGTAGCTAAGTCAAACGCCACCGATAAACCTTTCTGCCCAGCGGCCAGGTTACGGCGGTAGAAGGCGTTGGATTCCTCGGCGGTACTGAAGCCCGCGTACTGCCTGATGGTCCAGGGGTTTTTGACGTACATGGTGCTGTAAGGCCCGCGCAGGTACGGCGGCAGACCGGCGGCAAAGTCCAGGTGCTCAAAAGCCTGCGTGTCTTCCTTGGTGTAGAAGTTCTGCAAAGGCAATCGCTCGGCGGTCTTCCAGGTCTTGGCTTCCGTTTTTGGCTTGTTTTGGTCAGAACTGCCCGAAAACGTAAATGGTATCTTGGTGAAATCTGGTTTCATGTGGTTGGTATCTTAAATCAAGTAGCGCTAGGCACGACTTGAGTAAATTCTTTTATAATATGCTCAATCGGAGAGATTAGCTGGCATGCTCAGAGGTAATCACCCATTTGCCGTTCAGCTTCTGCCAGACTTGGGACGAAATGCCGCCCATCAGTCGTTTGCCGTTCAGCTCAATCTTCCACTTAATTACATACAAAGCGGCTTCTTTCCCCAAGGCTTCTAAGTGCAACGGCTCATAGGAATAAGTACCCATGGTGCTTCGGTCTTTGAAGTCCTGTTCAAACATTTCCAGTACCGGTTGCCAGCCTTTTTCTACGCCATTTTTACTAATCCAGAGCATTTCCGGTGAATTCCAGTAGAAACCCATCGCCTCTTCCAAATTGCCTGCGTTCCAAGCGTTCACTTGTCCGTCCAAGCCTTTTCTGGCACCTTCTAGGGGGCTTTCAGCGGTGATAGAAGTTAGCTCGTTTTCCAAAGAGTCAGCCATAGTTAGGTGCGTAAGCAGAATAGTAAATAGAAGAAGTAATCGTTTCAAAATACTGTTGGTGGTAACTTCGTTTTTAGCCTGATTCTTGGAAAACAGGCCAAAAACGAAGTTTAAAAATCCATGGCTCGCGACTCAAGACTCAAAACTCGCGACTCTGTTTACGCGCCTAGGCGTTCCTGAATGCGGGTGATGATTTCTTTGGTGTCACAGCCTTGGAAGAGGAATTCGTCAAAACCGTTGGCGCGCAGTTCATCTTTCAGGTGCATGGGATCATCTGCCAGAATCAAGGCTGGGCCTTGTTTGTGCTGGGCACGCATGCCGCGGGCAAACTCATCTGCGAAGTCTGAGAAAGCCTTTTCTGGCGTGGCCATCACAATCACCTGCGCGTCCAAGGATTTGACAGAAGTTAAGGCCTCTTGAACCGTATCTGCCTTCACTACCTGCGTGGTAAAGCCAGAGCAGGTGAAGAACTCGCGCGCGAAGGAGGCATGAATGTGCTCTTGAATGGCGGTGCCCATGTGTACCACCACTGCCAATGGACGGCGCTGTTTCTTACGCAGGTGCATTTCGGTGGCCAGGCGCATGACCTCATATGGGTAAGCGGCGCGGGTATTGTCGAAGTCCCGGCTTTGCATTAACGCCTCGGGGTTGTAGTCGTGCTTTTCGTTGGTATTGGGATATTTGTTGGTGCCCAGAATAACCTCTTTGCCGCTGGCAATGTTCTTGAACTTCTCGTTGCTGGCGTCTTTAATTAAATCCTGGATGAAGCCCGAGTTGGAGGCCGCCATGAAACCGCCCAAGCCCTCAATTTCCTGGAACAGCGCCCAGGCTTTTTCGGCAATCTCTTGGGTGAGGTACTCTATATAATAGGAACCAGCGGCCGGGTCAATTGCCTGGTGCAGGTACGCCTCTTCCTTTAAGATAATGGAAATATTGCGGGCAATGCGCTCACTAAAGGCATTCGGTTCTTTATAGGTGCTGTCGAACGGCTCCACTTCTACAGAATCAACGCCGCCCATGATGGCGCTCATCAGCTCAGTGGTATGGCGCAACAGGTTGGTGTGCGGGTCCAGCGTGGCTTGGTGCCAGCGCGAGGTGGAGGCATGGATGCGCAGATGCGCCGCCGACTCTAGCGGAGCTTTGTAGGCTTCTACCACTTTAGACCAAAGCAACCTAACGGCTCTAAACTTGGCAATCTCAAAAAAGTAATTGGTGCCCACAGACAAATGAAACTGCATGTCTCTGAACAAGCGCTCTACCGGCAGAATCTCATTCGTCAGGCCGTTGGTGTAGCACACCGCAATGGCCAGAGAAATGGCAATCTCCTGCACCAGCGTGGCGCCTTTGTTACTGAAATGCGAACCGTTGATGGTAAGGGCGTAGAAGTTAGGCGCATCCAGGGTTTGCTCCAGCAGGTGTTTCACGTGCTCCATGTCCAGCGCCTTGTAGCTCTCCGAAGAAAGGATAGGCGCGCACTTTAAAAAGCCAGTCAGTTGGTTCAAGGAAAGGCCTTTGCGGTACAGCCCCGTCACCAGATGGTGCAGGAAGTTAGCGGCTTCTGTAGAGACGGTATAGGATACGGGCACCTCTGCCAGCGCAATGTGCCGCATCAGGTAGTCCACGTCAAAGTCAATCCCATTCTCAATGATGAAATGGATGCCATCGGCGCCGCGGGTGAGGGCATCGGCGGCTTTGTCCACGGCGTCATGGCCTTTGCCGGTCACCCGGATGGCCTGTAGGTTCAACCATGTGTTGGTGCCCGTTTTAGGGGAGCGCAAAAAAGGGAATTCGCCGGGCTGGGTTTGGTATTGGAGTCCTTGCGGCAGGTTTTCTTTGGTATAGAAAGGCGCCACGTCAATGCCTTCATAGCTCTGCCAATGCAGTTCTTGAGGGTCAATGCCTTTTAAGTCTTTGCTGATTTTTTCTTCCCACTGCGCGGGCGAAGGGCCGGTGAACTCGGGGAAAAGGGAATCAGAAGCGGAGGTATTCATCATAAAGAGATGCTGTATTATGGGGTAAAGATAGTTTTTTGCCCATATACTTCTACGGCTTCAGCCTGAAATCCGCTATTCGGTTTTAGCCTGTTTTCTGAGAAATAGGCCAAAAACGCAAGAACTCTATAATAGTTTCTGCGTCTGTATGGGGCATGGACCTTGAACCGAACCAACTCTACATAGGCACCTCGGGCTGGAGCTACGCCTGGCGCGGCATCTTTTACCCAGAGGATTTGAAATCTGCGGACATGCTTCCGTTTTACGCCGAGCACTTTAACTGCACCGAGGTGAACAGCAGTTTCTACCATTTCACCATGGAGAAGACCATCCAAAAATGGCTGGACACTACGCCCGCGCATTTCAAGTTTGCGCCCAAGCTGCACCGCTCCATCACCCATGAAAACCGCCTACAAAACGTGGAAGAGCCGCTTCGCAAATGGATGGACCGCTTTCTGGTGATGGGCGACCGCCTGGGGCCCGTGCTGGTGCAACTACCCGGAAGCTTCCATTACAACGAACTCATTGCCAAACACTTTTTCACCCTCCTACGGGAGCTGTACCCAAACACGGTGTTTGCCTTGGAGGTTCGGCACGCGTCCTGGCATACCGAGGAAGTACTGGAACTGTTGGAGGAATTTGAGGTTTCATTGGTAGTGATTAGTGCTGGAAAACGCTGGCCAGCCCTGGCCACCTCAACTACCAATACGGTTTACATGCGCCTGCACGGCCATGAGCAACTGTACCGCGGCGCCTACCCAGCCGAGGAGATGGAGCGGTTTGCCTATATGGCGCAGGATTGGCTGATGGACGGAAAAACGGTCTGGGCTTTTTTCAACAACACCATTGGCGGCAACGCCACCGCAGACGCAGACAGATTAAAGCAGGCCATTCTCAACCTCTAACGGTTTTGGTACCAGTGCCACGCTAATCCACCGGCCCACCAAAGAACTACTAACCAAAGAAGAATAATCAAGACAGCGGCGGTTTTACTTTGAGGTAATTTCTGTTTTCCGGTCAAGGCCACCTGCTCCTGAAACTCTTGGAACAGCGCCGGCGGAATGAGCTTGATGCTCAGCCAGATGCCAATGGGCAGAAGGAGCAAGTCGTCCAGATAGCCTAAGATGGGAATGAAGTCGGGGATGAGGTCAATGGGGCTGAGGGCGTAGGCCACCGTAATACCGGCCATCACCTTAGCATACCACGGCACCCGCGCATCCTGCACCGCTAAAGCTAGCGCCTGAATGTCTGCTTTGAGTTGCTTCGCCCATTGTTTCAGTTTCTGCCACATGGAAGTGCGTAATAAGAACTTTTTTACTTTCTAAGGATGAATACGATTGGGTAAGCTATGGCAGCTATCTATTTTTTTAATGAAATCCTGATACCTAAATAAAGAAGCTTAAATAAGATATAAGTGGCAATAATGCCGAGCGCTATTGTAGGTGCTGATAAGTAAAAAATAAAGAATGGCGGAAAAATTGGGGTGTGCCAGCCTGGTATAATACTGAAGGCGAATTGCCCGGAAAGAACTTGAAAAAATAAAAACAACTGAGGTAGGATAGATAGTGTAAGAAGCGCTAGTGCCGCATTTTTCTCCTTAGTGGTTATTATTTGCATGAGGACTTTGCTATCTCTTGTATTTAGTATTCTTAATAATTTGTGATTAATATTTAGTCTCTGCTTGCTGAAAGTGGAGTTTTAATTATCAATATTAAGAAACCCGTTTTTGGGCTGTTTTCATGAAAACAGCCCAAAAACGGGATCATAAAGTAGGGCAATCCCTTGTGGTTGCCCTTTGGCGATGGCAAACGTATTAGGGCAACCACAAGGGATTGCCCCTACGGCATCTTTTATGTTGAACAATCGACAATCAGCAATTAACAATTAAAAAATCTCCGCCAGCATGCAACGGGCGCTTCCGCCGCCGTGGGCTTCAATGGTGCGAAGGTCTGAGCGCATCATCTTGGTGAGTTTTTTGAGTTCTTCAAACTGGTCTTTGCGAAGGGCTTTGTAGGCTTTTTCAGACATGACCAAAACCGGCTCGCCCACGCGGTTACGGAC
Source organism: Nibribacter ruber (assembly GCF_009913235.1). Lineage (NCBI taxonomy): Bacteria > Pseudomonadati > Bacteroidota > Cytophagia > Cytophagales > Hymenobacteraceae > Nibribacter > Nibribacter ruber. The sequence continues at coordinate 1,732,305 of NZ_CP047897.1, read as the reverse complement.
CTGGAGCATGTTGCCAGCCATCTTCCTGATTTGCTTTAAACTCAGGTCAATGATGTCTTTGCCGGCGTCTACCAATGCTTCCAGAATTTCGCCCTGCTCTTCTTCGCTTTGGATGGACTCCAGGCAAATCAGCGCGAAGTCTGCGCCTATGCTCATGATGACGTTGGTGTGGTAAATGGGCAGTCCCTGCTCGTCGGTGGCATGGAACAGAATGGCGCGGTAGCCTAGCTTTTCGCAGAAGGCTTCCACCACCTCGGGGTGGGTGCGCTCAGAAATACAGGCAAAGGCAATCTTGTTTTTCCGGTCCAGGACCAAACTGCCGGTGCCTTCCAGAAACTTGCCTTGCTCCTCAAAATAGGTAAGATCAATCACTTCGGTGAAGGGCAGGTTGTGCTCTTCCTGCAACTGCTTCAGAATATCTGGATGACGTTCCTGTCTTCGGGCGGTGGCCATCATGGGGTACAAGACCACTTTGCCGCCTTCATGAAAGGAAATCCAGTTGTTAGGAAAAATAGCGTCGGGGGTGCGAGGCTCAGGCGTGTCTTCCAGCACTATGGCATCAATGCGGTTGGCCCACAGGTTGAGCAGAAACTGGTTAAACTCATCCAGGGCCTTCTGCTGTACTTGCTCGGGCGTGTTCTCGCCTAATTCCTGCTGAAACGCGTTGGTAGCAGCCGTCTCTGGGTTATAGCCGAAGCCAGCGGGTCTCACCAACATAACCTGGTTGGCCAAAGGATAATCTGTATGTAAAGGGAGCTTGTTTTCCATGGGTAAAGTCCGTTTGCGGAAGGTGCAAGATACTTAATAGTGATTAATGAATAATGACTAATGGAAAATATGGAAATGGGCTAATTTGTAAAGCAGAAGGCAGAAAAAGAAGTAGCGTGAATAGAAAAGTCTAAAAAGGCAAACTCCGTTTTTGGCCTGTTTTCTAGAAACTAGGCCAAAAACGGAGTTTGTTATTGGGGTAAATGATTTATAAACCAGTGAAGCCCTAACCATTGGTGATCAATCATTAATCACTGGTCCCTGGTCATTATCCATTAGTCACTGTTCATTGATTTCTTCTTCCAGTTGAAGTACCTGAAACAACGGGACATGATACGGCGGAAGTTTTTGGGGAAGGTGGCCCGGCACCAGTGTCTGAGTTCCCGGATCTCGTGGGTCATCAACTGACGAAGGCACTTTCGGAGTTCTTTTTCAAAAAGGGTGACATCAAAACTAACTTTTAATAGAATCAACTTGCTGTACTGTAAGTAAGAAGTGCTCATGATAGGTAGAATGTGGAGGAAATTAAATGGCTTTTGATAAAATGAGAACGCTGTCAGATAACCATCCATTGCCCAAATGGTTGCGGCTGGATAGAACGGAGAGAGGAAGTAAGCGGTAGGACGGGGGAGAATGCTAGGTGAGAATGCGGTGGTGCAACAGGTAAAGCGAAAGGTGCACCGCCTGTGATACTGAGCGCTTTGCGTGCTTCAAAAATCTGCATTCCTGTCTTTGCCATAAGGAGAAAGGCAGGTGTTTGGATGCGCTTATAGAACGAAGCACAAAACGCAAAACTTTTTTAGCCCGGGCTCGCCATTGGCCCAACACCGGACGGTAAGTGCACACGCTTGCTATGCTCCGGAACAAGCCGGGCGCCCATCGTCTTACCTGACGGAACAGCATTAAAAGTAAACGTAGCATGTGGTTAGATGGGCAGTGAATTAGTTCTCCAATAACCAGAAAGGGTTAGACAAGTGTACGTAAAAACATCTTAATTGTCAATGACTTACCTATAAAAATTATCCAGTGACTTTATAAAATGGGTGCAAGTGCTCAGGACCTACTTTAGGCGGGAGCGGGAGAGTTCTTTGGGTTTATAGCGGCAAGGGCCGTATCTTTGGTAAAACCTCAACCGCATGCTTTCAATTAAACGGATACCACATACATGGGGGGCGTTGGCCCTAGGCCTTTCGCTGGCCTTTACAGGCTGTCAGAAGCCTTTAAGCCCCTCGGCCCAGCTTGGGCAAAACACAGACATTCCGGTGAATACCCAGGTGGCAACAGATCCCAAGGCAGAGACCACCATTGCCCCGTACCGCGAGCGCGTGGATAAGACCATGAACGAAGTGATTGGGCAGGCCCCCAAGGCTTTGGAGAAGGACGGCCTTGAATCTACGTTGGGTAATTTTGTAGCCGATTTGACACGCACCCAGACCATGGTCGCCTATGGCAAACCCATTGACATGGGCGCCATCACCAGCGGAGCCCTGCGCAACCCCATTGACCAGGGCCCCGTGACCGTGGGCGACATCTTTGAGTTGATGCCCTTTGAAAACGAGATGATGGTCCTGACCCTGTCTGGCAAAACCGTGCAGGAGATGTTTGACTTTGCCGCGGCCCGCAAAATCTTGTCAGTGTCTAACGCCACATTTACGGTACAGAATGGCAAGCCCTTGAACATCATGATTGGCGGCAAGCCCTTTGACCCTGATAAAACCTATACGCTGGCCATCTCTGACTACCTGGCCAACGGCGGCGACAACATGGGCTTCTTGAAAGACGCGCTCCAATCTGAAAAAGCCAGCCTGCTGGCCCGTGATGCCATCATGCAGGAAGTAAAACAGCTCACTGCCCAAGGCAAGCCCGTAACCGGCGCCAAGGACGGAAGAGTGAAAGTGATTAATTAAGATTTGAAAATTTGAAGATGAGAAGATTTGAAAATTGAATCATATCCATCTCCAAATTTCCACATCTTCAAATCTCCAAATTTGAAAACATGAAACGTCGTGAATTTATAAAGAGCACCGTGGTAGGTACCGCGGGTTTGGCGGTGTTGGGTCTGCCGAGCCTAGCCAATGCAGCGGCTTCGCCTATCAAGTTGACTATTCTGCACACCAATGACATGCACTCGCGCATTGACCCGTTCCCGAATGACGGACGCAAGAACGGAGGCATGGGCGGCATGGCGCGCAGAGCTACTTTGGTCAAGCAGATTAGACAGCAGGAACCCAACGTGCTATTGTTGGACGCCGGTGACATCTGGCAGGGAACTCCGTATTTCAACTTCTTCGGGGGCGAGCTGGAGTTCAAGTTGATGACCCAGATGGGGTATGATGCGGCAACCCTGGGCAACCACGACTTTGACAATGGGCTGGAAGGATTGCAAAAGCAATTGCCTCACGCCGGTTTTCCGTTCCTGACCGCCAACTATGACTTCACTGACACCCCTTTGAAGAGTGACTTCAAGCCTTATAAGGTCTTTGTTAAAGAAGGCGTACGCGTAGGTGTCTTCGGCTTGGGCATTGAACTGGCCGGATTGGTAGCAGACAAAAACTTTGGCGGTACCAAATACTTAGACCCAGTGGCTACGGCCCAGAGCATGGTCAAAACCTTGCGTGAGCAGGAGAAGGTGGACTTGATAATTTGCCTGAGCCACCTGGGCTTTAAATATGAGAGCGCTAAAATTGACGACCTCAAACTGGCTAAGCAGGTGAGTGGCATTGACTTGATTATTGGCGGGCACACGCATACGTTCTTGGATGAACCAGAAAAAGTGGTACATTCAGATAGGCATACCACTTTAGTGAACCAAGTAGGCTGGTCGGGTATCAACCTGGGGCGCATAGACTTCACCTTTGACAGAAAGAAGAAAGTAAAAACAGGGTCTACGGCCTCGGTTCTGCCCTTGAATCATAGTGTCAATATTTCGTAAGGTTCAAGTTTTTTGTTCAAGAGTTTTTTTTCATTTTTGTAGCCCTCTGAAAAAATCATCACTCAAATAAACGCGGGATTGGAAGAAGCGATGTTAATGGTAAAAGACTGTACAACCGTCTGGCATAACTGTTTACAGGTTATCAAGGACAGCATAGGAGAGCAGAGCTACAAAACGTGGTTCGAGCCGATTGTGCCTTTGTCTTTGACCGGTAACGTATTGACTATTCAAGTCCCTAGCCAATTCTTCTATGAGTGGCTGGAGGAGCACTATGTGGGCCTTCTTAAGAAAGTGGTGTTTCAGGAGTTGGGTTCTGAGGGCCGCTTGGAGTACTCTATCATTGTAGACCAGGGCAACGACCACAGCAAACCACAAACGGTGAACATCCCTACCAAGAAGGTGCCTTCTGCGGTAGTGAATTCATACAGTCCAGAGCGTTCTTTCTTAAAGAACCCGTTTGAGAGCAAAGCCATTGACCGGCACTTCTTCAACTCGCAACTCAACCAGAGCTATACCTTTGACAATTACATTGAGGGTGACTGCAACCGCTTAGCGCGTTCTGCGGGCTATGCTGTGGCCAACAAGCCGGGTACAACGTCCTTCAACCCATTGATGGTGTATGGTGGCGTGGGACTGGGCAAGACGCATTTGGTGCAGGCCATTGGTAACCACATCAAGAGCAACAACCCAGACAAGTTTGTGTTGTACGTGTCTTCAGAGAAGTTCGTGAACCAGTTCATTGAATCCTTAAAGACCAACAGCGTACAAGACTTCGCCAACTTCTATCTGTTGGTAGATATTCTCATTATTGACGATGTGCAGTTTCTGAGCGGGAAAGAAAAGACGCAGGAAATGTTCTTCCATATCTTCAACCACCTGCACCAGTCTGGCAAGCAGATTGTGATGACCTCAGACTGTCCACCGCGTGACCTGAAAGGCTTGGAGGAGCGTCTGTTGTCCCGTTTCAAGTGGGGTTTGACGGCAGATTTGCAGAGCCCGGACTTTGAGACCCGCATGGCCATCATCTACAAAAAGATGCAGTCAGACGGTATTCATATTCCAGACAATGTGATTGAGTACCTGGCCTACAGCGTAGATACCAACGTGCGTGAACTGGAAGGTGTGCTCATTTCTTTAATTGCCCAGTCGTCTTTGAACCGCAAGGAAATTGACCTGGAACTGGCCAAAGCCGCACTCAAGCACATCATTGAAGATGTGGAGACCGAGGTGAACCTGGACTTCATCCAGAAGACGGTGGCCGAGTACTTTGACGTAACCCTGGAGTCTCTGAAAGCCAAAACACGCAAGAAAGAGATTGTAACGGCCCGTCAGGTAGCCATGTACTTCGCCAAAGAATACACCAGCCACTCGCTTAAGTCTATTGGCTATCATTTTGGCGGACGTGACCACTCTACCGTGATTCACTCGGTGCAGACCGTGTCTGACCTCATTGACACCGACAAGAAATTCAAAGCTTCTATCCAAGAGTTGCAGAAGAAATTCAAGGTCAAAGCCGGCTAAGCTTCCCTATCTGGTATGATTTCCAAGAAAGCCAAGTACGCCCTCAAGGCGCTACTCTACCTTGCCAAGAACTCAGAAAAACCATTGGTGCTCATCTCTGAGATTGCCGAAGGCGAGCGCATTCCCCGTAAATTCTTAGAAGCCATTCTGGTGGATCTGAAAGTACAGCAGGTGGTGCAGAGCACGCGCGGCAAGAACGGCGGCTACACCTTGGTCAAAGACCCTTCCCAAATCTCAGTCGGCAACGTCATCCGCATGATTGACGGCCCTTTGGCGCCGGTGCATTGCGTGAGCCATCTCTATTACCGCAAGTGCGAAGAGTGCGTGGACGAGACCACCTGTGAGATTAGAATCCTCATGAAACAGGTAAGAGACGCTACTTGCGCTATTCTGGACACCACCTTTCTCACAGATTTAACCAAGGTAAGAACCTTAGTAGAGGCTGAGGCCTAGGACTTCTCCTTTTTATTTATTCTATTTGTCTACTACATCTATAGGGATTAGATGTTAATGATTTCCCCTGAAGAAGAGTTTGGTTGTGTAGTTGGGAGGGAAGGCTAGTAAAGTGTTAATATTTTTCATCCTTAACCCACAACCACATGGCATTACGTTTAGGCGACATCGCCCCAGATTTCACCGCAGACACCTCATTAGGCCCGCTTTCTTTCCATGAATGGATTGGCGACGGTTGGGCCGTTTTGTTTTCGCACCCAAGAGATTACACGCCGGTTTGTACCACAGAACTGGGTGCCGTAGCCCGCATCAAAGACCAATTTGACCAGCGCAACGTGAAGGTAGCCGCCATCAGCGTAGACCCCGTAGACTCGCACCACGGCTGGATTCAGGACATCAATGAGACGCAGAACACCAACGTCAACTTCCCTATCATTGCCGACCCAGAGAAGAAGGTAGCCGATTTGTATGACATGATTCACCCCAACGCCAGCGATACCGCCACTGTGCGCTCTGTGTTCGTGATTGGGCCAGACAAGAAGATTAAACTGACCTTGACCTATCCGGCGTCTACAGGAAGAAACTTCGCCGAGATAATCAGGGTAATAGACTCCCTGCAACTGACTGCCAACCACAGCGTGGCCACGCCAGCCAACTGGGAAAACGGCCAGGACTGCGTGATTCTGCCATCGGTGCCGCAGGAGCAGGTAGAGGAGAAATTCCCGAAAGGCCACACCGTGCTCAAGCCGTACCTGCGCATGACGCCTCAGCCTAATTTAAACTAAGCCGTTTTTGGCCTGATTTCCAGAAAACAACCTAAAAATGGCCCCAACCCCTTCCCCGTGGAGAGGGGCTTTATCTGGCGCGAGTCTCCTGACTCGTGACTGAGGATGGAGGGTAGTCTCCAGACTACCCTAGCGGGCACCGCGAAACCAGTGCGCATTTGCCGCTTATCTTTTAGAGTCGTCCTCCCGGGCCTCCGAAGGGGGACGGAATGCGTTGTTGATTATAGAACCGATGACATTGCCTTGTCTCGCACGCATCGATGATTTGGCAGGCGTGCGGACACAAGCGGACGCTTGCGCCATAATCATTTCCCACTCTAATTATCCGTTTTTAGCCTGATTTCCTGAAATCAGGCCAAAAACGCAAATTCCCTTAAAAACAGAATCGGCCACCCTGGGTAGAGTGGCCGATTCTGTTTTTACGCTGTTTCCGGGAAAATAGCCCGAGAACGGTTGATGTTATCGTCTATTGTTAGAATTATCAGTGACCGGAATCGCGTGCTTATCGGCTACTTCTTTGATTTTCTCCTTCACCAGTTTCAGGCTTTTGCGGCTACGCACCAGTTTTAGGTCCAGTTGGCAGCGGGTATTGTCGCGCATGTCAAAACGGGCCGTGGTGTTGTTGAACGTGATGCCGGTGACGTCTTGCAGGTGAATAGCTACCTTTTTCTTGAAGTGACCGCGTTTCTCCACCACGTAGGCCGGCGTAATCTCCAGATACGACTGAGAGCCAAACAGGGACGTATTCTGCGCCAGAATGAAAATCAGGTAGCCGGCCGCCAGCGCCAGGAAAATGTAATGGATGAAGTGGCGGTCATTGGTGCCGTTCTCCGGTTCTGTGAAGAGCAGAAACAAACTGTACACAATCCACAGCAGTACCAATGATAACTGTACCCCGAAGGAAATCTTATGATCGCGCGACGGGCGCAACCCTACTCTAGCCAATGATCTCATGCAAAACGTCTATTGAGCAAAGATACTAATTTTTCTATACTACCTTGAATGGGACTTCTGAAGTCTTCTACGCGTTTTTCAAGCTCGCCTGAAGGGTTATTTCCTTGACAGCGCCCAAGGCTCTGGAGATAGGGCAGCCGTCTTTGGCTTTTTGGGCAAACTCCTGCAATTCTTCATTGGTCAAGCCCGGCACTTCTGCCTCACACGTCAATGCAATCTTACTGATGAACGGACCGGTGTCGTCTTTGCCCAGTGTGACTTTGGCCTCAGTGGTCACAGAAGTGGCAGTTTTGCCAGCACCTTCTAACAGGGCAGACAAGAACATTGAATAACAGCCTGCATGCGCGGCACCAATCAGTTCTTCTGGGTTGGTGCCCGTCACGTCGTCCTCAAACCTAGACCCGAAGGAATAGCGCGCATCCAAAGCACCGCTTTGCGTAGAGACTGTTCCCTTGCCTTCTTTCAGGCCGCCGTTCCAGACGGCTTTTCCAGTATTGTTTGCCATAGTTGTAGATGGTTAAATGTGTTGATGTGTACTTGTTTGCGCTGTTTAAGTTAGAAGTTTTCCTGTTTTAAAAAAACTAGGCAAGCCAGAGCAAAGGCATCTGGTTAAAAGAAAAGGGCATTTCTGGCGAAGGAAGAAATAGAGTATTGATGCCGTTTTTGGCTTCTTTTCTAGGAAACTGGCAAAAAGCGGAAGGTGCATTAAAAAGAACCCGGCAGGAGCAATTTTAGCCATGGCGATGTAAATTAGTGGGCATCTCTTTTCTGGATACAAGCCCTAGATTCTTATCTTTACCAACTTACCAACCACCTACCTATGGGCGTAAAGGCTTTCTTGAGTAAACCACTGGCGGCTCTGGCCCACAGCCGTCAACAATCCTGGATGCAGAATCCGGCAGAAGCTCAGCAGAAAATCCTACAGAATCTTTTGCAGAAAGGCGCGAACACTGCCTTCGGAAAAGACCATCATTTCAAAGACATACAGAACCACCAGGAGTTTGCGCAGGCCGTGCCCGTGGGCGATTATGAAGCGCTCAAACCCTACTTTGACCGCGTCAAGGAAGGGGAGAAGAACGTGCTTTGGCCGGGCCAGCCGCTGTACTTTGCCAAAACCTCTGGCACTACCTCGGGCACCAAGTACATTCCAATCACCCAAGATTCCATGCCCAATCACGTGAGCGGCGGCAAAAGCGCCTTGCTCAGCTACATTCATGAGACGGGCCGGTCGCAGTTTCTGGATGGCAAATTGATTTTCTTGAGCGGCAGTCCCGAGCTGGAGAAAGTGAGCGGCATTAATACCGGCAGGTTATCGGGCATTATCAACCACCACGTGCCGGGCTACCTGCGCCGCGACCAGTTGCCTAGCTATAAAACAAATTGCATAGACGACTGGGAAACCAAGCTGGACGCCATCATCAATGAAACCATAGACCAGCGCATGACGCTCATCTCGGGTATTCCGCCGTGGGTGCAGATGTACTTTGATAAGATCATGGCGCGCACGGGCAAGCAGATAAAGGACGTGTTTCCAGACTTTAACCTGTTTGTGTACGGCGGCGTGAACTTCGCGCCGTATCGTGCCAAGCTGTATGAGAGCATCGGCCGCAAGGTAGATTCTATAGAGACGTTTCCAGCTTCTGAGGGCTTCTTCGCCTACCAGAACCTGCAGGAAGACCCGGGTTTGCTTTTGATGGCTGACAGTGGCATTTTCTTCGAGTTTGTGCCCGTGGAGGAATTCCATAACCCAAATCCCACGCGCCTGACCGTGGCCGAAGTGAAGACCGATGTCAACTACGCACTCATCATCAACAGCAACGCCGGTCTTTGGGGCTACTCCATTGGCGACACGGTTAAGTTCACGTCCCTGTTTCCACATAAATTGGTAGTCAGTGGCCGTTTAAAACATTTCATCTCAGCGTTTGGCGAGCACGTCATTGCCGAAGAGGTGGAAGGTGCCTTACAGGATGCCATGAAAGAGTTTCCGGAGGTGGCCGTCACCGAGTTTACCGTCGCTCCGTACGTGAGTCCAGATGCCGGGGCATCGTATCATGAGTGGCTGATTGCCTTCGCGCAAGCTCCGCAGGAGCCAGAGCAGTTTGCCAAGGCGTTAGACGTGCATCTGCGCAAGCGTAATGCGTATTACGATGACCTCATTGCCGGTAATATTCTCAGCACTTTGAAGGTGACAGCCTTGGCCCCCAACGCATTTCAGGAGTACATGAAACAGCAAGGCAAGCTGGGCGGCCAGAACAAGGTGCCGCGCCTGAGCAACGACCGGACGCTGGCAGATGGGTTGCTGGCCAATTTGTAATGCAGTATGGTACCTATCCAAAAAAGTGATGGGAGCTAAGCTAGGAAAAGAAGCTTTTCGTAAAAACGCCCGTATGCGGTCTAAGACCAATTTATAAACGATTATGCGATACCTTCAATCCCTTGTTTTAGGCCTTTGCGTTACTGTGTTGGTAGGTTGCCATGAGGATAGATCGGGTCAGGAAGCTATTGCTACCACCAACCAGGCTGACCAGGAAATGCCGATCGATTCAATTTTTGAGCCCGTGCGTGAAAAGGCTGGTACTAGTAACAGGCCACAAGAACCAGAACAGGAGAAAGTCATCACCAGCCTGGAGCCCCAAAAACCTTCCGTGGAAGTGGATGTTATCAATGGGTACCTGGACGATTTTAGAGGCTGTGCCTGCTACTTCGCCAGAAATCAGGAGGAATTGAAACAAGAGAAATTCATCTACTTCAATGACTACCAGCAAAAGGCTTTGGTATCCATCAATGGTTCCAGAATCTCCTTGGTAGGTGCAGCAAAAGGAAACCCATCCACCTTGAATTCGCCTTACAAAGACTCAAAAGGCCATTATGAAGTGACCGTGACTATTCAGGATAGCCAACAAACCGGCGACGAGGTGGCCTCCAAGAAAGGTACTTTGATGGTTAAGGATCTAAAGACTGGGGCTTCCCAAAGCGTGCCTTTTGTGGGTGAGTGCGGTTGCTAGGATAACTGCAAAAAAGCAGTCTGCTCGGGTTTAAAGTGATAAATAGATAATAGGTAACTTGCGTTTTTAGCCTAATTTCGCAAAAGCAGCCCAAAAACGGCTTTTACTTTTTTACATGAAGAAACGAGTAGCCATTCTTGGCTCAACCGGCTCCATAGGCACCCAGGCCCTGGAAGTGATTCAAGCGCAGGCAGAGGCGTTTGAGGTGGAGGTGCTCACCGCCCACTCCAACGCAGACCTGCTCATCACTCAAGCCATTGCGGTACAGCCCAACGCGGTGGTCATCACGCAGGAAGACTTGTACGAAAAAGTGCGGGACGCCTTGGCTTCGCACCCAATTAAGGTGTACGCTGGTTTGAATTCGGTGAGTTCTGTGGTGCAGATGGACACCGTGGACATTGTCTTGACGGCCATGGTGGGCTATGCGGGGCTGTTGCCTACCATCAAAGCCATTGAGGCGGGCAAGACCATTGCGCTGGCCAACAAAGAGACGCTGGTGGTGGCGGGGCAGTTGATTACGGATCTGGCCAAGGAGAAAGCGGTGAACATCTATCCCGTTGATTCTGAGCATAGCGCCATCTTTCAGTGCCTCACTGGCGAATTCCATAACCCCATTGAGAAAATCATCCTCACTGCCTCGGGTGGCCCGTTCAGGGGAAAGGACCGCACGTTCTTAGAAACTGTGACCAGAGCACAGGCCTTGAAGCACCCTAACTGGGAGATGGGCGCCAAGATTACCATTGATTCGGCCTCGCTTATGAATAAGGGTTTAGAGGTGATTGAGGCGAAGTGGCTGTTTGGCTTGCAGAATAATCAGATAGAAGTCATCGTGCATCCGCAATCTATTGTGCACTCGCTCGTTCAGTTTGAGGACGGCTCTTTAAAGGCACAGATGGGCTTGCCCGACATGAAACTGCCCATTCAATACGCGCTGGGCTACCCTAACCGCTTGAAATCCAATTACCCACGGTTCAACTTCATGGATTATCCGCAACTCACCTTTGAGAAACCGGATTTGGAGACCTTCCAAAACCTGGGCTTGGCGTTTGCGGCCATGGAGAAGGGTGGCAACGCGCCGTGCGTGCTCAATGCTGCCAATGAGGTGGCCGTAGCCGCATTTTTGCGCGAGGAGATAGGCTTTCTAGAGATGTCTGACCTCATTTCTGACTGTCTCGCCAAAGTTGCGTATATTGCCAGTCCTTCTTTGGAGGATTACATCCAGACAGACCAGGAAGCCCGTCGTTTAGCGCAGGAAAGAGTACACGCCTAGCCGGTGCCCTTTTCGCGCAGACAAAATAGAAGAGACAAATACCGCGGCCCAGAGACTACGCTTGTGGGCCGTAAAACCTTATAACCATAACAAATGGATGCTTTAGTAATGGCCGGCCAGTTAATTCTGGGGCTGACCATCTTAGTAGGAATACATGAACTGGGTCACATGCTCACCGCCAAGTGGTTTGGCATGCGCGTGGAGAAATACGCCATCGGGTTCCCGCCTAAATTAGTAAGCAAGCAAGTGGGTGAGACCGAGTATATGATTGGCATGATTCCGCTGGGCGGCTTCGTGAAAATCTCCGGCATGGTGGATGAGTCTCTGGACACGGCCATGCTCAATGCCGAGCCTCAGCCTTGGGAGTTCAGAGCCAAGCCGGCCTGGCAGCGACTGATTGTCATGATGGGTGGTATCATCTTCAACGTAATCACCGGTATTGTCATTTACGCGGGCCTCACCTGGTACTACGGGGATCGTTACCTGCTGGCCGAAGACGTGAAATACGGCATTGTCACCAATGAGATTGGTCAACAGATTGGCCTCAAGGACGGTGACAAAGTGGTGGGCATCAACGGAAAACCTTTGGTGGAGTTCCAGGATGTGTACAGCCCAGAGGTGCTCTTGGATAGAAACGGTTCTTACACCGTAGAGCGTGACGGCCAGCGCATGACCGTTCCCGTGCCGGCAGATTTGATGGACAAACTCGCCGACAACGACAAGATTGGCTTTATCTTGCCGCGGGAGCCGTTTGTGATTGGCAGCGTGAAATCTGGCAGTGCCGCAGACAAAGCCGGGTTGAAGGCCGGTGACAAGATTGTGAAGATTGGCAACCAGCCTATCCAGTTTTTCCATGAGTTTCAGGCGGCCTTGAGTCACTACAAGGCCAAGACGGTTCCTTTGCAGATTGAGAGAGCCGGCAAGCCTATGACTTTGAACCCAACCGTGTACGAAGACGGCACCCTTGGTTTCTTCCCAGAACTGCTATTGCCCCGTGCTACCCACCACTACGGGTTCCTGGAGTCCATTCCGCTGGGAGCTGAGAAAGCCTTCTCGGTGATCATAACCAACATCAAAGGCTTCGGGAAGATCTTCAGAGCCGAGGTTTCTGCCTCCAAAGCCTTGAGCGGCCCAATTGGCATTGCCCAGATTTTTGGCGGTACCTTCTCCTGGATCAACTTCTGGACCATCACGGCCATGTTGTCCATGGTGCTGGCGTTTATGAACTTCTTGCCCATTCCGGCGCTGGACGGCGGTCACGTGATGTTCCTGACGTATGAGATCATCTCGGGCCGTAAGCCGTCAGACAAGTTCCTGGAGAACGCGCAGAAGGTGGGCATGGTGTTGCTGCTGGGTTTGATGGCCTTCGCCATTTTCAATGACTTCTTTAAGTTGCTGTTCAAATAGCATTTAGATTCAAATCAAAAGACACAAGAGGGAAGACTTCTTTTTTGGAGTGTACCTAATTTGTTGAGCCAGAAGAGACGCAATAAACTTGCGTCTCTTCCTGTTTAAAAGAGAACATGAATATTAGAAAGGCTTTATATTTTGCATTACTGGTCGGTTTTCTGTTGCCAGTGCAAGCGTGGGCGCATGACTTCCATACCAGCATCACAGATGCGCGCTACAACCCCAAGACGCAGAGCTATGAGTTGTCCATCAGGCTCTTCGCCGATGACCTGGAAGACGCCCTCAGCAAGCGCCACAAGACCAGCATCCGGTTGGACAAGTCTGAGCGCGTGAACAAACTCATTGCCGAGTACCTGCAAGCGCATTTTACCATTTCTGCCGGAAAAGGCGCACGGCCAACTCAGAAGTTTGTAGGCGCCCAGGAAGAGGCAGACGCCATCTGGCTCTACATTGAGATACCCGCCGGCAAGGCACCAGGGCAAAACCTGTTTGTACAGAATGATCTTTTGATGGAGCTCTTTGATGACCAGACCAACATCCTCAACCTGCAGGTGGGCGCCAGGAAGAAGTCGGTGCTTAGCCGCGTTGGAGACACCCAGCATGAGGTTTCCTTGTAGGTTGACTTCCTCTTCTCTTGACTAGGGCAGATGGGTAAACTCCTAGGGGAAGGAGCCAGTTCTTTTAGAAAATTAGAATCCAAGCATGCCTGATAAAGTGGAGGCTTTCAGGCATCTCAACACTACACGTGAAATAGAAACAGGGATAGAATTTAGCAGTTTATGAGAAAAAGCTTACTCCGCATTATTGTCCTTCTTATGGGCACTGCCGCCACCGGCTGTTCCAGCGTGTACATGCCGAACGTGCCCAACACCCCCATGCTCACTTCACGAGGCGAATTGAGTACCAGCGCTCACATTACTTTAAAAGGCAATGCCAGTTTCAACTCAGCCTATGCGGTTACAGACCATGTGGGTGTGTTGGTAAGCGGAGCCATGATGAACAATGATTCCCGCAAAAAAGACTTTCGGCATAACCTGCTGGAGGCGGGCGGCGGCTACTTCACTACGTTTGGCCCCAACCAAAACCGCATTCTGGAAGTCTACGCCGGCCTGGGCCGCGGCAGCAGCGACCGTACCTACAAAGAGTCCACCCCCGAAGGTATGATGACCTATGACCGGCAGGAGGTTAAGTTCAATAAGATGTTTTTGCAGGTCAATTACTCTTCCAGAAAGAAGCGCGTGTTGACGCTTTTTGGCAACGAGCATACCTTGAATTACGGAACCGCTTTGCGCATTAGTCGGGTGAGCATGTCTGAGTTCTTCCGGAACGATGTGAAGCAGCCCACCGAGGACAACATCTTCTTTGAGCCTGTCTTCTATACCCGTTTGCACCTGACGCCCAACATCCAATTGCAGTATACCAGCGGCAGTAACTTCGGCCTCAAAAACCGTGATTTTATGACCGCCGGCAACTCTGTGATGAGCATTGGCTTAATTGTGAACGTGGGCGGCAAAAAGCTTAGAAAAGACGCTCCTAGGCCAGAAGACCGTACGCCGGCTATTCAGATTCCTGGTTTGCCGAAGAAGAACTAGACAGAAGTAGCGTAAACACAAACTCCCGTTTTTGGCCTGTTTTCTGTAAAACAAGCCAAAAACGGGAGGTTTGTATTTATAGAAAGATTAGTTGAAAGATGCAGGCTCAGTCAATTGCCCAGCCGCTATTCTGTTGATTCTAGGTTGTAGAATCCAAATTCCGAAGGGCAGAAAGAGGATTAGAAAAGAATAGAAGAAGTAGTCTCCAAACCTGGCTTCTTTTGAAAGCTCTATGGACTTGATGGTTTTGGCTGGAAAAATGTTTGTGGAGTAGAGAAAGGCAAAGAAGACGTAAAAGCCAGGCAACGCTTTCAGACCACTATAATGGACGCTCTTCCCTTCAGAAAGAACCATGGTTATTACATAGACCCCAAACCAAACAAAGCAGTTTACAAGAAAGTAGGTGGACCTTAATTGGACTTTAGGAGATAAGAACCCCTGTAACAGGTACCCGATGACCATTGGGTAGGAGAAATAAAGCAGAACTCCTGATAACGAGAGGAGCAGGTCTACCATGGGGTATTGCTCCAGTGTGACATTCCCTATAAGTTGAGCGAAAATGGTAATAAGAAAGATTTGCCAGTGCTTTGCGTGTAAAAGCCTTTCCATGTTCTTTTGTTTTACTCCTCTTGCCACAAACCTTCCGTTTTTGGGCTAATTCCTAGAAAACAGGCCAAAAACGGAAGATTTGTGGCAAGAGATGGCTTGGTTATTCCCAACCGCCTCCGCCGTCATTCTTTCCCTCAGAAGTCCCTGAACCCGGTTTAATGAGCTTGAACTCCACTCGTCGGTTCACGGCGCGGTCTTCTAGGGTAAACTCTTCTTTAATGGGTTCAGAGCTTCCTTTGCCCACGGCGTGGATTCGGTTTTCATCCAGCTTGCCTTTGTCCACTATGTACTTCTTGATGGAGATGGCGCGCCAGTTAGAGAGTTCCAGGTTGGCGTCTGGGTCTCCGGAAGCATCGGTGTGGCCTTCTATGCTCAGGTTAATGTCTGGATGATCCACCATGAACAGCACAATGCGGTCCAGGCTGGATTCCATGTCTTTTTTGATGTCGGCTTTGCCTTCGTCAAACTCCAGGTTCTTGAAAATAAGCGGAATGCTGTAGTCAATGAGCGTGGTCATGATTTTCATGACGGTGTCGCTTTTCAGGTCCACCTCTTTTTCAATGGAGAAGAAATCGGGGCTCTGGATGAGCATCATGTAGCGGCTGTTGTCAATGAGGTCAAAGTCAAAAGAACCGTCGTCGCGCAGGTATTTGGAGGCCACTTCCACGCCATTGTCCATGTCAATGATGGAAATGATGCCGTTGAGCGGTTTGTTGGTAATGGAGTCTGTGAGGACGCCGGAGAGTTTGGTTACGGCCAGCGGGTGCGCCTCCATGGGCAGCGGGAAGGAGAAAAGGTCCAGGTTCTTGAGATTGGTCTCCTCTGAGCGGGCGTAATATAGGTTTTTGGATTCAGCGTCAATGGTGAAGTAGTACTCGCTTCCCTTGCCGTTCACCAGCGGACCCACGTTGCGCGGCTCCTGCCAGTGGCCGTTCACGCGGTAAGTCTTGTAGATGTCAAAATCCCCGAAGTTGAGCAACTGCCCCCGTGAGCTGAAGTACAGCACCTGGTACAAGGGATGGAAATACGGACTCACCTCACTCTCGCGGGTGTTCACCACCGGTCCCAGGTTCTTGGCATTGGACCAATCGCCGTTCTTCTGTTTCACCGTGTAATAAATATCTGACAAACCAAAGCCACCCAGTCTATCTGAGGCAAAGTAGAGCGTGTCTTCCTGCGGTGAAAGCGTGGGCTGCGAATCCCAAGCCTTGCTGTTCACGCTAGTCCCCAGGTTCTTAATTTGCCCCCAGGAGCCGTCGGTAAGTTTATTGGCAGAATACAAGTCACAGTTGCCGTAACCATCAGGGCTTTCGCAGCGGGCAAAGTACAGCGTCTTGCCATCGCGGCTGAGGCAGGCAGAACCTTCGTTGTAAATGCTGTTGATGGGCTTGCCAAAGGACTGCCCCTCATGCCAGTAGCCGTTCTCGTTTTTAGAGAAATACAGGTCCTCGTCGGTGCCGGTGGATTTGGTGGCCTTGCGGCGCGAGGTGTAAATAAACAAAGAACTATCCGCGTGCACGGCAGGGCCGTAGTCTTCTGCCTTGGAGTTGATGGCATCGCCCATATTAGTGTACACGCCGCGCGGGGGCTTGTAGGTGGCCACACTTTTGCGGTACTCTACAATCTCATAATACTGCTTAAGCGGTACGTACAAATCCTGCTTTTTCTGCTCCAGAGAGTCATAGTACAATTGCACGCGCTTAATGTCCGTGCGGTGGTGTTTAAGGACCAGACGGTAATAGGCGATGGCTTTTTCGCGCTGGCCCAGTTTCTCATACAGCTGGCCCAGGCGCCAAAGCAGTTTGGTGTCACGGTAGAAGTTGTCAATCCCGAAGTTGCCCACGTAGTCCTCCAGCAATGGTAGGACTTTGGCCCAGTTCTGTTTTTTCTCCAGCTTTAGAATGGCGTTGAGCTTAGAGGAGTTTTGGTAGAAGGCCACCTTGTTGAGGTTCGGGAATTCTAAGACCAGCTCGGCCTCTGGGGTACGGTCCCTAAGAGAATCAGAAACAGCTTTCTGCCGAATACGCAAGGGCGATTTCGTCTGGCCCACAGCGGCAAAACTGTAGGCTGCAAACAGCAAGGAAAGGCAAAGGAGTCGAAGTAGTGGCATAGTAAAATAGCTGCCGGGGGAATACTATTCTTAATTACATATCAAATGTAAGTTTTTCTGCCGGGTTCTCTCAGGAAATATAGAAGTTTTACGGCCTACATTGGCATAGGACTTGACATATATCTATCTTCATCCAAAACCGTGCAGTTTACGCACAGAATGCTGTCATTATGGCATTCAATGAGGTCGCTTTTATGAATAATACCCAAGATACGCTGTTACACCAACTCATGCTTGCCGACTTGGCAGACGATGGCAATGGAGACATCATCTCCATTATCACCACTGATCTGGAAGACGGAGAAGGTTCTGAGAAGAATAAACCAGATACCCTGCCGCTTTTGCCGGTTCGCAACACCGTGCTTTTTCCGGGCGTGGTTCTACCCATCACCGTGACCAGAAAGAAGTCTGTGAAACTGGTGCGCAAAGCCTATCGCGGCGATAAGATTGTGGGCGTAGTGGCCCAGAAGAACATGTCTGCTGAAGAGCCGGGCGGCGAAGATTTGTACACCGTGGGCACCATGGCCAAAATCCTGAAAATGCTGGTCCTGCCAGACGGGAACACCACCATCATCATTCAGGGGCAGAGCCGCTTTACCGTAGAAGAAGTCACGCAAGAAGACCCGTTTTTGACGGCCAAAGTGTCCTATTGCCCAGAGGTGTTCCCCAACAAAACCAGCAAAGAAGTGAAGGCCCTGGTACGCTCCCTGCAAGAGGCGGCCGCCAAGATTCTGAAGCTCAACCCTGAAATTCCGCAGGAAGCCCAGGTGGCTCTGGACAACATTGACAGCCCAAGCTTCTTGACGCATTTCCTGTCCTCTAACATCAACGTGGAGGTAGCCCAGAAGCAGAAGTTGTTAGAGATTAACGACGGCGTAGAGCGCGGCACTACCTTGTTGCAGTTGATGATGCGTGAAATCCAGATGCTGGAAATTAAGCAGGAAATCCACAGCAAGGTGCACCTGGACATTGATGAGCAACAGCGCGACTATTTCCTGCGTCAGCAAATCAAAGTCTTGCAGGACGAGCTGGGCATGGACGGCCCCGAGCAGGAAGTGGAGAAGATGCGTCTGCGTGCCGCCAAAAAGAAATGGCCCGAAACCGTGGCCAAGCACTTCAACAAAGAGATAGACAAACTAGGCCGCCTGAACCCGCAGGCCGCTGAGTATCCTATCTCCTTGAACTACTGCGAGTTCTTGCTGGACCTGCCTTGGAACGAAAACACCAAGGATAACTTCAACCTGAAGCGCACCAAGAAAATTCTGGACGCTGACCATTACGGCTTGGAGAAAGTGAAAGAGCGCATCTTGGAGTATTTGGCCGTCTTGAAGCTGAAGAACGATATGAAGGCGCCTATCCTTTGCTTGTACGGACCTCCGGGCGTGGGGAAAACTTCGTTGGGACGCTCTGTAGCCAAAGCTTTGGGCCGTAAATACGTGCGCATTGCCTTAGGCGGCGTTCGCGACGAAGCCGAGATTCGCGGGCACCGCAAAACCTACGTGGGCGCTATGCCGGGCCGTATCATCAGTCAGATTAAGAAAGTTGAGTCTTCTAACCCGGTCATGATTCTGGACGAGGTGGATAAGATTAATTCTGACTTCAGAGGCGACCCGTCTTCTGCCTTGCTGGAGGTGTTGGACCCAGAGCAGAACCATACCTTCGTGGACAATTACCTGGAAGTGGAGTATGACCTTTCTAAAGTCTTGTTCATTGCTACGGCTAACTCATTGGATACCATTCACCCAGCCCTGCGTGACCGCATGGAGATTATTGAGGTGACCGGCTATACCATTGAAGAGAAGGTTGAAATTGCCAAGCGCCACTTGCTGTCAAAGCTCAAAGAAGACCACGGCCTACAAGCCAAAGACGTGGCTTTCTCCACCGGAGCCATCCAGAAGGTAATAGAAGACTATACCCGTGAATCTGGTGTAAGGAATCTGGAACGTAAACTGGGGGCTGTTGTCCGAAACATTGCCAAATCCAAAGCCATGGAAGAGGAGTGGCCGGCCAAGCTGGAAGCCAAAGACATAGTGCGCATACTAGGCCCAGAAATCTTCGACAAAGAACTGTACCAGGACAATGAAACCGCAGGCGTTGTGACGGGCTTGGCCTGGACCAGCGTGGGTGGCGACATTCTGTTCATTGAGTCACTATTGAGCCGCGGCAAAGGGAAGCTGACCTTGTCTGGACAGCTAGGCGATGTGATGAAGGAATCTGCCATGACGGCCGTTTCTTACCTGCGCGCCCGTGCCCAGGAGCTGGACATTGACTACCGCCTGTTTGACCAGTATGACTTGCACATCCACTTCCCGGAAGGGGCCGTGCCGAAGGACGGGCCAAGTGCCGGTATTGCCATCTTCACGTCCATTGCCTCTGTGTTTACGCAACGCAAAGTGCGCTCGCATCTGGCCATGACCGGTGAGATTACACTACGCGGAAAGGTATTGCCAGTGGGTGGTATCAAAGAAAAGATTCTGGCGGCCAAACGTGCGGGAGTAAAAGACGTGATTCTGTGCAACAAGAACCGCAAAGAGGTGAATGAGATTGCCGCTCACTACATTGCCGGGCTCAACATCCATTACGTAGACCGCGTGGACGATGTGCTGGAGTTCGCGCTGTTGCCAGAGAAAGTTGCTAAACCGTTAGAATTAAAGGTCACTGAAGAACCAGTTCCGGCCCGCGCTGACAACTAAAAGTAGCTCTCCCTCGCCACCGGCGAGTGAGAGCTACTTAGGCCTCTGGCCGTTATGAGTGTATGAAGTTAATCTAATAAACGGCGAGACACCGCATGTTTCTCACACTCTCCGGAGGCGAGCGAGGGATCTACATTAGAAAAGCTGATTTTAGCCTATTTTCACGAAAACAATGCAAAAACGCCTTTTCCTTCTGGGGCTTCTATGGGTTGCTGTGCTACAGTGTACCTATGCCCAGATAGGAGGGCGTTCTGCTTTTTCGTTTCTGCAAGTCCCTACCCACGCACGGGTGGCGGCCTTGGGTGGCATCAATATTTCGTCCGGGCTGGAAGAGGTGAATGCCGTCACGGAAAACCCGGCGCTGATGCAAGGCAAGACCAATCGGCATTTGTCTTTCACACACCTCAACTACCTCTCAGACATCAGCCAAAACAACGTCCAGTACACCTTTGACCACCCCAAATACGGCAGAAACGCCGTGGGTGTACAGTATCTGGACTATGGGGATTTCACCCAACGCGATGCCGCCGGTCTGGAGGAAGGAAGCTTTAACGTGCGGGATTACGTGGTCACGCTTTCGCATGCGTCTACCATTGAACATATAACGGTGGGCGGTACCTTAAAAGGGGCGGTTTCTAACATTGCCGGAAACCAGGCCTTCGCAACAGCTTTAGACTTGGGCGGTTCGTTCAAGCATCCAGAAAAAGAACTGATTGTAGGTGTGGCCATCAAAAACTTGGGCCTTATGCTCAAACCCTATGACGGCAGTGACCGCGAGCCTCTGCCTTTGGATATACAACTGGGCGTGAGCTACAAACCAGAGCACGCGCCGTTCAGATTGTCGGTGACGGGACATCAGTTGCATAGATGGGATATTGTCTATCTAGACCCCAACCAAAAAGGCACCATCAATGAGAACAACGAGGAGGTGAAGGAAGAAAAAAGCTTCGGGGACCAGCTGGCCCGGCACTTTGTGGTAGGTGGTGAATTTCTCTTGAGTCAAAACTTTCAATTGCGGGCGGGGTACAACCATTTGCGGCACCAGGAACTGGTTCAGGAAAACGCGGGCGGTATGGCGGGTTTCTCCTTCGGGAGTTCTATCCGTATCAAAGCCTTCCGGTTTGACTACAGCTACGCCAAGTTTCACGTGGCCGGCGCCGGTCATTACCTCACGCTCACCACCGACCTGAACAGCTTTTTGAGTAAAGCGCCGGAGCTTTGATAATGTGCCAACTATCTAATTGTTGGGTATATTATAAGATATGAGAATAATAGAGAATTACCTGTCTAATCAAAGCATCGAACTAGTTCAACAGTTAATTGGTGAACATGTGTTTATGATTTACAGCAATGGGTTGCAAGTAAATGTAAACCTCAATCTATTTGAATCATCCTCATTCTCATTATCCTCAAAAAAGGGGTTTCTCAACTTTGAGACCTCTTGGATAGATTTTGATGATTATGAATACTATCAATTGGAGGTAAGTCAATCTAAAACCCCAAAAGAAATAAAAATAAGCGAAGAAGGATATTTACTCGCTTCCTGCTCAATAAATATCACTCCATCAAGTGCGATTAGTAGAATACAACTCTTTGAAGATAAAGATGTAGATGAGTGGAACAGTGAAGGAAAAGAGCTGATAACTGTAAAATACGATTCAGCATTTTTGTTTACTCAGGAAGATGGACAACAATTTTTAGTGGGTGTCTCTGAAACAATCGCAGATTTAACACTTTTCATAAGAGATAACCAATCAATCATGGAACATCTTGCACCAATGGAAAGAAGGTTAGAATGGATGTAAGAGCGTATTCATTTTAATATGAAATATGGTAAGGATAGAATTCGTGCTGAAGTGTAGCAGAAACCATTAGTTAATTTCATGCTGTTTTTGGCCTGTTTTCTAGAAAATAGGCCAAAAACGAATTAGAACCGAAATAAAAATAGCCTTCGGGCATAGAGTATAAACTTGAAGAAGAATGCATGAGACTTTTGCATTCTCTCATTCATTCATTCTCTCATTCAAAATTAACCTATGTTAGATCCAACCAAGTACTTGACCCCCGCTCAAATTGTAGCCGAACTGGATAAATACATCATTGGCCAGCATGACGCCAAGCGCAACGTGGCCATTGCCTTACGTAACCGCTGGCGCCGCATGCACGCCGATCCTGAGATGCAGAAGGAGATTGTGCCCAACAACATCTTGATGATTGGCGCCACCGGCGTGGGGAAGACCGAGATTGCCCGCCGTTTGGCCAGCATTGCAGACGCGCCCTTCACCAAAGTAGAAGCTTCTAAGTTCACCGAGGTAGGCTATGTAGGCCGCGACGTGGAAAGCATGGTGCGTGACTTAGTGGAACAGGCCGTGAACATGGTCAAGACCCGCAAAAAGGAAGACGTAAAAGCGCAGGCTGCCCAAATGGTGGAAGACATCATCCTGGACGCCCTCATTCCGCCTATCAACCAGCCAGGAAATCGTGAAATGGGGTTTGACAGCTCTATTGGTTCAGAGGAGCCCAATAGCGATTATGAACTCAACGAGCGTACGCGTGAGCGCTTCCGGGAGAAAATAAGAAACGGCGAACTGGAAGACCGTAAGATTGAAATCAAGGTGTCGCAAAGCGCTTCTTCGGGGGTGGGTGTGATGGGACCGGGCATGGACGAAATGCAGATGGCCGGCATCCAGGAGATGATTGGCAACATGATGCCCAAAAAGACCAAGAAGCGCAAAGTGACCATCTCTGAGGCCCGCAAAATTCTGCTAGAAGAAGAAGCGTCCAAGCTCATTGACATGGACGAGGTGAAGGAAGAGGCCATTGCCAAAGCCGAGAACGCCGGCGTCATCTTCATTGACGAGATTGACAAAGTAGCCAGCGCCAGCGGCAAAGGCGGCAGCGGCCCAGACGTGAGCCGCGAAGGCGTTCAGCGGGACCTTTTGCCTATTGTGGAAGGAAGCACCGTCAACACCAAATACGGCGTCATCAAAACCGATCATATCCTGTTCATTGCCGCCGGAGCTTTCCACGTGGCCAAGCCCTCAGATTTGATTCCAGAGTTGCAGGGACGTTTCCCGATTAGAGTAGAACTACAGAGCCTGAGCAAAGACGATTTCTACCAGATTCTCAAGTACCCGAAGAATGCGCTCACCAAGCAGTATGTAGAACTGCTGAGAGCAGAAGAAGTAGAGCTGTCTTTTTCAGATGAAGCCCTGCAGAAGATTGCAGAAATCGCGTTTGAGGTAAACGCCGAAGTGGAGAACATTGGCGCCCGCCGTCTGCACACCGTCATGAGCCGCCTGCTCAATGACATTCTGTATGACGTGCCAGACACCATTCCTACCAACGCCAAACTCATGGTCACCCCAGAAATGGTAGAAGAGCGCTTGCGTGACATGGTCAAAAACAGAGACCTTAGCCAGTATATTTTATAATTAAGAATTAAGAATTAATCCGATTTGACCGTTCCTCCCTCTTTGTCATCTTGAAAGTGGGACATCCCAGGCTTGACTTGGGGGATCTTGTGGGCCAGCTAGACAGGCGGTGATTAAACGCCCTGCTTCAAGTTTATAACTTGGAGCCAATCATAGAGCAAGTTTCCAACTTGCACGACTTGCATGGTGAGGCACGCAAGTTTGTAAACTTGCCTCATCTTACCCACAAGCTACAAGCTTGCGGGAGAGTGTATGGCGTTTTTGGCTTCTTTTCCAGAAAAAAGGCCAAAAACGGTTTGCCTTAGGCCTCACAGGTTTTCAAAACCCGTGAGGCCTTTTACTTTCGTTAAGGCACTCCTGGGTCTTCCAAACACTCCCATGATCAATCAAGCCTCCCAACTTTTTACCCGCTCTTCTGCGTATGCAAAGCCAAGGAGGAAACTAGAATATCCATTTCTAATCTCTAATTTTTAATTTCTAATTAGAAATCATGAACTACTATATCATCACGGGTGCCAGCCGCGGGTTGGGCAAAGCTATTGCCGAAGCCTTATTGAAAGATGACCAGAACAGAGTCATTGGCGTGTCCAGAAACTGCTCCATTACGCATAAGAACTACCGCCACCAGCCGCTTGATTTTTCTGACATGGCCGGCGTGGAGCACAACCTGCACAAGATATTTGAGCCTCTGCCCGATGCCCAGAAAATAGTGTTGGTGAACAACGCCGGCGTGGTAGGCGATATTGGCTACGTGGGGCAGAGCCAGAACGAGCACTTTGAGTTTGTCTTTGACGTGAACGTGGTGGTGCCGGCCATGCTCATGAACATGTTCCTGCAAGTCTACCAACACCGGCAGGACTGTGAGAAGATGATTGTGAACATAAGTTCGGGGGCAGGGCAACGGCCTATAGACGGTTGGGCGGCTTACTGTGCCTCAAAAGCCGCGCTGGATATGTTGTCCCAGACAGCACAGGTAGAACAGGACTTGATGCAGACGGGCGTGAAGGTGTTCTCGCTGTCGCCGGGGGTGATTGACACAGATATGCAGGAGCAGATCAGAAGTTCAGACGTGGCGCAGTTCAGCAGTGTGCAGAATTTTAAAGACATGCACCAGAACAAAGCGCTGGCCTCACCAGAAGAAGCCGCGCAGCAGGTTATTCAGTTGATGGAAAAGCCTAGCCTGGCCAATGGCGTTGTTTGTTCTGTGCGCGATTTTTAAAGTCGTTTTTAGCCTGTTTTCTGGAAAAGATGCCAAAAACGGTGGCCCATGCTTTACAAAAAGCATGGGCCACCGTTTTTACTGCTTATGCTAATTAGAAGACGTCAGGCCGGAAGAAGGGTAGACACCCAGTTTTTTCAATTCCTCGTCCAGGTAGGCGTTCCACTTTGCCTGCCCTGCAGAGGAAATGCCGTGGCTGGTGTCTGCGTCGTACTTTTTCTGCTCATCGCCAATTTCCCAGAGCGCCTTCAGGTACTCGTATTGAATCATGGAGTCATAGTCTTCTATAGTAAGCTTCTGGGGCTGAATGCGTTGCTTAAAGCGTTCGGCGGCTACTTTCACGATGTCAAAATGCCGTTGCTCATGGTTGAGGGTACGGGCGTCTCGGGCATTATCTTGTATTTGGGTGAGTTCGCGCAGGGCGTATACTTTTACGTGAATCTTGATATGGATGATGCCTTTGTCCATGGTGGCCGTGCTTTCATATGACAAACCCGGAAAGATGGAGGCCGCGAAGTTGTTGGGTGGTCTTCGGCCCTTAAAGTCACTGAAGTTCAACGGCTGGTTGGGGTCATAGAACAGCGTGTCTGGCTCGGTATTCTCCAGGTGGTCTGTGATGTGTACCTGTAGACCTTTGGCCAGTTTCTCGTTGCCGGCGGCTTCGCGTTCCATCCAGAGATGCAGGTATTCCAGAGAACCGTTCAACAGTTTTCTGAGCGTGGACTCTACTACCGTCAACTGATGGCTGGAGCGGATGTACCGGGCGCCACTTTTGTAATCCAACAGGTGAATCTGCTTGCCTTCGCGCCGTAATTCAAATGCCACAGAGATGGCCACTTGCCCGTTTACCTTTCCTTTGTCGCCGGGTGTTTCTGTGACCTGGTATTCTTTGATCTTGAGCGTAATGGGCCGCAGGCTGGCATTCTGCGCCAAGCTTTGTTGAAGGTAGGTTGTAATGGCCAGCACGGCACCTCCCTGAAAGTCTACGGTCTGAGCCGCCGGAGGCAAGGCAGGAGTTGTAAACGGCGGCACCAGCGTGCCAATGGTTTTTTGGGAAACTCTTTCATCCACCACTTCGGCTATGTGAAACTCGTTCGGGATGAAGGGCAGTTTCTCGGCGCGTAATTGAATAGGAGCAATGGTAGCCGAACTGGGTTTTCCGGCGGCTATCAATAAAATAATGTTTAACAGAAGGAAGGCGGCCAACAGCAGCTTCCAGAAAAAAGGTTTCCTGAAGGGCCGCAATTGCCTGCGAACTGGGGGAGAGGTTCTGTAATAAAAGTGGTTCATAAAAGATGGAAAGCCCGCTATGATAGACAAGCCAAGTGTTTTGCCGGGAAAGGCTTCTGCGTGAAGCGCGGCGTATGAGAAGAACACTTGGCTAGGGACCTCGGTTCAACTCATCAAGCCTTTCCTGCTGCCGTTTTTGGCCTGTTTTGCAGAAATTAGCCTAAAAACGAAAGTGCCTTCTACTCAACAGTAGAAGGCGCTTTTGATGCATCATTCTGGGCTTGGACGCTTAGTTTTGCATCAGGAAGGCTTTGATGTAATCATCCAGGTCACCGTCCAGCACGTTCTGCACATCGGTGCGTTCTACGCCGGTGCGTATGTCTTTGATGAGCTTGTACGGGTGCAATACGTAGTTCCTGATCTGCGACCCGAAATCAATGCGCTTCTTGGTGCTTTCTACCTTGTCCCGCTCCTCGTTGCGCTTGTTAATCTCAATCTGGTACAACTGAGACTTCAGCATTCTGATGGCGTGCTCCTTGTTCATGAGCTGCGAGCGCTCAATCTGCACGGCAATGGTAATGCCAGTTGGCTTGTGCTTAAGGCGCACCGCGGTTTCTACCTTGTTCACGTTCTGGCCACCAGCACCGCCCGCGCGGTAGGTGTCCCATTCAATGTCACCGGGGTTCACGGTAATCTCAATGGTGTCATCCACTACCGGGTAGGCAAACACCGAGGCAAAAGAGGTATGCCTACGTCCACCCGAGTCAAACGGCGAGATACGCACCAAGCGGTGCACGCCAATCTCGGCTTTCAAGTAGCCATACGCAAAGTCTCCGTCAAACTGCAGCGTGGCAGATTTGATACCCGCGCCCTCGCCAGGTTGGAAGTCAATTTGTTTGACGGTGTAGCCTTTGCGTTCGCCCCACATGAGGTACATGCGGTACAGCATTTCGGCCCAGTCCTGGCTCTCCGTGCCACCCGCGCCCGAGTTTACCTCCAGCACGGCGCCCAGTTGGTCTTCCTCGTTGCTCAGCATCCGCTTGAACTCCAAGGCTTCTACTACATCCTGGGCAGACTTATATTCAGCGGCAATGTCTTCTTCAGACACGTCGCCTTCTTTATAGAAATCGAAGAGCACTTCTACGTCTTCCACTGCCTTGTTGGTCTTCTCAAAGTCATCGGTCCAGGTTTTCAGTCCTTTGGCTTCCTTCAAGACTACCTCGGCTTTCTTGGGGTCATCCCAGAAGTCGGGTGCCGTAGATTTCTCTTCAATGGCTAGTACTTGTTCTTTCTTGGCATCGTAGTCAAAGATACCTCCTCAAAGCCTCTACGCGGCCTTTTAACTCTTTTATCTGCTCTTGGGTCATGCTGCTAATGTGCTAAAACTTTAATGTGCTGATGTGCTATTTTCTGATGTGAAGATTTGGAAATGTGACGATGTGAAAATGAGAATTTAGTGTATACTTTCTATTTCCACCATTTCGCCTCTTCCGTCGCTTTTGCCTTTTTGGTTTCAGGTAAATCAGGGTTTCCAATAAAGGCCTTCATGTAGTTTTGCCAGCCGTTTTTTATGTATTTCCCATTTACACTGAATTCACCGGCCCCAATGTCTAAATCTCCGCTGGATGGGATTCTATAATCTCCCCAGTTACATTTCTTGGTAATTCCTGTTTTATAACTCGTCCAGGTTCCTTGGAACTGATTATTCTTGAAGCCGTCCGCTGAGAACATTAAGTCGTCGTAATGGATTTTCTGTTTCTCGTCCAGGTAAAAATCTGTAGTAACTTTTCCTTGTAGAAAGCCTGTGGCGGGAAGCCTTCCATTTTCATAGAACTTGTATTCGCCTACAACCATGCCTTGCTTGAATGTTGGGTGGTCACTTTCCTTTAGGAGCCTGGCACTTTTGACCGTGATGGTTCCTTGAAAATCGCAAACGGTATCTTTAACCCTTGATTTTCCATAGACCAGGTATTGATATGCATTGTCTGGATTTTTTATAACAGACGTAAAATGAATGAAGAACCTTTGATAGTCGTCGCCAATAAAACCAAAAGGCTCCTGCTTTTCAATCTTTCTCTGCTCATCTTCAATAGAAATGCTGTCTGCGGCCAAAACAGAGCTTAAATCAAAAGCCTGGACTTTTGGATAAAAATCTATGGCACCTGGATCTTGAGCAGCCTGGAAGGAGGCCGTTGTAAGAGCGACAAGAAAGAGAAAAGCTAAGGCAAGTCTGCGCATAAATGAATGTCAGAAAATGATTCTGGTTTGGATTCAACCGTCGTTTTTGGCTTATTTTCTGTAAAACAGGCTAAAAACGGCATTCTTCATTTCACAATCTTCTCACATAGGAAAGACGCAAGATACAAGATTCTCAGATGTGATTACCTGAGAAGGCCTTGTGTCTTGCGTCTTATAGCTTGTGTCTGACCGTAGCTCTACTGAACCGGAACCATCCAGCCGTGCACGTCTTCTGCCTGGCCGTGTCTGATTTTGTCTAGTTCTG
The DNA here is from genome assembly GCF_009913235.1 of Nibribacter ruber. Classification (NCBI taxonomy): domain Bacteria; kingdom Pseudomonadati; phylum Bacteroidota; class Cytophagia; order Cytophagales; family Hymenobacteraceae; genus Nibribacter; species Nibribacter ruber. Next base: position 1,703,817 of record NZ_CP047897.1, on the reverse strand, counting down.
CGGCTACTTTGTTAGAGAAAGTACGGTTGGCCACGGCCGGCAATTCCATCTCATGTTCTTTGTACATGATGGACTTGATGGGCGCAATGGTAGCGGCCGTGCCGGTGCCAAAGGCGTCTTCCAGGGTACCAGCGGCGTGAGCGTCTACAATCTCCTGTACAGAGATGCGGCGCTCTTCCACCGGCATTCCCCAGTCGCGGGCCAGTTGCAACACGCTGTCGCGGGTGATACCAGCCAGGATAGAGGAGCTCAAAGCAGGCGTGATTAATTTGCCGTCAATCACAAACATCACGTTCATGGTACCAGATTCTTCAATGAAGTTGTGCTCTTTGCCGTCTGTCCAGATCACTTGATGGAAGCCTTTCTCCTGCGCCAACTTGGTTGGGTATAGAGAGGCACCGTAGTTACCGGCTGCTTTGGCGTAACCGGCGCCGCCTTCTACAGAGCGGGTGTATTTTTCTTCAATCTTCACGCGCACCGGCTCAGCGTAATACTGGCTGGCAGGGCTGCAGAAAATCATGAACTTATACGTCTCTGACGGGCGTACACCCACCAAGGCATCACTGGCAAACATGAAGGGTCTTATGTACAGTGAGTTACCCACTTTGCCAGGTACCCAGTTTGCATCCAGGGCAATGAGTTGCTTGAGGCTTTCCATGAACAACTCCTCCGGGATCTCTGGCATGCACAGACGCTTGGCAGACTCGTTCATGCGGGCCCAGTTGGCTTGCGGCCGGAACAACACAACCTGGCCGTCTACGGTTTTATAGGCTTTCATGCCTTCAAACAAAGCTTGGCCATAATGCAATGCTGCCGTGGCCGGGCTTAGTTCAATAGGGCCATACGGTAAGATCTGGGGTGTCTGCCACTCGCCGTTTGCATAGTCAATGGAAACCATGTGGTCTGCAAAGATTTTCCCGAACTGGATGTTCTCCATGTCCAGGTCTGCCAACCGGCTGGCGGTGGTTACTTGGGTATGAATAGTCATGATGTCTGATTGCATAAAAACAATAGGTGAGTATGTACGGTTTTTAGGTAATGCTCCAATAAAAAAAGCCTCAGATACGAGGCTTCCAGGTTATTTCTTGTGCGCCCAGCTCTTGGCTCATGGCGCGGCTTAGAACAAAAAGGAAGTCAGAAAGTCTGTTCAGGTACTTGATGATAAGATCATCTACGGGAGAGTCTTCTTGCAAGGCAATGGAAAGACGTTCTGCCCGTCTGCACACTGTACGCGCCACATGACAAAATGATACAGCCACGTGGCCGCCCGGCAGGATGAAGTTACGCAAAGGCGGCAGGTTCTGGTCCAAAGCGTCCATCTCTTTCTCTAACAGCTTAATGTCTTCTTCGTGCAGGTCTGGGGTCTGGATTTTGGTGTCTTTTTCTGGATCTGTAGCCAAAGTAGAACCTATTGTGAACAGGCGGTCCTGTATTTCAGAGAAAAGGGCCTGGCGCTTTAGGTTTACTTCCTGGTCACGCACTACGCCAATAAAGGAGTTGAGCTCGTCTACAGTGCCGTAGGCCTCAATGCGGACGTGTGATTTTTTAACGCGGGTGCCGCCAATCAAAGAGGTTTCGCCTTTGTCGCCGGTCTTGGTGTAAATTTTCATTAACTAGATAGATGCGTTGTGCGCGGCGGCCTGTAAATGAGGGATCGTCACGTTGTCATTAATTACGTCAGACTCAATCAGGCCATCGCGCAGGCGCACTATGCGGTGCGCGTAATGGGCTATGTCGTCTTCGTGGGTTACCATGATGATGGTGTTGCCCTTGGCGTAAAGGTTCTCAAACAGCTCCATGATCTCATAAGAGGTCTTGGAGTCCAGGTTACCAGTTGGCTCATCTGCCAGGATAATGCTGGGGTCATTCACCAAGGCGCGGGCAATGGCCACACGTTGGCGCTGCCCACCCGACAGTTCATTGGGCTTGTGCTTGGCCCGGGTGTCCAGACCTACGCTTCTCAGGGCTTCCATGGCTTTTTCTTCGCGGTCAGATTTGCTGTAGCCGGCATAAATCAAAGGCAAGGCCACATTCTCAAGAGATGAAGACCGGGGCAACAGGTTGAACGTTTGGAACACGAAGCCAATCTCCCGGTTACGCACCGTGGCCAGCTCATTGTCTACCATGTTGCTCACATCCTTGCCGTTCAGAATATAGGTGCCGCTGGTGGGCGTGTCCAGGCAGCCAATGATGTTCATGAGCGTGGACTTTCCAGAACCAGACGGTCCCATGAACGCCACGTATTCGCCTTTCTGAATCTCAATGGAAATAGACCTGAGGGCATGGATGGTCTCGGTGCCCATCTGGTACATGCGCGAAATCTCATTGGTTTGAATGATGGTGCTCATAGGCTGTGTGTCCTTACTGCCAACTCTGGTTCAGTGAATCACTGGCCTGCAGGTGGGCGTCTATTTCTCTTTTAAAGGTAAGGTATTCCGTAGGACTAACCAAAGGTTGTAACCCTTCCAACCCCTGCAAGGCATAGTCTTTCAAACCCTGTTGGAGTGCCTCTTTGATATAGGCTTTCCTGAGGGTAACCGACAATGGGTTGTAGTTAACCGCCTCTAGTAAAATGTCATACGCGCGTAATCCCTGCTTCTGGGCACTAAAGAAAGAAGCCGCGGCCAATTGGCCTTGCTCATGCCCCGGGGCCTTTTCTGAAAGCTGGTTATAGAGATTAGTCGCTTGTTTACTCTGTTTATTACGCTGAGCAACCTGCGCCTGTAAATAAAGTTTAGTCCCCAGGTGCTGCTGCGCAAAATACAGCTTGGGCAAGGTCTGTTCCAGTTCCTTCCACTGCCCCGCCTTTTGCCAGATATGCCCTTGCAGCACATGCGCCTGAGATTTGAGCAGGTTGTTGGGGAAATTCTTAGGGAAGTGCGTGTTCAACTGCCGCTGCGCCTCCAGCAGGTTACCTTCCTGCACGTACCTGGCTACCAACGGAAGCGCCGCCACCGGTGCCAAAGCAGGCGTGGTAATCTGCTGAGCCACCCTCTCCACTTCTGCCACGGGTAATTGGGAAGCCTGCAATTGCAGGAACCGCACTTTAAGCGAATCTGGCGCCGAGGTGGCTTGTTCTGCCGTGAGCTGGGAAGCAATGACAATGGCCGTGGCCGCCTGTTGCTGGCCCTGGTCTGGAAACGCACTGGCCGGCTGCAAGGCAATCTGAGCGGCCAGCCCAAAGTCCTGGTTTAACGCGGCCGCGATGGCCCCGTGCAACTGCGCATCCTTATAGCGGGCCTGGCCAGCCTCCTGAAAGTACTGCAATGCTAGGGGGTATAATTGGGCCTGCAACATCCATTGTCCCAGAATGTCTTTGTAATATCCGGCTCCGGCCTCGCTGGAGGTGGCCAACCGGGTTAAAGTGGCCTTGGCCTCACGCGCCAAGCCTTGGCGCTGTTGCAGCAACCCTTTGAGCAAGATCAAATCATCTGCGTAAGGCTGATTGGCCTCCTGTGATAGCAGATGATCAATGGTGGTAACGGCGGCTGTGTCTGCTTTGACTGTGGGCACCAAATGCCGCAGGTAAAAGCCAGCAAACGACTGTGGCGTCAAAACACTATCCTTCAAAACGCCAGGCAACTCACTGGGGGTACTCTGTTTCAGGAGATAGGCAATGGCTAGTTTGTTGGTCAATAGCGGGCTATAGGTTCCCTCATACTTGTTGGCAAACTCTTTGGCCTGCGCCTCATAGCCATGCCGAAGCAGGAAAGCCAGTTGGTTGGCCTGCACTACCTCTGGATCCACCGCATGGGAAAGGGCTTCATCCAGGTAAAGCGCCGCCGAATCCTGGAAGGTGGTAGTGCCATACAACAAGGCCAGGTTATTCAACAGCGGCCCGTTCTCCGGAAATGCTTTCACGCCGTCGCGGAGCAACTGCAGGTGCGCAAACAAGTCTGCCTGGTCTGTGAGTAAGTTGGCGTACCGCAGGTAATGGGCCGGGGCCGGATTCTGTTGCAATAAGTTTTCCAGCATTCTCAGTTCCAGGGTGCGCATGCCGCCCTGGTGGTACATGTCCAGAAGCGAAAGCCGGGCGCGCTGGCTGGTTCTGCTTCGGTCTGCGCCTTCTGCGTAATACTGTTCTGCCAATAAGGGCTTGGCTTCGGTCTGGCGGTATAAATCTCCTAAGTAAGTATAATAGCCGGCCATGGCCTGGTGCTGCACCGCATAGTAGGACTGCATGATGAGGATCACCAGAATCACTGATCCCATCAAATACACCGTGTAATATTGCAGACGCCGGGGTTCATACACTACTTTATACACGCGCAGCTTTTGCTTAATCAAAGGCGCGAAGTTCACCAGCACGTAAATCAGGAAAGGTACTCCGTATGCCAGGTGGGTGAGAACGATCAGGTTGGCGTAAGATTTCAGGAAGGCGTCATTGGCTAATAACAAGGCGTAGGCCAGGTTGAGAGCGGTAAGTAAAGCCAGCACCAAGTAAATGGGCGCCGCTTCTGTCTCAAAACGCAGGAAGCGGGAGTAATGCAGCTGCCGTTGACGCAAGCCCCAGAAACCCACCAGCGCAGAGCAAAGCAAAATCAGGAAGGGGTGCAGCAGGAAAATGTCCAGGTCCAGGACGTTGTTCTGTTTTAGGTAAAGCAACAACAGGTTGCCCAGATACAGCACACTGATGAGCACAAACTGCGGCAAACCAAAACGGCGCTGCGGCTGCTGGGCCTGCGTATTGAACCAAAGCAATCCATGCAAATTCTCATACGCCACCAATAACAAGAACAGGGCTGAGGCCACCATACTGCCCATGGTACTGTAATTGACCAGGTGCATGGCCGTCTGTTCTGCCGGAAATGGAGACGCATAAAAAATAGCCAGTCCTAGGCCAATCACCAGCAGGGCGAAGACCAAGAACCGTTTGATGAAACTTACCTGCGGCAGGAAAGAATGAAACAGATAGCTCACTCCACCCAACACCCCCAGCACAATGAGAAGAAGGGTACGGCCGGTCTCAGAAAAAATGCCCAGCAGATCCAGGTTGAAGGTAGCCAGCCACAGCATGCCCAGGCCAATGGCCACGTAAAACGGCATGCGCTTTAAAGAACTGATAATGCTCCAGAAGAAAGTGAGCGCCGCGCCCATACCGGCCAATACCGCCCAAACGGCCCAGACGGGTAATTGCATGGCACCCACGGTGTAGCGTTCAGAGACCAGATAGGCGTTGGCCTCAATCCTGATAAGCGTGAGCAGGGGAGAGGAAGCATCCAAATGGGCCTCGGCGGGATACAGCTCGGCCTGTCTCTCCAACGGAAACACCAGCTGGTCGCCTTTGTAAAATCCGTAGAAGCCCAAACCCACGGCGGCCAGAACGGCAACCAATAGTAAAAGATAAAGGGCACGCGGGCCCTTCTCTATGTTTTTCCAGAAAGCAACGAAAGCCATCAAGCCTATTCCATCACTTTAGGAACCCTGAAATAATCTGAGTCTTTGCGCGGGGCCAGACGCAGGGCGTCTTCATGGCTCACGGTGTTCTGGGCTACGTCTTCGCGCAGCACGTTCACTTCTTCAGACATGTGCACCAGCGGTTCTACGTTGGCCGTGTCCAGCTGGCGCAGTTGGTCCACCCAGTCCAGGATCTCATTTAAGCCTTTGAGCATTTCCTGCTCTTTGGTCTCATCAAACTCAAGCCGGGCTAAGTGCGCTAACTGACGGAGTGTTTCTATATTGGTGCTCATGGTTCTTGGCGTGTAATTCTTCTTGAATAATGGAAAAGGTCTGCTGTTTCAAAAACTCAACATCTTGCAACGTGAGGCCTTCAGTAGGTATGGGTCTGTGAATGGTCATCTCCAGACGATGGTATCTGATCACCAGTTTCCCTTTCACGTCTGGCAGAAAGAGATGGTTGTACGGCATGGAGATGGGTACCAGCGGCACCTGCTTCTCAATGGCTAGTTTAAACGGACCGTCCTTGAAAGGCAGCAGTTCCTTGCCAGCTTCCTCAGAAATGGTCCCCTCCGGGAAAATCACCACGCTGCGTCCTTCTTCCAGACTTTTCTTGCTGGAGATATAGGCTTTGGCACTGCTGACGGCGCTTTTACGGTCCACAGAAATGTACAGACGGTCATAGATCAGGCCCCACAACGGCACTTTGGTGAGCGACTTCTTGCCCACAAAATTAAGGAAGCCGGGAATGGCCGCCAACACCATGGGAATATCTATGAACGAACTGTGATTGGGCGCGAAAACGTATTTCTGGTTGGGGTCCAAGAACTCACGGCCGCGTACTTTCACGGGCATCAGGTACATGCGCAACTGCACTTTAGACCAAATGCGGTTGAGCATGTGGCCGTGGCGGTACCATTTAGGTTTGGAGACGAAAAGCCTGAACAGGGGATAGGAGGTGATAAATGGCAGCACGAACCATGTGGTACACCACACAGAATACGCTCTCTTTCCGGTTTTCTTTAGCCAGTTCATCTCTTCAAAATTACAAATAATTTAAAATAGTACCACGCACACCGTCTGCCTTTGCCGTTTTTAGAGTGTTTTCAGGAAAACAGGGCAAAAACGGAACAGCCTGCCTGTGCATTTAGTGCTACCTCCAGGAAATTATTTGTTCTTTCGGGCGGCCAGAAAGCGCTCGGCCTTCAGCAGTCCCGCCACCGAAATACAGTCTGTGATCTCGTCGCGCATGGCCATTTCCACCGCCTCAGCCAAAGGAATCTTCCATATTTTAATGTCCTCGGTTTCCTCAAACTCAGTCTCGCCGGCAGTCAGGTCTTCGGCTAAAAAAATGAAGCCTTCTTCATCTGTGACCGAGTTAGACGTGTGCACGCGCGCAATCTTGGTCCAGCGGGCAGCCGTGAAGCCCGTTTCTTCCTTCAACTCGCGTTGCGCAGACTCCAGCACATCCAGTTCCACCGGTCCGCCGCCCATGGGAATCTCCCAGGAGTATTCGTTCAAAGGATAGCGGTACTGGCCCACCAGCCACGTATTGCCTTCCGCGTCTATCGGGATGATGCCAATGGCCTTGTTTTTCATGGAAACCACGCCGTAAATGCCTTTTCCACCGGCAGGATTGATGACCTGGTCTTCGCGCACGCTAATCCAGGGGTTGCTGTATTTTGGTTCGGTCTGAAGGGTGGTCCAGGGGTTCTCTGTAGAATGCGATGGTTTCACGGGATATTTAAAGTGCTAATGAGTTAATGTGCCGATGTGCTATTTTCTCAATTTGATGATTTGAAAATGTGGAGATGGCTCCATTGTCGTTTTTGGGCTGTTTTCTGGAAAAGAAGCCAAAAACGAAGGGCTAGGATGGATTTTGGTAGGTAGGTTTCTTTCTGCCCAGGTCTTTGTAGAAGTAGACGAGGTTCAAAAAAGCAGCGGCCAGAACAATGAAATGCACCATGACCGTGGCTCCCTGAATGAACAGCTCATTCACCAGCAGAAACCCGGTGCCTAGGATGAACCACAGAATCCAGAAGCCGTTGGCGGGCAGCTTAGGGCTGAAAATCTGCAGCAGCAAGCCATACAGGTAATTGATGAAGACGGCAGGCAGCAGGTACACCACTGGGTACATAGGAACGACCTCCCAGTCCCCGCCTTCCTGAATGAACCCAAAGCCCAGCGTGGTCAGGGCCTGTATGACCACGATCAGGAGTAAGTATTGCCCTATTTTAAAGTTTTCCATGTCTTGCAAACCAAAGTGTTCAACGGGAAGTTTACTCTGTCCCAGCCAATAGGAATCTCGTTTTTGGCTTATTTTCTGGAAAACAGCCTAAAAACAGTGTATTAAACCTTTTTGCCTAGAACGTCTGCGATGGCTTGTTGGTAGACGTCTTCATACATGGGGACAATCTTGCCAATCTCAAACTCCTTGGCCCTGGCCAGGGCGTTGGCTTTGAAGGTGGGTAGTTGGTCGTCCTGAAGCAGGAACAGAGTGTTCTTGACCATGTCCTTCACATCGCCCACCTTACTCACGAAACCAGTCACGCCATGAATGTTGAGCTCAGGCAGGCCGCCGGCGTTGGAAGAGATGACAGGAACTTCACAGGCCATGGCCTCCAAAGCCGCCAGCCCGAAGCTCTCTTTCTCTGAGGGCATCAAGAAGACATCGGCCACCGACAGTAATTCTTCTACGGCTTCTAGTTTGCCCAGAAAACGCACGTCCTGGCAGATGCCCAGTTTACGGCACAGGTTTTCCATCTTGGGCCGCTCTGGACCGTCTCCCACCAACAAAAGCTTGCTGGGGATGACTTCGCGCACCTTAGAAAAAATTTTGATGATGTCGCCTATCCGTTTCACACCCCTGAAGTTGGAGGTGTGCACCAATAGCTTCTCGCCGAAGGGGGCAATGGCTGCCTTGAAATGATCTTTGCGCTGCTTCTGGAACCGCTCAATGTTCACAAAGTTGGGAATCACCTTGATGTCCTTGGTGATGGGGAAGTGCTTGTACGTCTCGGTCTTGAGGTCTTCAGAAACCGAGGTGACTGCGTCTGACTGGTTAATGCTGAACGTGACCACCGGTTCATAGGAAGCGTCTTTGCCCACCAGCGTAATGTCTGTGCCGTGGAGCGTAGTGATGACCGGAATCTGAATGCCTTTGGTGAGCAGGATTTGTTTGGCCATGTACGCCGCCGAGGCATGCGGAATGGCATAATGCACGTGCAGCACATCCAGCTTCTCATACTGCACAATGTCCACCATCTTGCTGGCCAGGGCCAGTTCATACGGCGGATACTGGAACAGCGGGTACGCAGGAATGTTGACCTCGTGGTAGAACAGGTTCTCATTGAAGAACTCTAACCGCGCAGGCTGGCTGTAGGTGATGAAATGTATCTTGTGGCCTTTTTGGGCCAGGGCTTTCCCAAGTTCGGTGGCCACTACGCCGCTACCGCCAAACGTAGGGTAGCACACTATTCCTATCTTCATCTGTTGCTGCTATATGGCTGCATGAAAGTGCTGATTTGTGTGCTGTCATGGTGGTCTTTTGGACCAAGGCCACCAGTCAACGAACAGTCAAAACACGTCATGTCAAACTATTTCAAAAATAAGGTACTACCGCCAGTATACGGGGTGCAGGCCAGAGAGACCAGCCGAGCGTCACCTTTGAAGCAAAAGTAAGGGAATGTGGGGGTATGCTGCTATGTAATTGCTAAAATCTGCTGGTTTCCTCAGTGAAAGGGGCCAGAAGAAGAGCGCTGATGTTCACGTCCTTTTCATTCTCTGAATCTTGAGCCTTTGCCTGCATCCCTATGCTTTGCTCTAGACAAACAGAAATAGAAGGCTATTGTTACATCTTGACCGGCATCAAGGGAGATTCCCTATTACTTTGGATGTAAGCCACATCTTATTCATTTTCTAGGTTTGAGCCGAATCAAAAAGGGAGAGCCTGCTCAGGTTCTCCCTTTTTGATAAAAAATTTCTCTCCAGACTTCAGGAAAGCTTCTCAGTAATTTGACTTATCCAGTTCAGTAGCAGTTGGTTATGGTTTCGGTTCTAACGATTGGTACACCACGTCATGAATACGCGTCCGGATGTTGTATTTGAGGAGCTTGGTGTTCTCTGCGTCTGGGTGAATGCGGTTGGAGAGGAAAATATAGATGATGTTGTTCTCTGGGTCTATCCAGGCGCCGGTACCCGTAAAACCGGTGTGGCCAAAGGTGGTGGTAGGTGACAAGTCTGACGTTGGGCCGTTGCCGTCTGGATCGGTTTTGTCCCAACCCAGGCCGCGGCGGCTGTTGCTGCTGCCTTCCTGGGCAAACTCCGTTACCACCGGCGTCTTGAAGTATTGATGCCCGCCGTAGTTACCGTTCTGCAAATCCATCTGCAAGAGAATGGCCAGGTCATTGGCGTTGGAGAACAAGCCGGCATGGCCCGCCACGCCGCCTAGAATAGCCGCGCCGTCATCATGCACCGTGCCCTGCAGCACCGTTTTCCTGAAGGTGCTGTCCTGAGCGGTAGGGGCAATCTGCTCTTTCAGGAATTTCTGCAGCGGGTTAAAGGTAAGGCTGCGCGCGCCCAGCGGGGCATAAAAGTTCTGCTCCAGAAAGTCGGGCATGGTTTGGTTGAGCAGGCGCTCGGCCACTCGCTTCATTAAATGCAGCCCCAAGTCTGAATAACGGTATTCATAGGCGCCGTTACCCGTTCTTAAACCCGTCAACTCAGACTTCACAATCCAGGTCCAAACCGAGTCTTCCAGCCTTCTGCTGGCAAACAAACCATTGGCCACGGCATTGGGGTACGCTTCTGATTGGACAGAATCATAATAGATGGGATTGGGCAGCCCCTTTAGCAAGGTCTTCTTCCAGAAAGGAATATAGGCCTGCAGCCCAGATTGGTGCAACAGCACGTTCCTTATGGTAAGGTTGGCCTTGTTGGAGCCTTTGAGTTCTGGTAGGTAGGTGACCAGTTTATCATCCAGCTTGAGCTGGCCCTGGTCTTTCAGGAACATCACCGCCTGCAACGTAGCGGCTACCTTGGTGATGGAGGCCAGGTCATAAATGGTTTTTTCGGTTACCGGCTGGGCCCTATCATATGTGTAATGACCGTAGGCCTTGTCAAACACCACTGTGCCGTCTTTCACCACCAATACCTGGCAGCCTGGCGTGGCGGCGTAGGCAATGGCTTCCAGGGCAATGTTGTCAATCTGTTTAAGTACGGTGGAACTCATGCCCACGCTTTCTGGCAAGGAATATTTGAGCCGGCTGAGGGCAGGCGTGGAGACACCGGTGCCAGCTTTTAGTTTAGGCGAGGCGGTGACCGGGAGTCTTCCCTCGGCGGGAAGGGCGCCAAACAAAATCTGGGGCACTACTCGCTGCACCACTGCATTGTCTTCATAGCCGCATACCAGCCAGTCGCTATCCTCAAAACTCTTGAGGCTGTAGGCGTTGCCCATCACCACCACTATTACTTTCTTGGTAGAATCGCGCTGCAGGGCCTTTACAAAATTGAGTGCATTGGTGCCCAGCCCGTAGTTGCGGTTGGGAACGTTGGTGAGGTCATGCAGCGTAACAATGACCACGTCTGCACTGTCCAGGTTCTTCTGTACGGCCTTGTACACGCTGTCTGGCGCAAACCGGCTGCTGATGGAGAATTTCTTGAACGGTGAATACTTCTCCAGCGTGCGCGTGAACTGGTTGTTGTACCCTTCGCCAATAGACACAGACGCAAACTGAATGGTGTCCAGTACCTTGAAGGGCAGAAGGTTGTCTTTGTTGGCTACCACCGTCACCGCCTGTTCATAGAGCTGCTGCTGCAGTACCAGGCTGCTAGGGCCGTGCAAATCTTTGGAAAGGTTCTCCAGCTCAATGGGTTTGTACTGGTTCAGGCCGGCCCAATATTTGGCATGCAGTATCTTGCGCACCCGCACTTCTATTTCTTGCTCGGTGATTTGGCCATCGGTGACGGCCTGCTGAATCACGGAAATGGCTTTGGGCACATCCTCAGAGAACAACAACACGTCATTGCCCGCCATGAATGCCAGCGCATCTACCTCGCCGGGCTTATGGTAGCGGGTCACGCCTTTCATGTTCAATGCGTCTGTAAACACCAGACCGTCATACTGCATCTTGCCTTTTAGCAGGTCACGCACCAGATACGGCGACAGCGTAGCGGCTCGGTTGGCAATGGAATCCAGCTTGGGAATGTATAAATGCGCCACCATTACGCCCATCACGCCCGCGTCAAAAGAACGTTTAAACGGGTAGAGCTCCACTTCGGTGAGTCGGGCCATGTCATGGGTAAGGACGGGTAAAGAGAAGTGCGAGTCGGCGTCTGTGTCTCCGTGGCCGGGAAAGTGTTTGGCCACCGCAATGATGCCATGATCCTGCAGACCTTTGATGTAGGCAATGCCGCGCTGGGTTACCTGCTCCTTGCTTTCGCCGAAGGAACGGTTGCCAATCACGGGATTCTTAGGGTTGCTGTTGACGTCAATGACCGGGGAAAAGTTGACATGGATGCCCAGGCGCTTGAGCTTGAGGGCAATCTCGCGGCCCATCATGTACACGTAGCGGTCATCTGGTAAGGCGCCCAGCGTCATCTGTCGCGCAAAATGCATACTACTGTCCAGGCGCATGTCCAGGCCCCATTCGGCGTCCATGGCCACCAGCAACGGTACTTTGGCTAAAGATTGGTAGCGGTTGGTGAGTTTGGCCTGGCGCACCGGTCCTCCCTGCATGAACATGACGCCGCCAATCCCATATTGGCTCACCAATTGTTCAATTTCACGCACGTGGTACTGGCCGCTGTTGGAATAGGCGGCCACCATGAACAACTGCCCCAGCTTCTGCTGAGGGGTAAGGGACTGGTACACACTGTCTACCCAGCGCTGCTCCTGCTGTGTGATGCTGCCACGGCCTGCCGGTCCAAAACCAGACAAAGCCCACCAGGCGCACATCATCACCGCCAGTAGCGCAAGGCTATATCTTTTTAGCATTTCACAACGCGTAATTTAAACTTTGATTAACTCCAACATAGGCCTAATTTCGCAGAGGAAAAAAAGCCAGCGCACCGTACCTAACATGAAGGGTTTTTAGGCTGTTTTCCAGAAAACAGGCCAAAAACGCTTTTGTTGGGCCGCCCTTCTAATGACAACGCCCTTCTTGCCAGGATAACGGGAGGCTGCCAGAGCCACACGCACGTTACATGCAGAAGAGCGAAGCGAGTAAAAAGGCACGGGGCCGGTATCGCGGGTGTTGAGCTTGTAATATTACTCAAAAAATCGCTTTGGCGCGGCATTATCTTTAAAAATGCTTGGCTAAAGTGCTCATTACGGCACGTTTAGGCGAGTCAATATAACTACGCAGGGATTTTGTATGGCAGATATCATTCGTTTATTACCCGAGCATTTAGCCAACCAGATTGCCGCCGGTGAGGTGGTGCAACGGCCGGCCTCGGTGGTGAAGGAGTTGTTGGAGAATAGCGTAGACGCGCAGGCTACTTCTGTGCAGTTGATCATCAAGGACGCAGGCAAACAGTTGATACAAGTAGTGGACGACGGACTGGGTATGACCGAGACCGATGCCCGCATGTGCTTTGAGCGCCACGCCACCTCCAAGATCAAGACCACTGAGGACTTGTTCAGAATAAGGACGATGGGCTTTAGGGGAGAGGCCATGGCGTCCATTGCCGCCGTGGCCCAGGTAGAGATGAAGACCCGCGCCCGCGGCACCGAGCTGGGCACTTGTCTTTCTGTGGAGGCTAACGAGGTCATTAAACAGGAACCCGTGGCCATGCCTGAGGGCACCATCATCAGTGTGAAGAACCTGTTCTTCAACGTACCCGCCCGCCGCAACTTCCTGAAGAGCAACCCGGTGGAGATGCGCCACATCCTGGACGAATTCCAACGCGTGGCCCTGGCCAACCCCGAGATTGCCTTCGCGCTGTATCAGAACGAGGTAGAGGTGATGAACCTACCCGCCGGCAAACTGAGCCAGCGCATTGTGAGCATTTTTGGACGGGAGTACAAAGAGCAGATGGCCTCTTGTGAGGAGACTACGCCGTTTTTGACCGTGCGCGGCTACATTGGCAAGCCCGAGTATGCCAAGAAAAGCCGCGGCGAGCAGTTCTTCTTTGTGAATAACCGCTACATCAAAAGCCAGTACCTGAACCACGCGGTTTTGACGGCTTTTGAAGGCTTGTTGCCCAAAGACAGCTTTCCGTTTTACGTCTTATTTCTGGAAATAGCGCCAGAAACGATAGACATCAACGTGCATCCCACCAAAACTGAAATCAAGTTTGAGGATGAGAAAACAGTCTATGCCATTGTGCGCGCCGCCGTCAAACAAAGCCTGGGACTGCACAACATCGCGCCGTCACTGGATTTTGGAGCTGATGTGAACTACATTCCCCTGCAGCCCATGAAGTTTCCGGCTTCCATGGATTTTGACACCTCACCGGCCAAAGCACCCAGTGCTTCTTCGGCGCCAGCGCCCAGGCCTACTACCTATGCTAGCAAAGCTACGCTGGGAGAAAGGGACGAGAGTTTTTTCAGGCCAGCCGCACTCAGGGAAATCCCAAGAACCGAAAACCAACAAGAGAACCGGCTGTTTACAGAAGAGGAATCTACAGCGGTGGCCGTGAGCGTGACGGGCGGCTCTAAAACTTTGCAGCTGCATCAGAAGTATTTGATGGTGCAGGTGAAGTCTGGCTTGCTCATGGTAGACCAACAGGCGGCGCAGGAGCGCATTCTATTTGAGAAGTACAACCAGGCGCTGGGCAAGCGGAGCGGGGCTTCGCAGCAGTTGCTGTTCCCGCAGACGGTGCACCTGTCGCCGGCAGATTTCTCATTGATCATGGAGTTGGCAGAGGAGTTCAGTGCGCTGGGCTTTGTCTTTAGTGAGTTTGGGCAGAATACCATTGTAGTGAACGGAATCCCCGCCGAGGTGCCCTTGCGTGACGAGCGGGAGCTGATTGAAGGCCTGTTGGAACAATATAAGAACAACCTTTCCTCGTTAAAGGTAGACCGGCAGGAGAACCTGGCGCGGGCCATGGCCAAACGCGTGTCCTCCCGCCTCACCGGCCGCCTGTCTGACCAGGAAATGAATGCCTTGGTGGACCAGTTGTTTGCCTGCCAGGTGCCCAACTACACTCCCAGTGGCCAGAAGACGCTGGTGATCCTACAAATGGAGCATCTGCAAGACCTGTTCCTTAAATAAGTGTTGACCTAAAACCTAGTTATATGCCTCCTATCACTCCGGTGGTGCGTAATCTGCTCATCTTGAATGTGCTTATCTTCTTTGGGAGCAGAGCCGCTGAAGCCTATGTGTTTCAGAACTTTGCGCTGCATGACATTCGCTCAGAATTTTTTCAGGCGCACCAGATCCTGACGCACATGTTTCTGCACGGCAGTTTCATGCACTTGTTCAGTAACATGTTGAGTTTGTTCTTCTTCGGGCCCATGTTGGAGCACTACTGGGGCGGCAAGCGTTTTACCATTTTCTATCTGGTGACCGGTATTGGTGCCAGCTTGCTTTACTCTGTGGTGCGCTATGTAGAGATTGGCCAGATACAGGAAATGGTGGTGGCCTTTATGCAGAACCCAGACCCGGTGGATTTGCGCAAGATTTTAGACAACCTTTTGGGGAATACCTATGACGTCAATTATGTCTTGCAGCTGAAAAACAACCCAGACAATGCGGCCATTATCGCAGATGCAAAAGAAACGGTGCAGTTACAGTTTGAACGCATGTTGAATGGCCCAATGCTGGGCGCTTCTGGGGCGGTGTTTGGGATCTTGATGGCCTTTGGTATGCTGTTTCCCAACACAGAGCTCATGCTCTTGTTTTTTCCGGTCCCCATCAAGGCAAAATATTTCGTATTCCTGTATGGGGCCTATGAGTTATACGCTGGTGTGCAACGTGCGCCCGGCGACAACGTAGCACACTTTGCACACCTGGGCGGAATGCTCTTCGCGTTTATTATGCTCAAGCTCTGGCAGCGCAACCGTACCGACTTCTATTAAACTATGACCAGTATTTTTGACGATATCCGTTCCTCGTTCAGTAGGGGGAACAATGCGCTGCACCAGCTCATTGCCATCAACGTGGTGGTGTTTGCCGTGCTGGTGATCCTGCGCATGATCATGACCATGAGCGGGTCTGGGGGGCTGTACAACTACCTGATGACTTTTCTCAGCGTCTCTTCCAATCTGGACATCTTTGTGTTTAGGCCTTGGACGCTGGTGACGTATTTCTTCACCCATGAGCAGTTTCTGCATATCATCTTTAACATGCTCAACCTGTACTGGTTTGGCATGCTGGTGCGGGAATACCTGGGCGACAAGCGTCTGGTGAACCTCTATGTGCTGGGTGGATTGGTAGGCGGCCTGTTTTATCTGCTCACCTACAATACCATTCCTTACCTGCAGGTACGGGCCGATAATTCTTTTATGATGGGCGCCTCTGGCAGCGTCATTGCCATTATGGTAGGGGCCGCCACGCTCTTGCCCAACTACACGTTCAATCTGCTGCTGTTCGGGCCCATACGCATTAAGTATATTGCCGCCGTCATGGTGTTGCTTTCCATCTCTGGGGCCACCGGCGGAAACGCGGGCGGCAACATTGCCCACTTGGGCGGCGCTCTGCTGGGCTTTCTGTACATCAAGCAACTACAGCGGGGCACAGACCTGGGCAGACCGGTACAAGCAGTGCTAGATTTTTTCAGGAGACTTTTCCAGCGCCGAAGCCCTCTAAAAGTAGCCTACAAGAATCCCAACCGGCCGTTTGCTTCTTATTCTTCTACCAGCACAGCCTCTACTTTTGGCGCGGTTTCCAATAACCTAACTCCCAGCGATGACGAGATTGACCTTATTCTGGACAAGATCTCCAACTCAGGCTATGAGAGCCTGACCAAGGAAGAAAAGCAGAAACTTTTTAGGGCCAGCCAGAAGTAAGAAATTCGTTACTGGTTGCTCGTTATTCGAGGTCACTACAAACAGAAGCCCCGCTGATTATCATCTGCGGGGCTTCTTCATTTATAAACACTTCGTTTTTGGCCTGTTTTCCAGAAAATAGGCCAAAAACGAAATTATTGTTCTATAAAGTTGATTTTACTTCATTACAAGTACTACTCACCTTTTGTCATCCTGAAAGGATCTTGCGGGCAAGCTAAGTGGACCAATTCAATGAAACGTTTCCTTATTGTCTCTTCTTTGTAGAATTTGGTAAATGTAAGCCTTCTCAGAGCATCTGTCTTTATAGTTGGCTCACAAGATCCTATCATGATGATAAAAAGTAGAGGAACGGATTGGGTTGGAAAATTAAGACTGAAAGATCTACCTCGATAGTATGAATCAATTAAAAGGGCATTAGGCGAAATCCACCTAATGCCCTTTTGAATATAATCCGTTTTTGGGCTGTTTTCCAGTAAACAGCCCAAAAACGGATTATGCTTTGTTGGAGTTGCCAGAGGTTGCTTTCAGCATTTCGCCAATGGCGCCTATGCTGCCAAGAGATTCAACGGCCGTGGTAGGGATGAAGATTTTGTTGGCGGGACCCATGGCTATCTTTTCCAGCGCCTCGAAGGATTTGTAGGTGAGGACCTGGTCGTTCAGGCCGCCTTCAATCAAGAGCTGAATGCGTCTCTTCTCCGCTTCGGCCACGTCTGCAATGGCGCGGGCCTCCCCCAAGGCTTGTAGTTCTACAGAAGCCCGGTCTCCTTCCGCCCGAAGCACTTTACTCGTTTTATCTCCCTCTGCCCGAAGAATCATGTCTTGTTTAGCGGCCTCGGCTTCCAGGATGATGGCGCGGCGGTTCCGCTCGGCTTTCATCTGCTTGTCCATGGCTTCCTGAATGTCCAGCGGCGGCTTGATGTCAATCACCTCCACGCGCTCAATGCGAACACCCCATTTCTCGGTGGCCTCGTCCAGGGCTGTTCTAATTTCAGAGGAGATTCGCTCGCGGCCAGAAAGGGTTTCATCGAGCTCCAGGTTGCCAATGATCTGGCGCATGGTGGCGGTGGTGATGTTGCGCACGCCCAGTACGTAGTCAAAAATACCGTACGTGGCCTGCTCTGGGCCTACCACCTGGTAAAACACGATGGTGTCAATGAGCACCTGCACGTTGTCACGGGTAATCACGCTTTGAGGGGGTACGTTGGTTTGTTGTATGCGCAGGTCATGGTACACCCGCACGCGGTCCACAATAGGGATGAACAGGTTCAAGCCTGGGTGCATTATGCGCTGAAACTTACCCAGCCGCTCCACCACCGCCACGCGCTGCTGCTGGATGATTCTGATGGACATGGCCATTAAGATGATGACGGCGGCCAGAATGATAAGAGATGTGGTCATAGTTCTAAAAGGTATCTAGTAAAGGTGCAAATGAACGTGAAGGGCAAGGCGCAAGGCCGCCATCCTACCAGACAGATTCCTGCTGAGGGCGGTCTTGGGTATTTTCTACCAGCGGCTGTACCTGCAAGACCGTGCTGCTCTGGCTGATGACTATCACCAGCTGCCCGGGTTGCAGCGTTTCCTGTGCGCTGGCAGACCACATCTCATTGCCCACTTTCACAATGCCCAGCCGCGTGGGCGTGACAGGTTCCACTACTTCGCCCTGGCGGTTGGCCATGGAAAAAGCCGGATCATGGTAGCCTTTGGCTTGGCGCGCCCTGGCGGTAAGCGGCTTGGTGAAGACTATCAGAAGGACGCCTGTGATACTGGCCGCCAACGGAGGCAGCCAATATTCTTCGGGAAAGAAATACGCCAGCACGGCTGCCACCATGGCCGCAATTCCCAGCCAAAGCAGGTAAAAGCTGACCGTGAACATTTCACCTACTATGAGCAGAACGCCGGCCACAAACCACAACCACCAAAGAGAAATATCCATTGTCTTCAAGTTTATGTCAGTAATATACAAAAAGGTAGGTGCTTTTCAAAGAGGATGGTAGGGTTGCACGTATTGACAACGTAGGAGCGGAAGCCACACGGCCAATGCCTGAACCGACGCTTGGGTAACCGAAATGAATGTGGCGGTAAGGGAATTTATTTAAGGGCAGGCCTACTAGGGAGATAACCGGTTCGGGTAAATGCGATTCTCCTCTACGTGACCGTTTTTGGCCTCTTTTCTGGAAAAGAGGCCAAAAACGACCCAAATAAAAAAGCCCGGCTTTGCGGGCCGGGCTTTTCAATATTATAAAAGTAGCAGATGCTTAGGCGTTGGCTGGCATGTTGTCCAGAACGTCCATTACTTCACGAACGGCTTTCTCAGAGGCTTTCAACAAGGCCATCTCTTCTTCGTTCAACTGAAGTTCAATTACCTTCTCAACGCCGTTTTTACCAAGGATAACTGGTACACCTAAATACGTGCCCGTGATGCCGTATTCGCCTTCCAGTTTAATACAAACCGGGAATACACGCTTTTGGTCACGTACAATGGCTTCTACCATCTGGGCAGCCGCTGAACCTGGCGCATACCAGGCAGAAGTACCCATTAGTTTCACCAACTCGCCGCCACCGTTCTTGGTGCGGTCAACAATGGCGTCTAATTTAGCTGGGTCAATCAGTTCAGTTACCGGAATACCACCAACAGTAGTGTATCTTGGAAGTGGAACCATGGTGTCGCCGTGGCCACCCATCAATACTGCTTGGATGTCTTTTGGAGACACGTTCAGTTCTTCGGCTAAGAAAGCGCGGTAACGAGCGGTATCCAAGATGCCGGCCATACCCATCACTTT
Source organism: Nibribacter ruber (assembly GCF_009913235.1). Taxonomy (NCBI): domain Bacteria; kingdom Pseudomonadati; phylum Bacteroidota; class Cytophagia; order Cytophagales; family Hymenobacteraceae; genus Nibribacter; species Nibribacter ruber. The sequence continues at coordinate 1,684,689 of NZ_CP047897.1, read as the reverse complement.
GGTGCGAGGTAATTTAGAAGTCAAGTGCGCCGCGTAGGTCATCACGTCCAGTGGGTTAGAAACCACAATGATGATAGCCTCTGGCGAGTGCTTGATGATGTTTTCGGTGACAGAACGTACAATGCCCGCGTTGGTGCTAATCAAGTCGTCACGGGTCATGCCGGGCTTGCGTGGCAAACCAGAAGTAATCACCACCACGTCTGAATTAGCTGTGCGGCTATAATCATTGGTAACGCCCACGGTGCGGGTGTCATACAGGTTGATAGGGGACTTCTGCCAGATATCCAGCGCCTTGCCTTCGGCAAAACCTTCTTTGATATCCACTAACACTACTTCATTGGCGATTTCGCGGTAAGCCAATACGTCTGCGCACGTAGCGCCCACGTTACCAGCTCCAACAACGGTTACTTTCATTCTATTTATGTTTGGTTAGACGGTTATACTATGATGTGGGTAAAATTAGACAAATGTCCGTTAGGTAGAAAAGGAATTGGTTGTTAATTGTTGATTGCTAATTGCTGGTTATCGTTTTTGGGCTGTTTTCTGGGAAATAGGCGGAAAAGGCTCCTTTGCTAGAACTGATTTACGCTTTTTCGGATTTGTAATCCGAAAGTACCGAAATGGGGATTTGTAATCCCCGTGCTACGGCTACTTGAGCAAGGCACCCGCAGGCGGATTACAAATCCGCTTTTCAATGGTTCGGGAAATAGGCAGAAAATGATAATTTATTCCTGAAAGGCATTTCCACTAGCATACAAGTCAAATTCTATAGAGAGATTTAACTTTTCCATTCTCTTAATGCTGGTGTTATCAATGCGCATACCGCCTAGCATGCCATTCCCGTTGTGAAAATCCATTGAAGCTACTAACCAGCCATTGGCTTTTTCAACGAGGTGACGGACACCTTCTTTGTCCTGCTCTAAAAAGTCAAGAAGCTTTCTGAGCTTATCTTCAAATTCGTCCGGCTCTGGGTTTGGCATGAACTCAATAGAACTGAAGTTATAGGGCACATTTGTTCCCTTTCTTAAGTCGCCTTTCCTCCAGCCTTGAGTAGCCTGCAACGTTGTGAAGCCTTTTAATTCCTCTAAGGTGTATTGTTCTGAGGTTGCCCTAAAACAGAGACGGTTAAATGATTCCGTTCCTACGCCGGTCACACATTTTTCCTCTAAATCTACATAAACAGCTAAATGAAAATATTCGCCATCAACTGGGACATACACAATAGCCGAGTTGGGCGTACCTTCTGTGTCTATCCTGTCTATTTTAATCTTACCATCACTAATGGCGGGTTGATGTGCTTCTAAATAAGACTCAGTCACACCCAATGTTGGGTTCTGGAGTTCTCGCGTAATTAGAAGGATAATTTCCTCTTCAGACATTCCTCTTTTTATTGTGACTCACAATCAACTCCGGGTAATCTTAACCTCAAGCACCTCTTCTGTATCTGCGGTGACCTTAAAGCGATTATCCAACTGTTGACCGATGACCCAAGTGAGCGAGGCATCTGAGACCAGCACCCACACGTCTTGCTTCAGGTTGGCGGGTACTTTCTTGTCAATGAGCAGGTCGCTTACTTTCTTCTTGCCGTTCATGCCCAGCGGGATAAACCAGTCGCCTTGTTTCCAGACGCGCAGTTTAAGTGGGAATTTGACCAAGGACGCGTCCAGGGCCGTGTGGTCTTTGCCTTTGGGGATGCGGTAATCCTCGGGTTTAGGCTTGCGGGTGAAATGGGCGGTGTACGGCCCGAAGCTGATTTTAGTGGTCTCCTCCGGGATGGTGATGCTTCCGTAACTAGACAGGTTTTTGGCGGTGATGACCAGGTCCTCGCGGTCTTTTACCAGTGTGTGCGAGGGTGAAGTGAAGGTCTTGCCAGCCTGCGCGTCAAAGGTAGTGACAATCTCCTGCGTCTGGGCATAAGAGAAGTGGAAGGGCTTCAGGAATTCATGCAGGAGCACAGCCGGGGCGGGGCTTTCCTGAAAGGGGGCAATACGCAGGTAGGTGGCGCCGTTCTCCTCTCGTTGCGTTTTTTGCTTGATTTCCAGAAAAGAGGCCAAAAACACTTTCTCGGCGCCTTGCAGGCGTTCTAGGGTTTGTGTAAAAGTCTCGTCTAGGTTGGGATTCAGTTGCTTGAGCACCGGAATCACCTCATGGCGCAGCAGGTTGCGGGAGTATTTGAGGCTTTCATTGCTGGAGTCTTCGCGCCAAGCCAGGCGCTTGGCCACCAGCCAGTCGTACAAATCATCTTTGGGGAAACCTAGTAAGGGCCGGATGATGTGGCCGTTTTTAGGCAGGATGCCGTGCAAGCCGGCTAAGCCAGTACCGCGCACTAGGTTCATCAACACAGTCTCCAAGGCATCTGACTGATGATGGGCGGTGGCGATGACGTCATAGCCCAGTTGTTGGCGCATCTGCTCAAACCAGGTGTAGCGCAGGGTGCGGGCGGCCATCTGGATGGAAATGCCTTCCTGTTCGGCGAAGGCCTCGGTCTGGAACTGCTCACTGTAGAAAGGCGCCTCATAGGATTTGGCCAGTTTGCGCACAAAGAGCTCATCGGCGTCAGACTCCTCACCCCGTAGCCCGAAGTTGCAGTGCAGAATAGCGATTTTGTATTTGGCGCGGTGCAGTAAATCTGCCAGCACCACAGAGTCCAGCCCGCCACTTACAGCTACTAGTATCTTGGTGTCTTCGGTGGCCAGCTGGTGGTCCTGGATGTATTGTATAACTTTTGGAAGCATTCGTAATAGAGAATAGGTGGTGAGGGCTAGCGCGTAAAAAGTGGTAGAAGCAGGCGAGATTCTCCGGTTTAAGCTTTCAAAAAGCTAAGCTGGTAAGGGTTCTGTACCTTTTTCTATCACAAAAACGATTTATACGCCCGTTCTTAGTAATTTTGCTTGAATTAGAATTCATTGATGACGTTCACAAAGGTAGTTTTTGCTTCGCTAATTTCCCTGATAACTGTGGTGGGTGCCTTCGCGCAGGGCGGACAGCCCGTGCAAGTGTCGGCTAATACGCTCCAGAAGGGCAAGTATAACGGGCAGGACGTGCGCCGCCTGCTGGGCAACGTCATCATGAAACAGGGCACTACCACCCTCACCGCTGACTCTGCTTACCAGTACGAGGACGACGCCAACCGCCTGGAGGTGTTCAGCAACGTGCGCATTGTGCAGGAGAACATGACGGCTACCAGCGCCACCGCCAGCTATGACGGTACCAAGCGTATTGCCAACATGCGCGGCGGCGTGGTCTTACAGGACCAGGAAATGACCCTCACCACGCCATCGCTGGACTATAACCTGGACGCCAAGCGTGCTTATTATACAGAGACCGGCAACATTGTAGGGGCAGATTACACCATCAAAAGTGCCATTGGTGCTTACCAAACCGAATCTAAGACGCTTTCTTTTAAACGCAACATTGTATTGGTGACCAAGGGCTCTGAGGTGCAGAGTGATACCATGAGCTACAACACCATGTCTAAGATTGTGGAGTTCTTCGGGCCAACCACGGTCAAATCTCCGGACGGGACTTTGTACGCCACCCGCGGTACCTATAATACTGTGACCCGGGAGTCAAACTTTAGGGGTGGGGCCAGCATCAAGACGCCTGAGTATCTAATCAAAGGCGAAATATTGACTTACGACAAACAGCGCGAGTACTTCACGGCCACCCAGAAAGTGTCCATGACCTCGTTCAAGAACAATACCGTCATTACCGGCGAAGTGGCCAAATACTGGCGGGCCCAAGGTAAATCAAAGGTGTACGGCAGTCCCGTGATGCGCAACATCATGAAGCAGGACACCATGTACCTGTCTGCGGACACGCTGTACTCTGTGGAGAGCGTGACGGACAAGACCAAGAAAGGCATTCTGTACGCCTACTATGGCGTGCGCATCTATAAATCAGACTTGCAGGGCCTGTGTGATTCTCTCACCTACAACCTCAACGATTCTACCATTTACATGAGCCGGAATCCTAAGATTTGGGCGAACAAGAGTCAGTTGACGGCAGACAGCGTAGAATTGCAGCTGGCCAATAATACGCTGCACCAGATGAGGCTCTTCGGGAATGCGTTTGCCATCTCACAAGACACGCTGGACAATTTCAATCAAGTGAAAGGGCGTAAGATGCTGGGTCACTTTCTGGACGGCAAGCTGCGCCGCATTGACGTGAACGGCAACGGCGAAAGTATTTACTTTGCCTTGCAGGGAGATACCTTGATGATGGGCATGAACCGGGCCGTGTGCAGTGACATGCGCCTGCTCTTCCAGAATGGACAGGTGGAATCCATCACCTTCATCACAGACCCAGAGGCCAAGCTCATTCCGCCGCATGAATTAGCGGAGCCTGACAAGCGCCTGACGGGTTTTGTCTGGCTGGAGAAAGAAAAGCCAACCCGGGCCAAGGTACTGGCCAAACGCGCACCGGCCAAGCCAAGACCGGTTGCCAAACCTAAAAAGAAGGCCCCGGCGCCCAAAAAGAAAAAGGCACCAGCCGGCCGCATAATAGGCTAATTGCCCAAATACTGAAAGCCCCCGGAAAGACGTTCTATTAGATATAAAAGATTTTAGTTATTTTTGCGCGCTTATGACCAAACGCCTTTTCCCTTTTTTGACCATTTTGCTGGCAGCGGTGCTGTTGAGCTCTTGTAGTAATTTTCAGAAATTGTTGAAGAGCGATGACGTGGACAAGCGTTACGCGGGCGCTCTCAAATATTATGAAGAGGGTGAATATGAGAAGGCGGGCGTCCTGCTGGGTGAGTTGCTGCCGCTTTTAAAAGGCCGCAGCGAGTATGAGAAAGCCAACTTTCTGTTTGCCTACACCAAATACTACCAGCACCTGTACCTGGAGAGCTCTTTCCATTTCATTCAGTTCTCCAATACTTTTCCCAGAAGCCAGTATGTAGAAGAGGCGGCGTTCATGAACGTGCGTTCTCTGGCCAATGAGTCGCCTAACGAAGACCTGGACCAGTCCAATACGAGCAAGGCCTTGGTGGCCATTCAGGACTTTTTGCGCCGCTACCCCAACAGCCAGTTCAAAGAAGAGGCCAACAAGCTGTATGCAGACTTGTCTACCAAGGTTGAGTTGAAAGCCTATGACAATGCCAAGCTGTATTACAAACTCACCAAGTACAACCCAGAGTATTATAAGGCAGCGGTGATTGCGTTGGCTAACTTCAGAAGAGACTATCCTTCTTCTAAGTACAGTGAGGAGGCCGCCGCCCTAAGAATAGATGCGCAGCACAGCTACGCCAAAGAAAGCATTGAAAGCAAACAAAAGGAACGTTACCAGGAGGTAGTGGCGTTCTATCAAAACTTTGTAGACACTTACCCTAACAGTAAGTTTTTACGTACGGCAGAAGGATTTTATGACGATGCGCGCAAAGAGTTGGAAAGACTCAATGCCGCAGAAGCTGCCACCGCCGCGGCTACCACCTCAAATCAATAATCAGTAACCACTTATATTTTTAGATATATGGCACAAGTTCCAGCATCCATTGTAACGCGTAATATTTCTGATCTGGCCAATGAAACCGGCAACGTGTATCAGTCTATCTCTATCATCTCTAAGCGCGCCAACCAGATTGCGGTAAAGGTAAAAGAGGAGTTGAACTCTAAATTAGCCGAGTTTGCCACTACTGTAGACAACCTGGAAGAGGTGTTTGAGAACCGTGAGCAGATTGAGATCTCCAAGTACTACGAGCGCATGCCTAAGCCAACCAACATGGCCATTGAAGAATTCATTGAAGGCAAAGTATACTTCCGCGTAGCGGAGGAGGAGGCAGAAACGTCTTCAGCGCTTTAAGAGGCGGCTCTAGATGCTTCGGCATAAGAAAATTCTACTGGGAGTATGCGGGAGCATAGCGGCATACAAAGCGGCTTCCCTTATACGCCTTCTTGTAAAAGCAGAAGCAGAAGTACAGGTCATCCTGACTACTTCTGCTTCTGCTTTTATAACCCCTGTCACGCTAGCCACGCTCTCTAAACGACCAGTGCTGTCTGAGTTTGTTCGGGCAGACAATTCTGGGCTGTGGCACAACCACGTGGAACTGGGCCTCTGGGCCGATGCCTTTGTGGTGGCGCCCGCCAGTGCCAACTCAGTGTCCAAGTTTGCAAGAGGACTGTGTGACAACCTGTTAACAGCCACCTACCTGTCTGCACGCTGCCCGGTGTTTGTGGCCCCGGCCATGGACCTGGACATGTACCAGCATCCGGCCACGCAGGAGAACTTCAGGCTGTTACGCTCTTACGGCAACCACCTAATTGAGGCTGGCTACGGCGAGTTGGCCAGCGGTTTGGTAGGGCAGGGGAGATTGGCTGAGCCAGAAGAAATCCTGGATGTTTTAACCCAACACTTTACGCCTCGTGCATTTGTTTAGCGGCAAGAAAGTAATGATTACCGCGGGTCCTACGTATGAGCCCATTGACCCGGTGCGCTTCATTGGCAACCATTCTACGGGTAAGATGGGATTTGCCCTGGCCCAATGCTTTGCCGAGGAAGGTGCCGAAGTGCAGTTGATTTCCGGCCCTACTTCTTTGACGTTAAACCATCCTTTAGTACAGGTAACCAACGTCATGACTGCAGACCAGATGTTTGCAGCCTGCCAGCAGCACGCGCAGGAGACAGATATCTGGGTGTTCTCGGCGGCGGTGGCAGATTATCGTCCTAAGGAAGTGGCGGGTACCAAAATCAAAAAAAATGAGGATACGTTTACCATTGAGCTGGTAAAGAACGTTGATATAGCGGCTACCCTGGGCAAGCAGAAACGCCCGGACCAGTTCACCGTGGGTTTTGCCTTAGAAACCAACAACGAGATGGAGAACGCCCGTGCCAAGCTGCTTAAGAAGAACCTGAACATGGTGGTACTCAATTCCTTGAACGACCCGGGCGCCGGCTTTAAGCATGACACCAACAAGATCACCATTGTCAAGCCAGAGGCCGTAGAAACCTATGAGCTTAAAAGCAAGGAGCAGGTAGCCCAAGACATCATTGCATCAATAAAAGCGGAAATGGCATGCGTATAACTACATTTTGGATAGGAGTTCTTTGTCTGTTGTTCCCCTTAGCTGGTAGGGCGCAGGAACTGCGATGCGAGGTGGTGGTGAACAGTGACCAGATACAAGCCACCGACCGGCAGGTGTTCCAGGAAATGCAGAATGCCATTTCTGAGGTCATGAATAATACCCGCTGGACCAATGACACCTACCAGAATGAGGAGCGCATACGTTGCAAGCTGTTCATTACCCTGCGCGCCATGCCGCGTATTGGGGCGTTTGAAGCCAATGCCCAGATTATCTCCAGCAGGCCCACCTACGGCACCGGCTATGAAACCACCGTACTCTCCTTTGTAGACACCAAGTTCATCTTTGAATACAACCAGGCCCAACCCCTGCAATATTCCCCCAATACTTATACCTCTCCTTTAACGGCGTTGCTGTCCTTTTATGCCTACACCATCATAGGGATGGACAATGACACGTTTGGGCGTTTGGGCGGGGCCGGCGCTTTGACAGAGGCCAACAGCATCCTGAACCAGGTCAACTCGGCGGGGGCAGGCGTGGGCGGCTGGAGTTCATCAGATGACACCCGCAACCGGTATTGGCTCCTGAACAATTTGCAGGACCCGCAGTTTGAACCCTTCCGGTCTGCCTTATACATTTACCACCGTCAGGGCCTGGACTTGATGGCCCAGGATCCGGAGAAAGCCAGACAAAACATTCTGGAAGCCTTGCGGGGCATTCAGCGCGTGGTGCAGTTACGGCCCGGGGCGGCAGCCATCCGGTCATTCTTTGAGGCAAAATCCACGGAAATGGCAAATGCCTTCAATACAGCCACGCCAGCCCAAAAACAGCAGGCCTACGAGCTGCTCACCCAGATTGACCCCACCAATCGGCCTAAATATGAAGGGCTGTTGAAGCGATAATTCCGTTTTTGGGCTATTTTTGAGAAAACACCCCAAAAACGGACATGGGCAAACGGCAGCGCAGGTTCTTCCAACCTCAGATTGAACAAGAAGTACATCAGCTCCTGGGGCATACCATTCAACTGGTGCACCGGCAGGGATACATGGTAACAGGCACTTTGCAGGCTGTGCAGGACGGGGTGCTTTTTGTGAAAGATGGGCGCCGACACGTTCACCCTTTGCCTTTGTTAGACGTAGAGGAAATAGTGCTGGACCTAGCGTCTGATTACTAGAAATTCCCTTTTAGTTTAGCAAAATGCTAGCTAAATTAGCAGTCTGGAAAGCGCACAACTCCATTCATCATTTACTCTTGACCACGGTACATCTTCCTTATGCTGGTAGATCTTAAGATAAAGAATTACGCCCTTATTGAAAAGCTGGAACTGCAACCCTCGCCGCTGCTAAACATCATCACAGGGGAGACCGGGGCCGGTAAATCCATCATGTTAGGAGCCATTGGCTTGTTGCTGGGAAATAGGGCAGACTCCAAGCTGCTGTTCAACCAGGATGAAAAGTGTGTGATTGAAGGCTCCTTCAACATCTCTGAATACAAGCTGGAACCGTTTTTTGAAGAAGAAGACCTGGATTTTGAACCGGTAAGCATCCTGCGCCGTGAGATTAGCCCGTCTGGCAAGTCCCGCGCGTTTGTGAATGACACGCCCGTGACTCTGGAAACCATTCGTAAGATTGGGGAGCAACTCATGGATATCCATTCCCAGCATGACACGCTCCTGCTAGGAGATCCAGCCTACCAGTTGAACATCCTGGACTTGTACGCCCAGAACGAAGACCTGCGTCTGGAGTATGGTTCTGCCTATAGAAACTACCGCAAACTAGAGCGCGAGTTCAAAGACCTGGAAGCCCAACTGGCGCAGTCAGAGAAAGAACTGGACTACAACACCTACCTGCTCAATGAACTGGCAGAAGCGAACCTGGTAGCCGATGAGCAGGAAAGCCATGAGGTAGAACTCAAGCAACTGGAGCATGCCGAGGAGATTAAACTCAAGCTGACCCAGGCCCTGCAATACCTCTCTGAGTCTGAATTCAACGCCTCTATTGCCTTAAAAGATGCCAGCCATCTGTTAGGGCAAGTAACCGAGTACGGCGAAAACTTCCAGACCTTGAAAGAGCGTTTGGACAGTTGCTTGATTGAATTGGTAGATATCTCTGGGGAGTTAGAGGATGCCGAGCGCAAAACCGAGGCAGATCCACAGCGCGCCGAGCAATTGCAGGAGCGTCTGGATTTAATTTACACCCTGCAGCGTAAGCACCAGGTCAAAACCATTGAAGAACTCCTGGCCATTCAGGCTGAGCTGGAAACCAAAGTAGGAAGCGTCCATAACCTGGATGCCGCCATCTCCAAAACCAGAAAAGCTTTAGAAGAAGCCTTAGCCGAAGTAGAAGCGCGCGCCCAAGCCTTATCACAAAGCAGAACCAGCGTGTTTGAAACTTTCCAGAACGAACTGCACACGCTGTTGTTTGAACTAGGCATGCCGAATGCTAGGGTAGTAGTGGAGCATAAGACTTCGGCGCCAAGCCCGACCGGGATTGACGTAGTGAATATCTTGTTCAGCGCGAACAAAGGCGCCGCCCCGCAAACCTTGAGCAAAGCCGCCTCTGGGGGTGAGTTCTCTCGCCTAATGCTCTGCGTGAAGTACCTGCTGGCTGATAAAACCGCCTTGCCTACCATTATCTTTGATGAGATTGACACGGGTATCTCTGGGGAGATTGCTGTGAAAGTGGGACGCATGATGCAGCAGATGTCGCATAAGCACCAGTTGATCTGTATCTCGCACTTGCCACAGATGGCCGCGCAGGGAGACACGCATTACTTTGTCTACAAAGAAGACCGCGCCGACCGTACCATCAGCCGCATCAGGCAGTTGAGCCACGAGGAGCGCGTGAAGGAGATTGCCCAGATGATTTCGGGGGCCAATCCGTCAGAAAATGCTTTCCAAAGTGCAAAAGAACTGTTGGCCATCAGCGCCACTAGTTAATCTTAGCCGCAGATAAGCCAGAAAAAAGGGAACCGGTGCGGAACCTGCCGGTTTTTTTTTCATATTTGCCACGGTCTTTCAAAAGGACCCAACCACAAAGAAAAAATTACAAGTATGGCATACAACTTACTGAAAGGAAAGCGCGGAATCATTTTCGGGGCGCTGGATGAGAAATCAATCGCTTGGAAAGTGGCCCAAGTGGCGCATGCAGAAGGGGCAACGTTTGTTTTATCCAACGCGCCGCTGGCCATGCGCATGGGTGAGATCAATAAACTAGCCGAGGCCACTGGTTCTCAGATTGTACCGGCAGACGCTACCTCAGTAGAAGATTTGACCAACCTGTTCACGCAGGCGCAGGAGATTTTGGGTGGCAAGATTGACTTTGTGCTGCACTCCATTGGCATGAGCCCCAACATCAGAAAGAACAAGCCTTACGGCGACCTTAACTATGACTGGTTCATGAAGAGCATTGACGTGTCTGCCTTGTCTTTCCATAAGGTGATGCACGTAGCCGAGAAATTGGACGCCATGAACGAGTACGGTTCTATTTTGGCTCTGAGCTACATTGCTGCCCAGCGCGTATTCCCAGACTACACAGACATGGCCCAAGCCAAAGCCATGCTGGAGTCTATTGCCCGCAGCTACGGCCACCGCTTTGGTAAGCTCAAAAAAGTGCGCGTGAACACCATCTCGCAATCGCCTACCAAAACCACGGCTGGTACCGGCGTTGGCGGGTTTGACGCTTTCTTTGACTACGCAGACAAGATGTCGCCGCTGGGCAACGCCTCTGCCGAGGACTGCGCCAATTACTGCGTGACTCTGTTCTCTGACTTCACCAGACAAGTAACCATGCAAAACCTCATGCACGACGGTGGTTTCTCCAGCATGGGCATCTCTGAAGACGTAGTAGAAGTACTGGAAGCCAACGCTCCTAAGAACTAGTTTTTTAGATTTGAAAATGTGGAGGGAGAGTGATGTGAAAATATCTTTTCCTCCTGTTCATGATAAAAACAGAAAGGCCGCCCTTGATAGAGCGGCCTTTCTGTTTTTTGGCTATTTTCTGGAAAACAAGCCAAAAAGCATCACCAAATCTATTCTTCCTCCCGATGCACGGTGTCCATGTTAAACGCGGGAACGCAGACAGACCAGTATTCGCATTCCTGGTCATATGGATTGGCGTAGCGGATGCGGGCACCGGCTTTGATAAGCAGCGTTTGGCCAGCGCTGAGTTCTATCACCTCGCCGTCTATCTCAATCTGTTTTTTGCCCCTCAGGACAATGGTGACTTCGTCAAAGGCCGGGGTTTGGTGTGGTTCGCTCCAGTGAGGTGGGGCTATCATGTGGGCCACGCTAAAGGCGCTGGTCTGGGTGCTGGCCAATCCAAAATGCTCTTCAATCAGTTTGCCGTCTGTGGTGGGTACTCTGAAAGGGGCGGTCTGTAATACGTATTTCTTGTTTTCCATAATCGCTTATTGGGCGTTTTCCTTGGTGGCACATTCGCCTTTGGTAAATGAGGTAACGCCGGCGTTAGTAGCGGTGCAGGCGTTTCCGTAGGTTTTGCCGTCGCAGCCGCACACAGGGTCATACTGCATGGTACAGGCCATGTCTGTTCTTATTTTGGCGGGGTCAATGCAGGTGCTGTCTGGCGTCTGCTGGCAGCCTGCCGCAATGAAGATTGCCGCCATTGGGAGTAGATTCAAAATGCTCTTTTTCATAGGGTAAGGAGTTGGTGGTGGTGCACGCCTTTAATAGGCATGCGTACTTGTTACGGCTAGATAACCGTTTTTGGGCTAATTTTCAGAAAACAGACCAAAAACGCTAACCTGTTCTCGTATAAATACGTAAAAAACTAAATATATAAGTTGTAATATATTTACGACTTTCCATATGATTGCAAACCACTTCAGCGTTTTGGCGTAAAGAAGCCTCGGCTGAAAAATACATGTCACAATACTTCTTTCCATACGATTATGAAAAACGATAGCACAAAAATTTTAATTGCCGCTGCGGCAGGGGCAGCGGCTGGCGTAGTAGCCGGTTTGTTAATGGCACCAGGCACTGGTAAAGACTCAAGAGACGGACTCATGAAAATGGCCGGTCAGGTGGCGGAAAGCTTCAATGGCCAGGTAGCCGTGTACATGGAGAAATTCTCTGGCCTGGCCAGCATGCTTAACAACGCCAACCAAGACAATGCCATGTCTGTGGGAGCAGACGCCAACACCGGAAGAACCTCTGACCAAGCCTAAGCCACAAACAATGGGAATAGCCTATATAACCAAAAGCGCGTATTCCCGTTAAGTCTGAAAGGCAGTGTCTAAGGGCAGGGCCTTTTATCAGAATAACAAGTACTTAAACGTAAAACCATGAAAAAAGACAATAACGGAAAAATCCTTCTGGCTATGTTGGCAGGCGCTAGTGCCGGTGTCATTGCTGGTATCTTAATGGCCCCTGAAACAGGTGAAGCCACTCGCGGTAACCTGAAAAAATCAGCCTCTAAGTTGGGCAAAGACCTGGAGTCTAAGCTACAGGCGGGTATGGAACAACTGCAGTCTATGAGCGCTGGCGCTGGTTCTTTGTTGAACAAAGTGAAAGGCGGCTCTGGCGATGCAGACGTGACCAACACTGGTTCCAACACCAATGCTACGTCGCATTTGGCCAACAACCCAACCGGCGGCAACATTGAGGCAGCCGGCGAAGCTACCCCTTCTGGTGCCAAAGCCCCTTCTAAAGGAGCCAAAACCACCGGTGGAGGAGCCAATACCGCTTCCTAATCTCAAATTCTTTGGCGGTTCTGTAACCTAAGGGGTGCTAAGGCCGTTAAAGAAGGTAGATATGATTGGTTAAATAGATAAAGTGAAAGCGATGAAGTAGAACTGAGCAAGTCACTTTTTGTTGAAACTTAGAAGTAGAGTCCGATTTAGGAATTGTTTTTAAGGGATACAAGAAGCGCTTAGGGAACAAGACGAAAGTCACATCCAAAAGTAACCTTACGATATTTAACCAATATGAAAAGCCTTCCCAAACGGGGAAGGCTTTTCGCTTTTATAGACTTTCCGTTTTTGGGCTGTTTCCTGAGAAATACGCCAAAAACAGAAAGGCCGCTCTTGTTGAAGAGCGGCCTTTCTGTTTTATATAAACTGATAAACATTAGCACATCAGCACATTAAAAAATTAGCACATTAAGAATTGTTCTCTGGCTTCATTTGCGGGAAGAACAACACGTCCTGGATAGAATGCGAGTTGGTCATGATCATGCTCAGGCGGTCAATGCCAATACCCAAACCGGCGGTTGGCGGCATGCCGTACTCCAGGGCACGCAAGAAGTCTTCGTCCAAGACCATGGCCTCTGTGTCACCACGCTTGCCTAGTTCCAGCTGCTCCTCAAAGCGGGCGCGCTGGTCAATCGGGTCGTTGAGCTCAGAGAAGGCGTTGCAGATTTCTTTGCCGTTGCAAATGGCTTCAAAACGTTCTACCAAACCTTCTTTGCTGCGGTGCTTCTTGGCCAATGGGCTCATCTCTACAGGGTAGTCGGTGATGAAGGTTGGCTGAATCAGCTGCGCCTCACATTTCTCCCCGAAGATCTCGTCAATGATCTTTCCTTTCCCGATGTTCGGGTCTAGTTTGATGCCTAGGCTGGCTGCAGTCTCACGTAATTGCGGCTCATCCATTTCAGAAATGTCAATCTTGGTGAAGTGCTCAATGGCTTCAAACATGGTGAAGCGTTTCCAAGGACGCGCGAAGTTGATGATGTTCTCACCTACCTGCACCTCAGTGGTGCCGTGCAGCGCCAAGGCTACTTTCTCTACCATCTCTTCTACCAGGTCCATCATCCAGTAGTAGTCTTTGTAGGCTACGTACAACTCCACCTGCGTGAACTCGGGATTATGGAAACGGGACATGCCTTCGTTTCTGAAGTCCTTAGAGAACTCATACACGCCGTCAAAGCCACCCACAATCAGACGCTTCAGGTACAGCTCATTGGCAATACGCAGATACAAGGTCATGTCCAAGGTGTTGTGGTGCGTCTTGAACGGACGGGCCGCGGCACCACCGTACAAAGGCTGCAGGATAGGGGTTTCCACTTCCAGATACCCACGCTCGTTCAAATACTCGCGCATGGTGTTCACCAGCTTGGTGCGCTTGATGAAGGCCTCTTTCACGTGCGGGTTTACTACCAAGTCCACGTAGCGCTGACGGTAGCGTAATTCTGGATCAGAGAAGGCATCGTATACATGCTCTACGCCGTTTTCGTCTACCTCACGCTTCACAATAGGAAGTGGTTTCAAGGACTTGGCAAGTAAAGTCAGTTCAGTTACGTGCACAGACGTTTCACCAACTTGGGTCTTGAATACATAGCCTTTGATGCCAATGAAGTCGCCAATGTCCAGCATCTTCTTGAACACCGTGTTGTACAGGTCCTTGTTCTCGCCGGGCGCGATGTCATCTCTGGATACATAGATCTGGATGCGGCCCGAGCTGTCCATGAGTTCGGCGAAAGACGCCTTGCCCATCACGCGGCGGCTCATGAGGCGACCGGCCAGCGTTACTTCCTGGAAGTTGTTTTCTTCTGGATTGTACTTCTCTTTTATATCCTTGGCCGTGGCATTTACTTCAAAAAGTTCGGAAGGGTAGGGGTTTATGCCCATCTTCTGGAGCTCTTCGCGCTCATGGCGCCGGCGTAGTTCCTGTTCGCTTAATTGCATGGAAACGTCTAATTCAGTGGATTCTATAATTCAACCCGCGAATTTCGGAAATTATTTGCAGACCCGGGCAGAATCCCATCAGAAATACCCCAGCTAGGAGAAGACAATCTGTAGCATGGCATCCTAAAGGCATGCTCGTTTTTGGCCTGTTTTCCAGAAAATTGGTCAAAAACGAGAGTTCAAGTCGAAGGGATGGATTCGGCTGGTGAGATAGGATCAGACCTTGATTAGCTCTAGAACGCATTATTTTCCAACCCCCAGACCCACTCAAATCAGGAGGGATCCTTATCGTCTACAGACGTAAACACCCCCCTTCGCCCCCCTCAAGGGGGATCTGCAATTAATTAAGGCATGCGGAGTAATATCTAGCCCTGTATCAAATCATCGGATGCTGGACCAATCAATCCAAGCAAAAGATAACAGATAAGGTAACCGTGCGCAGCACGCATGACTCTGCATCGACAGGAACCGCAATTACCAGCAACAAGCCAACCAACCATCCAACGAAAGCAGGACTGGAACCCAAGCCAGTCCTGGTCCTGAGCGCCTCTGGTGTTTGTGCGCCGCGGCCAGCGGCGGCAGGGACAAAGTCCCACAAACAACAGCAGCGCGAAGGGAAAGGACGGGGCCCCGCGGCCGTGACCGCTTACCAGAGAAGATGAAACAAGGTTGGTCATTCGCACCACATCAGAAGGCATTACCAAGGGAATAGCCAACGGAAGTGCACTAAGGTGTAACTGCAAGTCACGGAAGTAATATCCTGGCTATAGAAAAGAGAACACCAATAACAACCATGAACCTTGAAACGAAACCCTTACTTTCCAGCATAAACCAATCCTTCAAAGCCAAATCACGTTATAGCCTGTACACATTCCTACCCAACCTATGAAATGCGAACTGACCTTGATCTTTGAGGAAAACGACGGCACCCTACGGTGGCTTTTCAATATTTTAATCTATGCGCACCAGATAAGCGACCCCGAAGTACGCGCAGCCCTACAGCCCACGCTTCAGGAATTTCTGCACGAGCGGAGTTACAAAGAAGTGCTTAGACTGGCAGACACCGACATGGAGGAACAGGCATTTGTGAAAGATTACCTGCTTCAGGACCTAATCAAGTTCAAGACCGACCAGGTGAAAATGAAGGGCGAAAAAATCAAGGCCATGTGCTTCACCATTGAGCAGGCAGGAAACATGCAGCGAGAGGCAGATCCCAACTCGGTGTCTCAAGAAGTGCTCACCCTGTTTGAAGGCCATGAAGAACGCTTGAGCCAAATAAAAGACTGCATGATCAAAGCCCTGGAGGAAGCTGGCGCCAGTCAGATACAAATAGGCAGCCTAGCTTCTCAGTAAAGACGCTAGTAAAAGACATATGCCGTTTTTGGGCTGTTTTCTAGAAAACAGCCCAAAAACGGCATATGAACAGAATATTATCTCAACCTTTAAAAGAAAGAAGCTTACGCCGCAACCGCCATAGGGGTAGACGTATCTTCTGTAAACAGCGGTTGTACTTGCGTTTTGAACCGGTTTTCTACAAAGCTGTTGCGCAAATGCTCCGGCAGATCAGCCACCAGTTTCTGGTACGCCTCCAAACCCAATGCCTTGGCCACGTAGCTTTCATGTACGCCGTTGAGGTAGCTCACAATAGACAGCAGAGACTCATGGAAGAGCTTAAAGTCAATGGCGGCTTCCACAAAGCGATCAATCTCCTTCTGGCTGGAAGAAATGCGCAGGCGGCTCAACAAATCAAACAACGTGGTGTAGCCCATGCGCCAGGTAATCTGCTGCCAGTGTTGGGCACTCCACTTGTCTAAGACCAAGCCGGTCTTGGCACTTCTAATGGCCGTAGCAGGATTGCCTTGAATCTGCGACCGGATGCCCGTGGCCACCAACTTGCGCGTAGTGCGCAGGAACTGACCAATCTGGGCCTGGGCCTCAATCTCCTTGCCCGCAATCTGCAGACCTGGTTTATAGCCCGCCAGCGGAAGCCTATGCACGCTAAAGTCATTGTACGCCCCCGCGGCATAAAACCCGACAGCCCTGGGATAGGCATTCTTCACCACCAGCCGGCCTGCTTCCCTTCTCAAAACCGCGTCATGGTTGGTCTTAACACCCAGCGTGTACAGAAACGCCTGCAGCCCGGCAAAGACAGAATAATACGCCTGCGGAAACGTCCAGTGCAGGGCATTGCGCAAATAGGTCTCATCGCCTAATTCGGCGGTGGCGCGCAAGGCATACTCCGTGCTCCAGCAGTTGTGCAGAATCTTGGTAAGCGCCTGCTGGTCGGTTTCTGTCAAGTCTGCGGTATGGGCCCTGAAAAACGCCAGGTGCTTGACGCCTGCCTCTTCTGAACTATGGTGGATATGGTAATTAATGGCAAAAAAATAGTTGAGAAAGACCTGCGCCGGAATGGATTTCCGCCAGGCTCCCTCGTCTTGCTTTTGCTCTTCCTGGAAGAGCGGAATCACGTTCTCGTCTACTACCTTCTTCATGTTTTATCAACAAAAAACACCTTGCGTGAGTTGCATTTAAGTAGCTTATGTGGCGTGTTTAAGTTGTTGAATTACAATGTTTTACAAAATAATTTAGAATTTATTTCAGGCGGTAGAATATGCATGAAAGCGTCTTAGGTAGGAGGTCCATTTTTTGCGTTTGGTGGCGAGAAATGGAAGGAGAAGAAAGGAATTGATGAGCCCTTGGTACAGAAGAAAAAAATAACTCAATCATAACATGCAGTCCAATCCAAATGGCTACTTTTGTTTAACATGAGCAAATCCTCATTCTGCTGTATATAAGGCGATTGAGGGCCTTACTTCCTACTAACTAAACTCCTTTTCAAAACTTAATTTCTATGGTGAAACCTTTACACAAACTTAGTCTGCTTCTAGTGGCTGGCCTTTGGCTCGGGAGCGGTAATGATGCACAGGCGCAAGTAAACTTATCTTCTGCGAGCTATACCCAGAACTTTGAAGGAATGGGTACTACGCTTCCTGCGGGGTGGGAGGCATTACGTCTTGCTGGTTCTGGAACTATCAACCAATCGCTTTCTCCAGTAGTGAATGATGGCAGTGGTAATTCAGGGGCAATCTATAGTGTTGGGGCTGCTAGTGCCGCAGACAGAGCCTTAGGCGTTCTAGCTTCTGGTTCCACTGTGCCAGCTTTTGGAATTGCTTTTAAAAATACTTCGGGTGCCACTAAATCTGGGCTTACCATTGAGGCTATGATGGAGCAATGGAAAACAGGCTCTCTTGCAACTGTAAATGAGGAGGTAATTTTTGAATACAGCCTGGACGCAACAAGCTTGTCCACCGGGATCTGGAAAACTTTAGCAAGCCTTAATTTAGTTGAAAAGCTAACGGACGCTGTTGATAATGCCGCGGTGAATGGTAATTTGGCTGCTAACAGAACGGCCATTACAGGAACCATCACAGAGACTTTAGCTCCAGATGCGATTATTTACCTAAGATGGAAAGATACAAATGATGGTGGAAATGATGGTATCTACGCCATTGATGACTTTTCTGTAAGTTTTATAGCTGGTGCCACAGACGTAACCGCCCCTTCTTTAGGCGCTACGCCGTTTATGCCGGCAGACAACGCTACAGGAATTGCTACCACCACCAACTTGACCATTACTTTTAATGAAGCGGTGAAACTGGGTGCGGGTGCCTTTACCTTGTACAATCTTTCAGACAACACTAATTCAGCGTTGACGGCAGCCGTAGAAGGTTCTACGGTAACCTTGACCAGCGCTACCGCTTTGCAGCCAGGTAAGAACTACGCCATTCAGGTTGCGGCCAACGCTGTTACTGATATAGCAGGCAATGCATTTGCCGGTATCACAGACAACACCACCTGGAATTTCACTACGGCTTCTACTGCTTCGCCGGTGATTACCACGGCTGTTTCTAGCCTTACGTTTGGCACTACGTCTCAGGGCAAGACTTCTGCCGTGCAGTCGTATGAGTTCTCTGCATCTAACTTGACAGGTGATGTGACCGTGGCCGTAACAGGTCCTTTCCAGATTGCCAAGAGAGCGGCGGCTGAACTAGGAAACTTTGGCACTACCGCGTTAACCTTCACCCAGGCAGAGATTACGGCCGGTGAAAAAGTATATGTGCGTTTTGCACCTTCTGCTGCTGGTGCCGCCACTGGGTCCATCACTCACAATACAACCGGTGGCCAGGAAGTAACCGTAGCCTTGACTGGTTCGGCTTTTAATCCATATGTACAGAACTTCAATGATGCTGCGTTCCTGACCAACAGCGGCTGGAGCCAGTTTAGCGTTAGCGGTGCTCAGGTTTGGGCCAGCACTAACTTCGGTCAGACTTGTTTGTCTGGTTGCACCAACGAAACCCCGGACAAAGCCGCTCAAATCAACGGTTATTCCAACGGTAACAATGTAAACGAAGACTGGTTGATTTCGCCGTCCATGGACTTGGCCAGCTTCACCAACTACCCAGTGCTGCAGTTTGCCTCTATCTCTGCCTTTGCCGGCAACCAGCTGAAACTGATGTACTCTACGGATTATACAGGCACTGGCAACCCAACTGCCGCCACCTGGACCGAGATCCCTAACGTATTCCCGGCCTCTAACAGCAGCGTTTGGACCGTGGCCGAAGGAATTGAACTGCCTAAGAATGCCAACGTATATGTTGCGTTTGTGTACACCTCTACCGCTGAAGCTGCGTCTAGATGGACGGTAGACAACTTTAAAGTAGAAGACAAAGCTTCTTTCTACCAAATCCCTACTTCGCTTCTGTCCTTTGGTGAGGTTGCTCCAGGTGCCATGTCAGATCCACAGACCTTCACCTTAAAAGCAGCTGGTTCTGGAAACGTGACCGTGACTGCTCCTGCTGGCTTCAAAGTGAAAGCTTCTGGTTCTACGTATGAGCAAAGCGTAGTAGTTACTGAAACCGCCGCTGCCGCTGGTCAGATAATCTCAATAGTGTATGCACCCACCACCAAAGTTGTATTGCAGAAAGGCGCAATTGCCATCACAGGCACTGGCTTAGATGTGAAAACCATCATGGTAGAAGGTAGTTCTTACTTTAAGTCTGAGACTTTTGAGGTGACCACCTTCAACATGGAGTTCTTCGCAACAGACATGAAGAGCGACACAAACTTTGAGTACGGCCCAACCAATGACGCTTTACAGGTAGAGAACGCTACCAAAGTAATGCAGACTATTAAGTCAGATATTTTTGCGGTACAGGAAGTAGTAGATGAGCCAGAGTTGGACAAAGTAGTGGCCGCCATGCCAGGCTATGCCAAGAGAATTTCTCCTGCGTATTCCTTCTCTGTAAGACAATCCAACAACACCACGCCATTCCCGGCCCAGAAAGTAGGTTTTGTGTACAACACCGCCACTGTGACGCCAGTTGGCTTTAGAGTAATGTTTGAAGACCTGTACAAGAGAACAGTAGACGGTGCCACCAACACAGGCATTGACGCTGGTTTCTGGTCTTCGGGTCGTCTGCCGTACATGGGCATCTTCAACGTAACCGTAGATGGTAAAACCCAGCGCGTATACGTTGTGAACGTCCATACTAAGGCAGGTTCTGAGTCTGGGGACTACACAGACAGACTGAAAGACGTACAGGTATTGTCAGATTCCTTGAAAGCCCACTACGGCAACGTGAACCTGATTTTGCTAGGTGACTTCAACGATGACGTTTCCAAGTCAACCAGAGGCGCCAACTACGTAAGCACCTTCAACCCGATTGTGACCGACGTAGCCAACTACAAGACTCTTACCTATGAGTTGAGCCAGGCAGGAGCCACTTCTCACCCAACGGTCTCTGGAGGTAACTTCTTAGACCATATTGTAATCTCTAACGAGTTGGTAGACGAATACATTGAGAGCTCCATCGTGATTGAAGATCCTAGAAACTATATCTCTGGATACCTCACCACAACTTCTGACCACCTTCCGGTTACTGCCCGTTTCGCTTTGAGCGGTGCCCTGGGTATCAGAGATGCCATTGCTGGTACGTTTGGCGTCTATCCTAACCCAACGGTAGGTAAGATCACGTTGCAGTTGCCAGCTAAAGTAAGCAAGCAGTCTAAAGTTAACCTGACTCTGTACACCACCCGCGGGGAGGTATTATTGCAGACGGCAGGCACTGAGCAGGCCTTGAACCAGGAGTTGAGCCGCGTGTTGCAAAAATCTGCCGCCGGTCTGTACCTGATCAAGATCCAAGCTGGTTCTGAGACGTATCAGGCCCGCGTGATCAAGAACTAATTCTTACACACAGTAAAGCAAAAGCCTGCCAGACCTTTCTGGCAGGCTTTTTTTATGCAGGTATATTCTGTTATTTACGTACCTCAAGTGTAGAGCAAAGGAGCAGGCGTTTTTAGCCTGTTTTCAAGGAAATAGCCTAAAAACGGATCTATGAAAAAATATACAACCGCATTTGTTCTTTTGTTCACTACTTGCCTCTGGACGGGATGTAGATCTGCAGAACAGGAAACAGGTACGCAGACTTCTACAGGAGTTATAGCCAGCCGGGGAATGGTGGTAAGCGCCCACCCCGAAGCCTCCAAAATAGGCTTGTCCATTCTGCAGAAAGGCGGAAACGCTTATGACGCGGCCGTCGCCACGGAGTTCGCGCTGGCCGTGGCCTACCCTAGGGCTGGTAATATTGGCGGCGGCGGATTTCTGGTTTACCGCAAAAGCGACGGCGAAGCAGGCGCTCTCGACTACAGGGAAAAAGCGCCCAAAGCCGCCTCACGAGACATGTACTTAGATGCCGCCGGCAACATGCAATCAGACCTCAGCACGTTGGGGCACTTGGCTGTGGGCGTTCCGGGCACGGTAGACGGCATGGTTACGCTGCATCAGAAACTGGGCAAGCTATCCTGGGCCGAAGTGGTGCAACCCGCCATTGACCTGGCCACCCGCGGCGTGGTATTGTCACAGCGGGAAGCCGACGGCCTCAATTCCGCGAAGTCTTTGCTGGAGAAATCCAATCACTATCGGCCGCATCTGATAAAAAGTACCGTATGGCAGAAAGGAGACACCCTGCCGTTGAAAGAATTGGCCAGTACGCTAACCCGCATCAGAGACAGAGGGCGCGCCGGGTTTTACGAAGGCGAAACGGCTGAGCTCATTGTGCAGGAAATGCAAAAAGGGAAGGGGCTTATCTCTAAGCAAGACTTGCAAGACTACCATTCTGTCTGGCGCACGCCGGTAAAAGGTAAGTACAAAGACTACACCATTCTCTCCATGCCACCCCCGTCCAGCGGAGGTATTGCCTTGGTACAGCTGCTGCAACTGGTAGAACCTTATGATTTGAATGGGTGGGGCTGGCAGGCACCTAATACGGTGCACGTAATGGCTGAGGCAGAGCGCCGGGTGTACGCAGACCGCGCCACCCACTTGGGTGATCCAGATTTCTACAAAGTGCCGGTAAAAGGTCTCCTGGATAA
This sequence comes from Nibribacter ruber, assembly GCF_009913235.1. NCBI lineage: Bacteria > Pseudomonadati > Bacteroidota > Cytophagia > Cytophagales > Hymenobacteraceae > Nibribacter > Nibribacter ruber. The sequence continues at coordinate 1,662,598 of NZ_CP047897.1, read as the reverse complement.
GGATTATCTGCGACAGCGCATGGCTTCCTTTTCCTTAGAGAGAGCCACCCCCTCGGCGCAGATTCAAGCAGGTGCCCCGGCAAAGGAGAGCGACCAGACCACGCACTATTCTATTGTAGACCAGTGGGGCAACGCGGCTTCGGTGACTACCACGCTCAACGGCAATTACGGTTCCAAAGTAGTAGTGCAGGGCGCGGGCTTCTTGCTCAACAATGAGATGGATGATTTCAGTGCCAAGCCCGGTGTGCCCAACATGTTTGGCTTAGTGGGCGGCGAGGCCAACGCCATTGCACCTGGCAAGCGCATGCTCAGCTCCATGACGCCCACCATTCTGGAGAAGAACGGCCAGTTGTTCATGGTAGTGGGCACGCCCGGCGGTTCCACCATCATCACTTCGGTTTTTCAGGCGGTACTCAATGTAATAGAACACGGCATGAGCATGCAGGAAGCGGTAGCCGCGCCCAGGTTCCACCATCAATGGCTCCCTGATAAAATTGAGCATGAGCCAAAGGCATTGTCACAAGAGGTCAGAGAAAACCTGAAAGCTCGTGGGCACCAACTACAGGAAAGAGGAGCATATGGCGCTGTGGAAGCCATTCTGCGTCTGCCCAACGGTAAACTGCAAGGAGGCGCCGACCCCAGGGGAGATGACACCGCCTTGGGATATTGATAGTTAAAGCGGCACTCACGCAATAGGAAGCATGTCTGAACTTTAAAACTTTTAATATGGTTGGAGGGTAAATTAATCTTATATCAAATTTTAAGAACGTAACTCTCTTCCCCTATCCATGAAACTGAAACAATTACTGGCCTTCTCCCTATTGCTATTGACCGGAGCCGCTTACGGGCAAAGTTCCTCGCAAAGACACCAGAGCTTCATTCCCAGGTTGTACCATCAAAACTATTTTTTCCTGAACCCTGCCTTCGCGGGGGCTGAGGGCAAAAAAGAAGTGGGCATCACCACGCACCTGAACTCCCTGGGCGGCGAATCGTCCACGGCACCCTTGTCTGTTTTGGCCTATTATCATGGTGCCGTAGGAGACACCACCCGCAACGGAGTAGGCGTGGTAGCCTTGTATGATCAGTTTGGTCCCTACTGGCTGGGCAAATTGGGATTAAGCTATACCAAACGATTTAAACTAGGACCAGAGAGCGGACTGGGCATTGGCGCAGAGCTGTCTGGCAAGTACCTGAATGTAGACTTGGCTGAATTCTCCAGAATCTACGCCGTTAAACCCATGGTGGGCCATGACAATGACTTAAGGCCAGACGTAAACATGGGCCTTTGGCTGAACGTGCAGGATTTCTTCGCCGGGGCCACCTTTGCCAATCTGCTGGAACCCACCTTCAACCTGACCGGTGCCTCTGAGGTGCATGATGAACGCGAACTGTACCTGACGGCGGGTTATAAATTCACCTTAACCCAGGACGTAAACATCACTCCCTCGCTTTTTCTGGACAAGCCCTTGAACGGCGGAAAGCTGGCCCAGCAATACAATGTACTGGCCAACGTGAAGATGATTTCTGTAGGCGCCACCTACCGCAACGGAAGCAGATATGAATTTGAGCAGGCGCCCTGGAGCTTGAATGCAGGGGTAAAACTAGCAGACCGGTTCTCCCTGTTAACTTCCTATGACCTGACCCAGGAGAAAAACGGCTATGAGCCAGACCCGCAGGTAGAAGCCAGCCTGAGAATGAAATTCTAGTCATACCTCTTTGAGTAAACACAAAAGGCTTGCCTATTCGGCAGGCCTTTTGTGTTTTATGAACCTTACAGGAGGCGCTTGAGTAAAAAGAGCAGAACCAAATTCTTTGGCCATGGACCTCTCTTATATATTGAATGAGCTGGGCGAAGACCGCGCGGCGTACTTTAACGCGGTGGCACCTCCCATCATTCAGTCCAGTAATTTTGCCTGCCCCACGGTAGAAGATTTCAGGTATGCCTTGCAGCATGAAGCAGAGGTAGACTTTTACTCCAGAGGCAACAACCCCACCGTAGACATTCTGGAAAAGAAGATGGCCGCCCTGGAGGGCACGGAGCACGCCATTGCGCTTGGCAGCGGCATTGCAGCGGTGTCTGCCGCCGTGCTGTCCCAAGTGAAGGCCGGTGACCATATCGTGTGCGTGAACAAGCCATACACCTGGGCCAATGCACTCATGAATAAGTTTCTGCCTCGGTTTGGGGTGGAGGTGACTATGATAGATGGAACGGTGGCGGAGAATTACCGGCTAGCCACCAAAGAGAACACCGTTCTGTACTACCTGGAGAGTCCCAATTCCTTCACTTTTGAGCTACAGGACATAGCCGCCATCACCGCCATTGCCAAAGAAAAGAACATTTGTACCATCATTGACAATAGCTTCTCTAGTCCGCTTTACCAGAACCCGGCTACCTTGGGCGTGGACCTGGTAGTACATGCGGCTACCAAATACATAAGCGGTCACAGTGATACCATGGGCGGTGTCATCTGCGGGTCTAGTGAGAAAATCAACCACATCTTTGAGCGCGAATACATGACCTTGGGTGCTGTACTTTCGCCACATGATGCCTGGTTGCTGATTAGGGGCCTCAGAACCTTACCGGTGCGCATGGAGCGCATTGCCCAAACCACGCGGCAGGTGATAGCCTTTCTGGAGCAGCGCCCCGAGGTTGCCAAAATCTACTGGCCGTTCCTGCCCAGCCATCCGCAGTATGAACTGGCTAAAAAACAAATGCGCAACAATACCGGGCAGTTCACCATTCAACTAACCTCAGAGGATGTGCCGGAGATTGAACGCTTCTGTGACAGCTTGCAGCACTTTTTGATGGCGGCGTCCTGGGGTGGGCATGAATCCCTTATTTATCCTACGGTGGCCTCTTATAGAGAAGGCAATTATCGGTCTAACCTGCCGCACAACCTCATCAGGTTCTACATTGGTCTGGAAGAGGCAGACTACCTGATCAAGGACCTGGCGCAGGCGTTTGACAAAATGAAAGCCTAGCCGTTTTTAGCTTGTTTTGCCGGAAATAAGCAAAAAACGCCACCTCTGTCTGGCAGAGGTGGCGTTTTGGTGAGAGGCTGACTCAGGTTCTACTGCTTATAACTCATCTTTTAAGATGGCTACTGCTTCCTGAATGTACAGGTCTTTCTTGGCGTTGCGCGTGAACGCACTGAAACGGGCAGAGGCAGAAGTGTCAGCGGCCAGTTTCTTCACATCGGCTTTCAAGGTGGCTACGTCCAGCTGAGGAATGCTCTTGCGGGCTTCTTCCAGTTTCTTGGCCTCGGCCTGGTTTTTCTTTTCTTCTGCCATGTAGGTGGTCAATTTAAGCGAACGCAGGGTAGACTCAGATCTTTCTTTCAGGCGCAGGGCGCTTTGATTGATCAAAGAGAACGTGGCACTGTTGGAAACTCTGGCCTTGGACGCGTTTTTCAGCTTGTCCATGGGCAGGGAAGGACTCTGCCAGGCAGAGAATTTGGCTGCCGGAATCTCATCAAACGGCAACGCGTGCTCTTGCTCTTTCTCACCGTATTTCAAGTACGTGTAGGTATCTGGTAAGATGATGTCTGGCGTGACCCCGCGCATTTGGGTGGTGCCTCCGCTAACCCGGTAATATTTCTGGGTAGTGAGTTTCACGTGGCCCAACGGTTTTACGGCGTTAAAAGTGGCAGGTAGCACCTGGTCCAGGTTGAAGAACTGCTGAACGGTTCCTTTGCCATAGGTAGAACTCCCCACAATCACTCCGCGCTTGTAATCCTGAATGGCCGCAGCCATGATCTCAGAGGCAGAGGCACTGTTCTCATTTACCAATACCACCAGAGGTCCGGTGAACTGAAGCTGCGGGTCACGGTCTTCCAGTACGGCGGGCGCTCCCGTGGCAGATTTCACCTGCACCACCGGCCCCGACTTGATGAACAAGCCTACCATGTCTACTACGTCTTGCAGTGAACCACCGCCGTTGTTGCGCAAATCAAGAATGATTCCCTGGGCGTTTTCTTCCTTCAGTTTCTCAATCTCTGTGGCTACGTCGTCACCGCTGTTGCGGCCACCTGTGCCGTTAAAGTCAGCGTAGAAGGCAGGCAGTTGAATATACCCGATGGGCTTAGGGCCGTTGATGAGCAATGACTTGGCAAAGCCTTCTTCGCGCACCACCACGTCTCTAATGATAGAAATGTTTTTCAAGGTGCCGTCTACTTTTTTAACGGTAAGCCGCACCTCAGTGCCTTTCTTACCCCGTATCAAGGTCACGGCTTTGTCCAGGCGCATGCCCTGCACGTCTACTGGCTCTTTGCTGCCTTGGGCTACCTTCAAAATCATGTCACCGGCTTTCAGCTCACCTTGCATGTAAGACGGGCTGCCAGGAGTTATTTCAGAGACGCGTATGTAGCCGTCTTTTTCGGTTAACACGGCGCCAATGCCTTCCAGGGTGCCAGAAAACTCAATGTCAAAGTCTTCTTTCTCCTTAGGAGCGAAGTATTCTGTGTGTGGGTCAAAAACGTTGGCGAACGCATTGAAGTAAGTAGAACGCCAGTCTTCGTTCTCCAGCTGGCTCATGCGCTTGAAGAGGTCATCATAGCTTTCCTTGATCTTCTTGCGGGCTTCGGCTTCCATCTCGGCCGGAGTTTTCTTCGCTTCCTGGTTTCCTACCGTGTCTGCCTTCTGCTGGCTGTCTATGGCATCGGCTACTCTAATGAGGGCCTGGTACTTGAGGTACTTGCGCCATTCTTCCTTGAGAGCCGCCTGTGAGGTGGCAAACTTGATCTTGTCTGGCTTCACTTCAATAGACTCGTCCTTGGTAAAGTCAAAGGGCTTGTCCAAGATCTCTTTATAATAGCCCTCGGCTTCTTTCAGGCGCTTGTTCAGGAGTGCCATGGAAAGGTCAAAGAATTTGAAGGAGCCGTTCTTGATCTCATCATCCAGCTGGGTCTGGTACTTGGCCAGTTGGTCCACGTCAGATTTAAGCAAGAACTTTTTATTATAGTCCAGTCGCTCCAGGTAGAGCGCGAAGGCTTTTTTGGAAAGGTCGTCGTCCAGGCGCTCCGGCGAGTAGTGGGCAGAAGAAAGCCCCTGCATCAGTACCTTGGCCAGCACCTCGTTCTTCTGACTGGCGGTAGGGCCTTCCTTCTCCAGAAGTTTATAGGAGGCAATCCCGAATACCACTGAGGCAGCGGTACCGTAAGCAACCAGTTTTGTTTTCAATGAAAGCATATTACAGTGATAAAGTCAGTAAATATATGCAAAAGTAGTGCCTGTTTCTAGGGGCGGCCATATTTCTCTTTAACGGATACTCACCAGGAAAAGGTGTGTGCGTAAGGGCTTATTTGCCCACCCTCAGGGCCGCCTGGTTCAACGCTTTTGCCGGTTTCTCTATTTTAACAACGGTTCGCTCAAGATTGTTCTAAAATCTGCCACGCTCGTCAAATCCCTGACCCTTTGTCTGATAAGTAGGTTCTTTGGAAAATTTATTACAGCCGCGTATGGAAATATAGGGTTTGCTGCATCTAAGGGATATACCAAACACACAAACTGCCATGGAAACCAACCACAACACCCCAGAAACCTTAAACGACATGGTCTTTGAAGGAAGAAACAAAGCCTATGGTGCGTACGCGCTGCGCAAAATGTATCCCAAGCATTTAACCCTGGCCAGTTTTTATGCCGTTGGCTTGTTTGTGTTTCTATTCACCTTTCCGGCCTTGGTGAGTAAAGTAACCGGCAAAGCAGAATTGCCTATTCCTATTGTAAAACCAAACCTAGGGACAATAAAAATCACAGATGTAAAGCTTGCTGAGCTGAAGTTGCCCCAAGAGCCAGCCGTAGCGCCGCCGCCGCCCGCCGGGCCCACTGTCCAACACACCACCTATAAAGTAGTGGAACAAACCAATCAATCCCAGGAAGACATTCCTACCCAGGAAGATTTGAAACAGGCCACTGCTTCCCTGGCCACCAGTGAAGGAAACGGGGAGGCTGTTGCAAATGAACTGCCCGTGGAAGGTGGGGTAGAAGGAGGATTGGGAACCACACCAGACGTCCCTGCCGCAGAGAAGCCAGAAATCTTTCTGTCTGTAGAGAAAATGCCTGAGTTTGAAGGCGGCATGCCGGCCCTAATGAAGTTTGTGAGTAAAAACCTGCGTTACCCACCAGCTGCCCAAAGAAGTGGCATAGAAGGCACTGTGGTGATTAGCTTTGTGGTAAGCCCTACCGGCGACATCACCGATCTTGCCATCCTCAAAGGCCTTGGCTACGGCACTGAGGAAGAAGTGATGCGAGTGGTGAAGAAAATGCCTCGCTGGAAACCTGGCTACCAAAACGGGAACGCCGTGCCGGTGCGGTTTACCATGCCCATTAGGCTTGAAGTCCAATAGGACTTAGTAAATCATCTTTAAAAAGAAATCCCCGGCACCAAAAGAGGTGCCGGGGATTTCTTTTTAATAGAAGGGAGGACGTCTACTATCTGTAGATGTGCTCACCACGGTTGGTGCGCCACTCGTTCTCAAAGTAGTCAGCGTCTTCGGCAGAGCGTGGAGTTACCCCCATCACAATGTTGCCTTCTTTTACGCCAGACTCATATACTTTGGCGCGGTCTTCAGGAATACCAGAACCCACTAAGGCTCCCAGCAAACCACCTGTCAACCCACCGGCACCAGCACCCGCTAAACCAGCGGCCAACGGACCAGCAATTACCAGACCTAAACCTGGCAGGGCTACAGAAGTACCAATGGCGGCAATAGCGCCCACAATGGCTCCTAAAGTACCACCAATGGCAGAACCAGCGCCAGCGCCTTCAAGCGCTTTGTCGCCTAGGTCTGTGTCATTGTTATGGCTATCTGAGAAGTGACGCTTGCGGGCGTCATCGCTCATAATTACGTTTACATCGTCTTTAGAGTAACCGCGGCTGTGTAAGGCATTGTACGCACGCTCTGCACTCTCTCTGTCTCTGAACATACCCGTCATCATACGGTTGCTGCTGGTGTTTCCAGTGTGATTTTCCATAGCTCGTTGTTTTATATTTAGTAAGTGTAACATGGTAATTAAAATTAGCCGGCCGTTGACCGGCCAATTGTTTCTAGTGAGTTGATAAACGCAGGCTATCAGTATAAGTTACACTAACGGGGAGCAACAATTCTGGCTAAAATGAAAAAACGCCTGCGGGAGGGCCGCAGGCGTTTTAACAGAGTTTCCGGGAAAACTCCCGAAAAACGGATAGAACAAAGGGTTTAATTGTAAACTTTGACCATGTACACAAAGTCCTGCAATTTTTTCAACTGCTGAGGTCTGGAGGTGCCGGAAAGGCTATTGGTCTTAGGCAGGTTCACGGGCTGTGGCAATCTGCTGGCCGGCAACTGGTCCAGCAAGGTTAACAAGTAGGCAGACTTCACGGCGAAGGCCGCCCCGTCTACGCCCAGCATTTTGCCAGAAATCACGCCAATCATGTTTCCTTTGTCATCCAACAATGGGCCGCCGCTGTTGCCAGGGTTTAAAGGAATGGAAATCTGATAAGAAGAAGTATCACCGTATACGCCAGATTTAGAGCTAAGCGTACCGTCCCCAAACACCAGGTCTTCTCTTGGATAACCTAAGGTAAACACGCGCTCGCCTAAGTCGCTTTCTTTAGACTTAAACGAATAAGGCAACTTCCCGAAGCCATGGAATGCCGTGTCTGTAACCTGCAACAGGGCCAGGTCGCGCACCTGGTCTGAATACACTTCTGCTACTTTATAACGGTCGCCGGCTTTGTTTTCAATCATGAGCGAGTCTGCGCCTTCTATGACATGGTAGCTGGTGACAAAATACCCGTCTGCCGTCAAGGCGAAACCTGAACCAGTGAACTGGCCCGGGTTGACAGAGGCTCTTGGCGTGGTGGTGGCATCCTGCAACAAGGCGTTCTGCTTGCGTTTAAGAGCGTCTACCTCACGGCGTAACTCTACGTAGCGCGCGGTTTGCTGTTGGTTGGCAGAGCGCCACAGCTCCATGCCCATCAGGCTACTAAATACCGTGACGATGGCCACCGTGGCCGCCACCATCATGGTGGCCGAATATTGTTTTAAGAAAAGACGGATGGCTGGGGTTTTGCGAACAGGGGCCGTAGTGGCAGCCGCTGGCTTGGTTTGGCCAGGATTTTCTGCCTTCCACTCCTGGTGCAGCCCGTTTAAGCGCTGGCGCAGCACCCGCTGCTTGCCATGTGACTGCAACGAGGCCGTCAATAGTTTAAAATCCTGCACCCGCTTCGCGAAGGCCGGATCAGAGGCAATGCGTTCCTCCAACTGGGCCCGCTCGGCAGAGGTGACTTGGTGTTGGTGGTACCGTTCAATCAATTCGTATAAATCGCGTTCACTCATATTGCTTCACCCTTAGTGCGGGTGCCTGTTGTCTGATCTTGGCCAGAGGTCACATAGGCATCTGGTAATCTGTGAAGAAGAGTTTCTTCAGGCGCATGAGGCATTTGTATTTCTGGTTCTTGGCAGAGTCTGCGTTGGTGTACCCAAACTTCTCCGTGATCTCCGGCATGCCCATGCCCTGTATGTAAAAATCTTCCAGCAGCGTTTTGCAAGGTTCTCCCAGTTGCTCCAGAGCGGTGGCCATGGCGGCAAACTTGAGTTCGTTCTCTTCTGCCTGGCCGGCGTCTTCGTCTACCTGGGCCAGTTCCGCCTCTGTGTCTTCAATAAGACCATTGCTAAACCTGCTGCTTCTGGAGAGACGCTTCAACCATAAACGCCTGCATATGGAATACAAGTACGTCTTAATCTGGCAGTTAAGTTCCAGTTGGCCGCTTTTGATTTTCTCATAGAAGACAATGACGGCTTCCTGGTAAATATCCTTGGCGTCATCTTCAGAACCGTTGTTGTTGTATACAAAATGCAGCACCATGGGGAAGTGCATCTTGTACAGTTGTGAAAGAGCCGATTCGTCTTCTCTCCTGATTCCTTCTATAATGTCGGCATCGGCCACTAGCGCCTTGCTACTCATGCTATGTCAATTAATACAGGTTCAGGGAATTAGTAACCCATCAGAAAAAAAATAAAAAATTTTCTCAAACGGTGGGTTACCTCCCGGGGGGTAGTGGTATGAAGGGTGAAAATTAAAGCTAAAACCCTTAAAACACATTAAAATGAAAAAGGTATTTTCTCTTGCTCTAGTTGCTGGTATGTTCGTATTCGCTTCTTGCGAAACTAAAACTGCTGAAACTACTGAAACCACTACTGAGACTACAACTGAAGCTACTGATGCAACTGCAACTGATGCTGCTGCAACTGACGCTACTGCTGACACTACAGTAACTACAACTACTACTGACACTACTGCTACTACCACTACTACTGGTACTACTGCTCAGTAATTAACCGCGTGCCTCTGGTACGCAGTTAAAAAACGTCTCCTGTGCCTGGCATGGGAGACGTTTTTTTTTGTGCCTGTGTCAAAATGTTTGGGCAAAAGAACGCCTCGTTTTTGGGCTGTTTTCCAGAAAACTGGCCAAAAACGAGGCGTTGCTGTATTTAACTCCGCTGCTTGCGGCGGGCTCTTTCCTTACTAATCAGGTTGAACTCGCGGCTGCTTTGACCGGCAATGGCAGTGTTCTCATCTGCGCGGCGCAAGAGGTAGGGCATGACGGCTTCTACCGGACCGTACGGCACGTACTTGGCCACGTTGTAGCCGGCGTGCGCCAGGTTGTAGGACAGGTTGTCGCTCATGCCCAGGAGCTGCGCAAAGAAGAAACGCTCGTCTTTGGGTTCAATGCCGTGCTGGGCCATCAAGTCCATAAGCACGTAGCAGCTGTCTTCATTGTGGGTACCGGCGCAGATGGCAATACGGTCAGCGTGCTCCACGCAGAAAGTTAAAGCGGCGTTGTACAAATCATCCGTGGCCTGCTTGCTGGGGTTGATGGGGTTGGCGTAGCCTTTTTGCTGAGCAGTTCTGGCTTCTTTCTCCATGTAGGCGCCGCGCACCAACTTGCCACCCAGGTAATAACCGTTACGCAAGGCATTCTCATAATCCCGCTTGATGGCATCCAGGCGGTCATGGCGGTAGAGTTGGTAAGTGTTGTAGACAATGGCGCGCTCCTTGTTGTAGAGGGCCATCATCTCATAGGTGAGTTGGTCAATGGTCTCCTGGAACCAGCTTTCCTCTGCGTCAATGAAAATGCGCACGCCGCGGTCAAATGCCCGCTGGCAGATGGCTTGTACGCGGGCCCTGGCCTTGTCATAGGCGGTTTGCTCCTGGGCAGTAAGCGCCTGCTTGTCCTGCACCTTGGTCAAAAGCGCACTGTCTGCCACGCCCGTCACCTTGAAAACCGAGAAAGGAATGTGGGTAGAGTTGTGTGCCCGCTCAATGGTGGCAATGATTTCCTGCGCGGTGTGGTCAAAGCTTTGCTCAGAGCCTTCGCCCTCCACAGAATAGTCCAGAATGGTGCCGATGTGAGACCTGCCCAGGCGCTCAATGGTGGGTGTGCATTCTTCAATGGTTTCACCGCCGCAGAACTGTTCAAAGATGGTTTTCTTGACCAGGGTTTTCACGGGCAGCTTCCATTCCAGGGCCTTGCGCATGAGGGTACCGCCTGTTTTTACCAATAGGTTGTTGTTCATGGCCGCAAACAAGAGGTAGGTCTTGTAAAGCTGGGCGTCAGATTGGTCCGCGAAGGCGATGGCCGTATTGTCAAATGAAACTTTAGGGTCAGGATTCATTTAATAAGTGCTAATTTAGACCCTGCAAAGATAACCAAAAACCGCTCTCTGGGCAGGAATGTTTTACGTAAATAGACAGACGTACCCCAGATGAACGATTGGCAGACATGGAGAGTAGAAAGCAAGACAATTATTTCCACCAGTTGGGCAAACTGCGCCGCAAACCGCTGGCCATTGCCGGGCCTTGCAGTGCTGAGAGCCGCGAGCAGGTGCTGGACACCGCCCGCCAACTAAAGGAATTACAGGTAGACATATTCAGGGCGGGCGTCTGGAAACCCCGCTCCAAGCCCGGCACCTTTGAAGGCGTGGGCCTGGAGGGAATGGCCTGGCTGCAGGAGGTTAGGCATGAGTTTGGCCTGCCCGTAGCCACAGAGGTAGCCAAGCCCCAGCACATAGAATTCGCGCTCAAGCACCACATAGACGTACTCTGGATTGGCGCGCGCACCAGCGTGAACCCGTTTGCGGTACAAGAATTAGCCGAGGTTTTACGCGGCACTAATGTGCCAATCATGGTCAAGAACCCCGTGAACCCAGACCTGGCCTTATGGGCCGGCGCCATAGAACGCCTGTGGGCCGTGGGCCTAACAGACGTGGCCGCCATTCACCGGGGCTTCTCTAGTTATGAGCCCAGCCAGTACCGCAACCTTCCATTGTGGCAGCTGCCGGTGCAGTTAAAGGCGCAGTACCCCAATCTACCCATTATTGTAGACCCCAGCCACATAGGGGGCAAGCCCGAACTGATTTATCCGCTGTCACAGAAAGCGCTGGATCTGGACTTTGACGGTGTCATGATAGAGACGCACCCCAACCCCAAGGCGGCGCTCTCAGACGCAGACCAGCAGATCACACCAGCGGTGTTAGGTGAGATATTGACCAAGCTGCAGGTGCGCAGCATGCCAGACCAAGCCTTTGTGAGCCGGGCAGAAGAATTGCGTAAGAAAATTGACCGCGCTGACCGTGAGATCATAGAGGCCCTGGCCCGACGCATGCGCGTGGTGGAAGAGATAGGCAAAGACAAAAAGGAAAACAACGTGGCTGTGCTACAGCTGGAACGATGGAACGAGATCTTCCAGACGCGCCCGCAATGGGCCGCCCAGATGAACCTCACCCCAGAATTCATTCAGGAACTCTACCAGCTCATTCACGTGGAGTCCATCAGAATTCAAACCGAAGTAGTGAAGAAAGACGCATAAGTTAGAGAGTGTCGTTTTTGGCCAGATTTCTGGAAAACAGGCCAAAAACGACCTAACCGTATTTACCGTGACAGAAGAAATATTCATAGGGAAAGATGCCCTGACCCAGGCGCAGTCCTTACTGGCCAACAAAGCCTATAAGACGGTGGTGGTGTTGGTAGATGAGAACACATTTGTCCATTGTTATCCCTTATTGAAGTCCCATTTGCCAGAGAGCCACCACGTGGTGCAGATTCCCAGCGGCGAAGAAAACAAAACCTTGGCTACCTGTGAACACGTCTGGCGGGAGCTCACCAACCTGCACCTGGACCGCTGGTCCCTAGTGGTGAATCTGGGTGGCGGCGTCCTGACAGATCTGGGCGGTTTCTGCGCCAGTTTGTACAAGCGCGGCATACGGTTTGTGAACGTGCCCACCACCTTGCTGGCCCAGGTAGACGCCAGCGTGGGCGGCAAGACGGGCATTGATTTCATGGGCTTCAAAAACCATCTGGGCGTGTTCAGAGAACCGGTGGCAGTGCTGGTGAACCCAGACTTCCTTCATACCCTGGACCTTCGTCAGATTAAGTCAGGCTACGCCGAAATCATCAAGCACTGGCTCATTGCAGACGCAGAAATGTTCAAAGCCCAGCGCTACATTGGCCTGTTCACCGAAGACTGGACTCCCCTGATTGAGCATTCCATCAAGATAAAGTCCAGAATTGTAACGGCAGACCCCCTGGAGAATGACCTGCGCAAGGTCCTCAACTTCGGGCACACCATTGGGCATGCCGTGGAAAGCTATTTTCTGGAAAAGCCGGGTCAGATGCTGTTGCACGGCGAGGCCATTGCGGTGGGCATGCTCTGCGAGGCGTGGCTGTCTGTGCAGAAAGGCCTTTTATCCCCCGAAGAGCTGGACCAGATAGAAACGTTCCTCCATTCCATTTATGAAAAAGTACCCCTGCAGGAAAGTGGTCTGGCGGCTATCAGTCAGCTATGCCTGCATGACAAAAAGAACAGCGGCGCTACCATCAACTGTACCTTATTAGAGAGGATAGGAATGGCCGTGTATGACCAACCCATTACCCTGCAAGAGGTGCAAAGCGCCTTGCGCTACTATCAACTTTTATGATTACTACTTCTTCCGTACGCGTGTCTCATGCCACTCAGGTATTGACCGGCACCGTGTCCCTGCCGGCCTCTAAAAGCGAAGCCAACCGTGCCCTCATCCTTAGGGCGCTGTCTGGCCAGGAGTTTCCCATCCATAACCTGTCAGACGCCAATGACACCCAGTTGCTGAACCGCCTGCTTTCTACCCCCGCCGGGGCTGAGGTGAGCGCCGAAGATGCCGGTACCGTCATGCGTTTTCTCACCGCGTATTATGCCATCAAGAACCAGAAGGTGACACTCACCGGCACTGCCCGCATGTGCCAGCGGCCCATTGGCGTGTTGGTGGACGCCTTAAGAAAATTAGGTGCGCAGATTGAGTATCTGGGGCAGGAGGGATTTCCACCATTGCAAATAAAAGGGTTTGAATACGCGGGTTCCAATCAACTAACCGTTCGAGCTGACATCAGCAGCCAGTACATTTCGGCGTTGCTCATGATAGCGCCTTTGTTGCCTGTAGGCTTGAAATTGACTTTGGAGGGTAAGATTGGGTCAGAGCCTTACATCAGGATGACGCTGGCGCAGATGGCGCATTTTGGCGTGCAGGCAAGCTTTGAAGGCAATACCATTACCGTTCCCGCGCATCAGTATGAACCCAAAGTGTACACGGTAGAGTCAGATTGGTCGGCGGCCAGTTACTGGTACAGCGCGGTGGCTTTGGCAAAAGAGGCAGACCTCCTGTTGCCCGCCTTGCGTGCAGATTCCCTGCAAGGCGATAGCGTGCTGCCCCGTTTGATGGCGCCTTTTGGCGTGCACACGCAGTTTGTGGCAGAGGGCGTACGGCTCACCAAGCAAGAACTCCAGGAACCCTTAGAACGAATTGATTTTTCGGCCTGTCCAGACCTGGCCCAGACAGTGGCCGCCCTGGCTGCCGGGTTGCAGGTAGAAGTGGAGATGACCGGACTGGAAAGCCTTAGAATAAAAGAAACCGACCGCGTATTAGCCTTACAGCAGGAACTTCCCAATGTTGGAGCCACTTTGCAAGAAACTGAAGAGGGCGTTTTTACGGTGTTTTCTGGAAAAGAGGCTAAAAACGACCCAAGCATCCATACCTATGAAGATCACCGCATGGCCATGGCCTTTGCGCCGCTTGCCCTGCGCCAGCAGATAGAAATAGAAGAACCGTCCGTCGTGAAGAAGTCCTACCCGCGGTTCTGGGAGGCACTTGCAGCAGTAGGATTTGAAATTGAGCCTATCTCTTAAGCTTTCCATTTACGGGTTGAAAGCCACCCGCCTCGGAGATATTTTCTTCAGGTGGTAGGGTATCCAGTGATTTACCCGAGTATTGAACAGAGAAGCAGCGGCAACGCTGCTTCTCTGTTTTTATGGACATTATATTGCTGCCATCTGGCTGGTTTTTCGTGGGCTCATTTCAACAGTTCAAATTCTTCCTTCTGGCTTTCCTTTGTGAAAATTATTGAGCCTTTTTTCTACATTCTATAAGCTCTTTATATAGGTTTTCCTCTCGCTCATTCATTTCCATTTACTGATTATTTTATCCTAGACATCACTACACTAAGTATAAAACGAAGGCTTTATAGGGCGTAGAGGCAGGTGGGCTTATAAGTGGCTGTAAATGAGTTGAAAATGTAAAGAAAATAGGATGTGTTGGGAACTATATAGATTAGTTCAAATTTAATTTAAATTATATGATAGTTGAAATATGGCAATATTTCGCGCTTAGTAAATGAACTTTTCTAACATAGGATGATGTTGACCGTATAAGCAACAAAACTAACCTGAATATGAAAGCTATGAAAAAATATAATGTATGGATGCTGAATGCAGCCTTCTTATTTGGAAGTGTTTCGTTAGTATCATGTGCCCAAGAACAAACAGCTGCGCAGAAAGAGGACAATAAGAAAGTTGCTCAATTCCTGCAGAAAGCGGTAGAGACAGATAATTTCGGGATTGTGACCGGTATCTTGGCCACAGACAAAAGTAAAGCCGAAGCCGTAGGGGATTACGGGATGACCATTTCCAACGTACACGCCAAAACCAGCCCGGTGTTAGAGGATTTGGCTAAGAGAAAATACGTAGAAGTGAAACAGACGCTGCCCGAAGAAAAGAAGACTTTGGTAGCCAACCTGGAGAAGAAAGACTCCGTTGAATTTGACAAGGAGTTCATTGACGTACAGATTGCCGCTCAGAAAGAAGCAGTAGCCCTGTATGAAGAAGCCGACAAGGAACTGAAAGATGCTGAGATCCAATCATTCATTGATCAGGTGTTACCAGTTTTAAAAGAGCACTTACAAGAAGCCCAGGATTTGAAAATGGCTATGGCCACTCCTAAATAAGCTTAGCCTATACATTGAAAAGCCCTTCTGCCACTTTGGCGGAAGGGCTTTTTTTATTTCCTTGGGTGGCTGTGGCTCAAGTCTACAGGGCGCGCACAGCTTGCAATACCTTCTGCAAGTAGGGGACCGCTTGCTGCAACCTGCTCCCGTACCAACTGAACATTTCACCGTCCACAATCAACACTTTTGCGCTGGGGCAGATGTCCTGGAATTCTTGCACGTGCTTTTCTTGAAACGGAAACGGCTCTGAGGAAAGCAGAATCACCTGCGGGTTAAGTGCGGCCAGGTTCTCTGGCGTCACTTCTGGGTAGCGGGGCAGGTGGTGCAAGGCGTTCACGAAGCCGCAGCGGGTGAGCACGTCATCAATGAAGTTGTGTCCGCCCACGGCCATGTACGGGTTCTTCCAGATAAAGTAAGTCGCTGTGACTGGCGGTTGAATAGGTTGTAATGCCTCAAATTGTGTTTTGATGGAGGAGATAAGTACCTGCACTTTTCCTTCTGTTTGCGTTATCTTCCCAATCTGGTCCATCATGTCCAAGGCATCTTCCAGCGTGTAAATATCGCTCATCCAGACGGGGTATTTTTGCTGCAGCGCCTCTATGCCCTCCTGGTAATTTTCTTCCTTGTTCCCGATGATTAAATCTGGTTGGAGTTGGTCAATCACGTCCAGCTTGAAATTCTTAGTCCCGCCAATTTTGATTTTGCCTTTCACCAGTTCCTTCGGGTGAATGCAAAACTTGGTCACGCCCACCACCCGGTCACCTAAGCCTAACTCAAACAATAGCTCCGTCTGCGAAGGCACCAAAGAAACAATTCGCTGCGGATATGCTGGCACCTCTACCAGACGCCCCATCTGATCTGTAAACACCCTTTTTTAATTAAGAATTAAGAATTAAACTCTATTGACAGTAAGTGCTTTTCAACCTCTCATTCAGTCTCTCAATCATTCAACCACTCATTAATTTGTCATCCTGAAAGGACCTTGTGGGCCAACTAGACCTTCAGTGGCTAAACATGCATTTCATTTTTGGCCACTTTCCTAGGAAACTGGCAAAAAACGGTTCCAAGCGCATTGTTGATTAAAAATCCATACGGACACATGCGGACGCTTGCGTCATGGCTCCCATTTGTATCACCGTGCTCTACCTTGCAAGAAAAAGGCGTTTTTGGGTTATTTCCTAGGAAACAGGCCAAAAACGGATTCTACTCAAAATCTCTATCTGCCAATGAGGCGTTGGCCAGTTGCCATTCTCTGTGTAGGAGGGCATAGACAAAAGAATCGCACCACTCGCCTTTGATGAAGATGTTTTCTATGAAGTGGGCTTCTTTGCGCATTCCCAGTTTTTCCATGACGCGGTAAGATCCGGTGTTGCGCGGGTCGCAGTCGGCCCAGATGCGGTGCAGGTGCAGTTCTGTAAACCCGAAGTTCATCATGGCCTGCGCCGCCTCCGTCACGTAGCCCTTGTTCCAATACTTGTGGTTGAGCAAGTACCACAGTGCCGCATCCTCGGCGTCATAGTCGACCTTCATGCCTACGCGCCCAATGAGCATGTCGGTTTGTTTGATGACAATGGCCAGGTCATAAATGGTGCGCGGGTCTTCCTGTGACTCCTGCATGCATTGCAACACATGCTGCTGGCTTTCCTGAGCATCGCGCACGTCACGGGTCTGGTAGCGCATCACCTCCTGGCTGGCCTCATACAGGTTAGTGAAATGCCAGTCATCTTCCTTGAATTCTCTTAGTAAAAGCCGGGGCGTTTGTAATTGCATGGGAAAGGGTTAAGGCAACGAAAGTAAGAAGGAATAGGGCTTTTACATACAAAGACCTGTGAAGAGATGCGCTCCACAGGTCTAAGATAGTCGTCGTTTTTGGGTTATTTTCTGGAAAAGAGGCCAAAAACACTTATTTCAGGTATCGGAAGTCATGGTCTGCCTCTAGCTGAAGCAAGAACTCATAATACAGTTTGATGATGTTGTCCACGTCGTCTTTGTGCACGGTCTCTACGGTGGTGTGCATATACTTAAGCGGCAAGGAGATTAAGGCTGAAGCCACGCCTTCAGAAGAATAAGCAAAGGCATCAGTGTCAGTGCCGGTGGCGCGGGTGGCAGCGGCGCGCTGGAACGGAATCTCGTTTTTCTCAGCTACCTCAATCAGCATGTTGAGCACGTTGTTCTGCACCGCCGGGCCATACGTCAAGACAGGGCCTTTACCGCAATGCAAATCGCCGTGGGCTTTTTTCTCATAGCCTTGAGACTGCGTGTCATGGGTCACGTCGGTGATGATGGCTAGGTCTGGCTTGATGCGGTGGGCAATCATTTCGGCGCCGCGCAGGCCAATCTCTTCCTGCACCGCATTTACGATGTACAAACCAAACGGTAGTTTCTTTTTGTTTTCCTTTAGCAGGCGGGCTACTTCAGCAATCATGAAACCACCAATGCGGTTGTCGAGGGCACGGCCTACGTAGTATTTGTCGTTCATCACCCACAGTTCATCGTCAAAGGTGATGACACAACCCACATGAATGCCCAGCTCTTCTACTTCTTGCTTGTTGGTAGCACCGCAGTCTAGAAAAATAGTTTCTACGGTGGGAGCTTTGTCCTGCTCTGGCTTGCGCACGTGAATGGCGGGGTAGCCAAACACCGCTTTTACAGGGCCGTTTTTAGTATGGATGTTTACGCGTTTAGAAGGCGCAATCACCGCGTCTGACCCGCCGTTGCGGCGCACGTAGATGTAACCTTCGGCGGTAATGTAGTTCACAAACCAGGAGATTTCATCGGCGTGGGCCTCAATGACCACTTTGTATTTGGCCTCTGGGTTGATAACGCCCACCACTGTGCCGTAGGTGTCTACAAAATATTCGTCTATGTATGGTTTGATATAGTCTAACCACAACTTCTGGCCGGGAGCTTCAAAGCCGGTAGGGGCCGCGTTGTTCAGGTAGGTGTTTAGAAAATCAAATGATTCTTGTCTCATGGTCTAGGTTACAATCTAGTATAAAGGGAAAGGGCCGAGGGCAGTTTCCTGCGCTCAGCCCTATTGGTATATGCTTTTTATAAAGGAATGTTGCCGTGTTTTTTCTTAGGCAACTGATCCACTTTGTTTTCCAGCATCTTAAAGGCCTTAATGAGTTTGGCTCTGGTCTCAGATGGGTAGATTACTTCATCCACAAACCCGCGGTGCGCGGCTCTGTATGGCGTGGCAAACTTAGACTGGTACTCGGCTACTTTCTCGGCTAGCTTGGCTTCTGGATCTTCTGCGGCGGCAATCTCTCTTTTGAAGATAATTTCCGCGGCACCTTTAGCGCCCATTACGGCAATCTCAGCGGTTGGCCAAGCGTAGTTCAAGTCAGCGCCAATGTGCTTTGAGTTCATTACGTCATATGCTCCGCCGTAAGCTTTACGGGTAATCACAGTCACGCGTGGCACAGTGGCTTCACAGAAGGCGTACAATAACTTAGCGCCGTTGGTAATGATGCCTCTCCACTCTTGGTCGGTGCCCGGCAAGAAGCCTGGTACATCTTCCAAGACCAGCAAAGGAATATTGAACGAGTCGCAGAAACGCACGAAACGAGCCGCCTTGGTAGAAGCATTGATGTCCAAAACGCCTGCCAAAACAGCCGGTTGGTTGCCTACAATCCCAATGCTACGGCCCGCCAATCTTGCAAACCCAACGACTATGTTCTCCCCGAAGTTCTTGTGTACTTCCAGGAACGAGCCAGCGTCAATGATACCCTCAATCACCTCGCGCATGTCATACGGTTGGTTGGGGTTTTCTGGGACGATGGTATTGAGGATGTCGCGGGTTTCATCTGTCTTGGCTTCATAGGGCAAAGCAGGAGGAAGCTCCTCGCAGTTCTGTGGCATGTAGCTTAACAGCTGTTTGATGTTCTGGATGCAAACCACCTCATTGGCGCAGGAGAAATGCGTCACGCCGCTTTTGGTGCTGTGCGTGCTGGCACCGCCTAATTCCTCAGAAGTCACCGTCTCATGCGTCACCGTTTTTACCACGTTAGGGCCGGTCACAAACATATACGACGTGTCTTCTACCATCAAGATAAAATCAGTGATGGCCGGAGAATAAACCGCACCGCCGGCGCATGGTCCCATGATACCAGATAATTGAGGTACCACGCCAGAAGCTAAAGTGTTTTTGTAGAAGATATCGGCGTAGCCGCCCAAAGAAACCACGCCTTCCTGAATACGGGCTCCGCCAGAGTCATTGAGACCAATCACGGGCGCGCCGTTTTTCATGGCCAGGTCCATAATCTTGACAATCTTTTCGGCATGGGTTTCAGAAAGTGAACCTCCAAATACGGTGAAGTCTTGAGAGAACACATACACCAGACGTCCGTTCACAGTACCGTAGCCGGTCACCACGCCGTCACCCAGGTAGTATTCTTTGTCTAGCCCGAAGTCTTTAGAGCGGTGCATGACAAACTTGCCAATCTCTTCAAAAGAGCCTTCGTCCAGGAGTAAGTCTATGCGTTCACGGGCAGTGAGTTTGCCTTTTTTATGTTGAGCATCAATGCGGGCCTGGCCTCCGCCTAAAAGGGCCTCTGCGTTTTTGCGGTCTAAAATCTCAAATTTACCTTTTGATGTAGTCTGGTCTGACATTGAAGCAGTTTGATGTTGATACAAGAAATCAAATTTAGGAAAGTATAAGCCACCGCGAAATTTTCACCCTGCTTTTCTTCTGGTACTAGCTAGATTCCTAGGCAATAGGGGAGTAGTGTGCAAAAAAATCAGTTCCAGCCGCTGACAGCAACTCGTTTTTGGCCTCTTTTCTGGAAAACAGGCCAAAAACGGAATAGCCAAGTCCCTTCTCCCTTCTCCCTGAGGGAGCCCTAACCCTCCCCAACGGGGAGAGATTTTCTATCTGGTTCTATTCCTTGGCCTGTTCCCTGACAGGACAACAAATAGAGGGGGATACGTGTCGGTCTGTCAGGGGACAGACCGAGGGAAAGGGCGGGACGACTGCGTATTTCTGTAGAGACAACGGTACCGCCTTGTCTCCCACGCATTGCCTCTTCTGCTAAGTTCATCACCTGTACATGTGAACACCCCTCTACAAAGCTCCGCTCGCTGTCTCAAACACTCGTTTGGGTAATCCTCAAGGGGAGAATCTGCGTTTGGCACAGGCCATTGGCACAGACATTCTAAGGGGCTGAGAATACTATGAAGTTATTTGAGTTTTTGGTATTACCGTTTTTGGCCTGTTTTCTAGAAAATTGCCTAAAAACAAAAAAGGCTGACAGTTTGTCTGTCAGCCTTTATGTAAGGTTATAAATGATTAGTCTTTGGACTTCTCATCTGTGGGCGTTGTCTCTTCTGAAGGAGTTTCTGAAATCTCATCAGAGGTATCTGGAATGTTGTCAGATTTCTCGCCTTTGCGGTTGCTGAAGGTAAGCTCCTCTTCGCCTTCCTTATAGTCAATGAGAATCACGTCGCCTTGGGCTAGTTCCGCTTTTAGAATCTCTTCTGCAATTGGATCTTCCATGTACTTGGTGATGGCACGGTTCAACGGGCGGGCACCATATTTAGAATCATACCCTTTTTCAGCCACAAAATCTTTGGCTTTGTCAGTGATCTCAATGGTATAGCCCAACGTTTTCACACGGCCCAACAGCTTGGCAAGCGAGATATCAATGATTTTATGGATATCTTCTTTGGCCAGCGAGTTGAACACAATCACGTCATCCAAACGATTCAGGAACTCAGGCGAGAACGTTTTCTTCAAAGCACTGGCAATAGTGCCTTTCATGATTTCATCCACGTTGTCCTGACGGGTTTTGGTGGCAAAACCAACCCCAGCCCCGAAGTCCTGCAAATCACGCGCGCCAATGTTAGACGTCATGATAATGATGGTGTTTCTAAAGTCAACCTTGCGACCCAGACCATCTGTCAAGACACCGTCATCCAATACTTGCAATAACAGGTTGTACACGTCTGGGTGCGCTTTCTCAATCTCATCCAATAGGACAACTGAGTATGGCTTGCGACGGATTTTCTCTGTCAGCTGACCACCTTCTTCATACCCCACATAGCCTGGAGGCGCTCCTACCAAGCGAGATACACTGAATTTCTCCATGTACTCACTCATGTCAATACGCACCAGAGAATCTTCTTTGTCAAACAGGTAGGTAGCCAACACTTTGGCCAGCTCTGTTTTACCAACCCCGGTAGGACCTAAGAAGACAAACGAACCGATTGGCTTTTTAGGATCTTTCAGACCAACGCGCGTCCGCTGGATGGCTTTCACCAACTGCTTAATCGCTTTGTCCTGGCCAATCACCTTGCCGCTCAGCTCTTCGCCCATGTTGAGCAGTTTCAAGCTTTCTTTCTGGGCGATACGCTTCACAGGGATACCGGTCATCATGGCGATTACCTCGGCCACGTTTTCCTCTTTCACGGTGTAACGCTTCTTCTTGGTTTCCTCTTCCCAGTTCTTCTTGGCCGTTTCTAGCTGGTCAAGCAGTTTTTTCTCTTTGTCGCGCAGTTGAGCGGCCTCTTCATACTTCTGGCTTTTCACCACGCGGTTTTTCTCTTCCTTGATGTTCTCAATAGACTCTTCAAGTTTAAGAATATCCTCTGGGACGATGATGTTGTTGATGTGCACGCGCGCACCAGCCTCATCCAGAATGTCAATGGCCTTGTCTGGCAAGAAACGGTCAGACATGTAGCGATCACTTAACTTCACGCAAGCCTCAATGGCTTTGTCTGTGTAGTTGACGTGGTGGTGGTTCTGGTACTTATCTTTGATGTTGTGCAGGATCTCAATCGTCTCCTCTGGGGTGGTAGGGTCTACCATCACCACTTGGAATCTACGGGCCAACGCACCATCTTTCTCAATGTATTGACGGTACTCATCTAAAGTAGTGGCACCAATACATTGAATCTCACCGCGCGCCAAGGCTGGTTTGAACATGTTGGAGGCATCCAGAGAGCCAGAAGCTCCGCCGGCACCCACAATGGTGTGCAACTCATCAATGAACAGAATCACGTCAGGAGATTTTTCCAGCTCGTTCATCACGGCTTTCATGCGTTCCTCAAACTGACCGCGGTATTTAGTACCTGCCACCAAAGAGGCAAGGTCTAAGGTTACCACGCGTTTGCCGAACAGAACGCGAGAAACCTTCTTCTGGATGATGCGCAGGGCAAGGCCTTCAGCAATCGCTGTTTTACCAACACCTGGCTCACCAATCAAGATTGGGTTGTTTTTCTTACGACGGCTCAAGACCTGGGCTACACGCTCAATCTCTTTTTCGCGGCCCACAATCGGGTCCAACTTGTCTTCTTCGGCTAGCTTGGTCAAGTCACGGCCAAAGTTGTCTAGAACCGGCGTTCTAGACTTCTCTGCGCCGGCTTTCTTGCCCGCACTGCTGGCTCCTTTAGAAGAGGAAGACCCAAAGAGTTTATCGTTGTCGTCGTTGTCGTCTGTATCTGAGGATGCGAGTGGGTTGTTAGCATGATAGTCTAACGAATCCCGGATGGCTTCATAGTTCACGTTGAATTTGGCTAGAGTTTGTGATGAGATATTATCCTCATCCCGCAAAATAGACAAGAGCAAATGCTCAGTTCCAATGATGTCTGACTTGAAGATTTTGGCCTCCAGGTAAGTGATCTTAAGAACCTTTTCTGTCTGCTTTGTGAGCGGAATACTTCCAGTAATGTTCGTGTTAGGACTAGCGGTGTTTTTGGTGGCCTGCTCCAATGAATATTTGAGCTCCTCCATGGGTACCCCTAGTTTTTTAAGCAAAGCAATGGCGGTGCCTTCTCCTTCGCGGATCATACCCAGAAGCAAATGCTCTGTGCCAATGTAGTCATGGCCTAAGCGGATTGCTTCCTCGCGACTGAGAGAGATCACCTCTTTCACTCTATTAGAGAATTTGGCTTCCATGTAAGTTCTTGTCTAGTAAATTGTTGTAGTGCGTTAACTGCACTTGTTGGTGGCAATGACCACGCTAGAGTTTTAACAAGTAGCGGAGGGCAAATGTTCACAGAAAACTAACTGTTCTGCAAGTAAAGAGATGCCTCTGGCCCAAGGTTGAACAACAAGTCCAGTATACTCAGATTAGGTGCAAATTGTTTGCCAAATACCTGCGCATACTCCTTTATGTCCAAATTGTCAGGCTCCCGCTTGGGGTGGAGGACATTGCGCAGGTCCAGCACCGGCGCAGGGTAGTCTACCTCATATGTTTCTGTGAGTCTGATAGGTGTTTTCAGTTTCAGGAACTTGAAGTAGAGCTTCATTAGCTCCAGATTGAGCTGAAACAGATATGTTGGTTTCCTCTCATATACCGCCTGAATATAGTCCCCGTAAAACTCAAAAAAGGGCGCGTTGCCGTACGCACTCTTGATGGTACGCCAGTGCACGTCTACCCAGCGCTGCTCATACTCTATCTCCAGTTCTGTGATCTTTATTTTCTTGTTTCCGTTTTTGACCGGCACCGTCAAGCCCAGCACGCCCTGGGCCGTGAGGATGTGGCACCGGTTGCGGTAACTCTGCTTTTGGTAATGCTCCTGGCTCTCCAGCAGAATCTCTTCTGCCAGGACGGCTTTCTGGAACCAGGCGATGCTGGGGTGGTAGTGTAGTTCTGTCAGTAAGGGCATGCGGTACGCGAAATGGAATGCCTGCAAGTAAAGAAAATAATTGAAAGTATTGGTTTGCTTAGGGCAGGAAACCGTTTTTTGTCTGTTTTATAGGAAATAGGCAAAAAGCAGATTTTTCTCTATTTCACGTTTTGTATTGTCGTTGGCTGTTCTTAAGCAATGCCGCTTGCTCCGGTTGCCTTTTGCCCTTTTCGTAGCCGTTATTGGTGTTTTCTCCAACGTCCCGGACTACCTTTCTGCCGTGCGCTTCCGTTGGCTGTTCCTGAACAATGCCGCTTGCTCCGGTGCCCTTATGCTGGGTTGTTTCATCTTAACCGCTAAGCGCTCACGGCCGCGGGGCCCCGTCTTCCCGCCTCGCGCTGTACCAGCTTGCCTCTTCTGCGTAGCACCTTCCTAGCGAGTTGCTAAGCCATCTCTCCGTCGCGTCCGGTGTCCTTCTTTGAGCCGGCAACCTGCTTAGGCGACTCGCCGGAAAGACTGGATTGGGTGCCACTAGCTGGAGCCTCTACTAAACGCAGATTCTCCCCTTGAGGGGAGCGAAGAGGGGTGTTAATAATTGCTGGGAAACCAACAATCAACCTATTCCCAGACTCAAAATTCAAAACTCGCGACTCAGGACTCTTAACGTGGTATCCTTTTAGTAACGGCCAATATTAGCTTTCTCAGAACTAAAGCCCCGTACTTTTGCCTTATAACTTATCACTCGTACAAAGAGGAGTGACCAGAAAGAATAGATGTTATGGCGAATAAAAAATTAAGTGATATACCGGTTTCTGTCCTGGATTTGGTGCCCGTGCGCGAAGGCCAAACTCCCACAGACTCGTTTAAAAACACCATAGAACTGGCGCAGCATGTAGAGAAATGGGGCTACCAACGCTACTGGATGGCTGAGCACCATAATTTTGTGGGCATCGCTAGTTCAGCCACTGCGGTTTTGATTGGCCATGTGGCCGGCGCTACCTCCAAAATACGCGTAGGCTCCGGTGGGGTCATGTTGCCTAATCACGCGCCCTTGGTGGTGGCAGAGCAGTTCGGGACGCTGGAAAGTCTGTATCCTGGCAGAATTGACTTAGGCTTGGGCCGAGCGCCCGGTACCGACCAAGGCACGTCCATGGCTCTGCGCCGGGTTTTGCGGGGCACCGTAGATGAATTTCCGAACAACGTGGTGGAACTGCGTGATTATCTGGGGGATGTGGACCCCAATGCCAAGGTGCGCGCCGTCCCCGGCGAGGGTACCCACGTGCCCATATACATTCTGGGTTCTAGTACGTTTGGTGCGCAGCTGGCCGGCATTCTGGGAATGCCGTATGCGTTTGCCAGCCATTTTGCGCCTTCGCATTTAAAGGCTGCCCTGCACATGTACCGTGAAAGCTTCCAGCCTATCGGCAAATTGAAAGAGCCGTACGCCATTGCCTGCGTGAACGTGATTGCGGCAGACACCGATGAAGAAGCCTTGTTTCAGTCCACTACACTGTACCAATCCTTCCTGAACGTAGTGCGCGGCACTGGCAAACGCATGCTGCCACCCGTCAAGAGCATGGACGGATTGTGGGATGCCTCTGAACGCTACGCCGTGCAACAAATGCTGCGCTATTCTTTTGTAGGCAGTCCGGCCACTGTAGAAAGTGAATTGCAGACCTTCTTAGATGAAACTCAGGTAGACGAAATCATGGTGGCCTCCAATATCTATGAGCCCAAAGACAGGCTGCGCTCGTATGAAATCCTGTCTGGGATGTTTAAGAAAGTATAAGTTTGATTTCAAACGCACCAGAAGGCCGCCGCTCTAAAAGCAGGCGGCCTTCTGGTTTTTGTGGTTTTGGCGGGCGTTCAACGGCTTGGCTTCCGCTACAAAGGCAGGTTTGTCACTTCACTTAACGGCGGATCTGTTTGGGGTTGAGGCGCGTAATCCTTACTTTCGAAGATAATTATTGTCTGAATGCCAGGGCGCCCGTGCGTTTTTGGCCTCTTTTTCCGGAATCTTATCAAAACCTTACCCGCTCTCACTCGCACCCGGCCTAAACTCAAGCCCAGTCAACTGCCGCTCTGGTGGCTTTTGAAGGGCATCTCCCTGCTTCCATTCTGGGTGCTGTATGGCTTTTCTACGTTCTTGTATGGCGTGTTGTACAAGCTGATTGGCTACCGGAAGAAAGTGGTGCGACAGAACATTGAGCGGTCGTTCCCCGCCAGAACGCAGCAGGAGCACCGGCAGATTGAAAAGCAGTTCTACCAGAACCTCTGCGATGTAATTGTGGAGACCCTTAAAATGGTATCTATCTCACCTGCGGAACTACAGAAGCGCGTTACCTTCAAAGGAAATGAAAAGGCCGAGGCCTATCTACAGCAAGGCCACCAGATTATTGCCATGGGCGCGCACCTGGCCAACTGGGAGATCATGTCGGCGGCGGGGAATCTGCGGTTTGACTTTCCCATTGACGGGGTGTACAAGCCTCTGAGCAGTTCTTTCTTTGAGGCGTTCATGGTGTTTCTGCGCAGCCGCTTCGGCATCCAATTGATTCCCATGAAGGACACGCTCCGGCACATGATTCGGCATAAAAACCAGCCCAGGCTGTTCACCATGCTAGCCGACCAGGTACCGCCGTACGGCCATATCCAGTACTGGACCACGTTCCTGCACCAAGACACCGCTTTTTATGTAAGCGGAGACAAGCTGCGCGAATCGTTTGGGTATCCGGTGTTTTTTGTGGGCATGAAACACCAGCGCAGAGGCTACTTTGAAATTGAGTTTATAGAGCTTTTCCCGCCCCTGCAGGAAAAAATAGAAAGCAAGCAGCACCCCGTCACCCACACCTTCGCCCGCCAGCTGGAACAATGGATTGAAGCCAACCCATCTGACTACCTCTGGTCCCACAAACGCTGGAAACATAAGAAGCCTGCGGAGCAGGCTCATAGCCCTGAGTCCTGAAACAGAAAAAATCTGGATCTTTTTTTGAAACGGATGGATGTTTTCCCATTTCATACGTTAACGCTCCGTTAAGAAGAGGTAAGAAGAAGCTGACCAAATCAGTCGGCTTGATTCCTGCCTTCCCTACCGTAGCAGTAATAATGAAAAAGTTAGATTTGATCATGCTCATCGAGGACGACCCCACGGCCACCTTCCTCGCTCACCGCGTCTTAAAGAACAGCAGCTTAGCTGAAAACCTCTGCACCGCCCGTAACGGAAAGCAGGCGCTTACTTTTATTCAGAGCCATTTTGGCGCCCCAGACTACCACCCCTTGCTCCCCTCTGTATTATTGGTTGACATTAGCATGCCGGTGATGGGCGGGTTTGAGTTCTTACGGCAGCTAGACCTGCTTCACCTCAAAAAGAGACCATGGGTGGTGATGCTCTCCTCTTCCAGGAAAAAAGATGACGTAGAGAAAGCGTTCCAACTCAACGCCGACGGCTACTTCACCAAACCCTTCAGAATAGAAGACCTAACCGAATTCCTGACAACAGTCCCCCAATAATTCAATCCGTTTTTGGCTTGTTTCCCAGAAAACAAGCCAAAAACGGGAAGGCCCGCAGGTTTGACCTGCGGGCCTTCCCGTTAAAAAAGACTCAGGACTAGACTATTGGTAGTCCAGACTATAAAAAGTCCTCAATGTCTCCGGCCCCCTCGCGAAGGACTTCAAACTCATCATTCTCGCAGTTGATCACGGTAGAAGGTATGTTGTTGCCGTAGCCGCCGTCAATGACCAGGTCTACCAAATTGCGGTATTTTTCATAGATCAGTTCTGGGTCGGTGGTGTATTCCACTACTTCGTCCTCGTCATGAATGGAGGTGCTCACAATGGGGTTGCCCAGTTCGGTGACCAGGGTCAGGCAGATGTTATTGTCTGGCACGCGTATGCCCACGGTCTTGCGTTTCACGCCGCCAATCTTGGGCACTTTGCTGCTGGCTTCCAACACAAAGGTGAAAGGACCGGGCAACGCCTTTTTCATCACCTTATAGGTCTGGGTGGAGATTTTGGCGTATTCAGAGATGTTGGTCAGGTCATTGCAGACAAAGGAAAGCTGCGCCTTGGCCGGGTTCAAGCCCCTAAGCTGGCAGAGACGTTCCACGGCGCGCACGTTGTGCAGGTCGCAGCCCAGGCCGTAAATAGTGTCTGTGGGGTAAATCACCAATCCGCCTTTTTTCAAAACCTCCACTACCTGGGCCAGGGCTTTGGGTTGCGGGTTGTCTGGGTGAATCTTCAGGAAGGTAGCCTGTGCCATTTTAATGAGTGATTGAGTGAATGAGTGATTGAGTGAATGGGTTTGTGGCAACCTCTGCCTTTCACAAAGCTATTCGGTTTAAGTTGGTTTGCTCCATTGCAGAATCAAATTAGATTGAACATACGCCTAAACGTGATGTTGCGTTTTTACCCTAGTTTCCAGAAAACAGCTTAAAAGCGGACTAGCTTGGTTAGCTTCCGCTTGGTGACTCCCCATTCTCCCAATCACTCAATCACTCAATCACTCATTAAATTTGTACCTTTGCAGTCTATGTCAGAATTAAATACGCCCGCTACGCCCGGACCAAGAAGGTCCCGTACGCCCAAGAAAACCAGCAATTGGACATATGCGCTGGTGCTTCTCATGTTCCTGTTTGTGTGCTTCTCCTACTACGCGTACCAGATTGTGTACACGCCCAACGTAGAGAACAAGGGAGAGCCCGTGTATGTGCTCATTCCCAAAGGGGCTACCTATGAGCAGGTCATGGATTCCATTGACTCCAAGAAAGTGATTGTAGACAAGCTGTCTTTGCGGTTCATGGCCAAACTGATGGACTACCCAGAACTGGTGAAGCCCGGCCGGTATGAGCTGAAAGACGGTTTGACTAACTATGATCTGATTGTCAAGCTTCGGTCTGGCAACCAGGATCCCGTTAAACTGACGTACACCAACGTGCGCCTCAAGAAAGACCTGGCCCAGAAGCTGAGCGGCTTCATCAACGCCACGCCCGCTGAGATTGACTCATTGCTCAACAGCCCGTCGTTTACCAAGAAGCTGGGTTTTGACACTACCACCATCCTCACCATGTTCATCCCCAACACCTATGAGATGTACTGGACCACGCCGGCAGAGCAGATGATGGAACGCATGAAAAAGGAGTATGACAACTTCTGGACCAAGGAGCGTGAGGCCAAAGCCAAGGACGTAGGCCTTTCTAAAACCGAAGTCTCTATTCTAGCCTCCATCGTGCAGGCCGAGCAAAGCATTCACGCAGATGAGCGCCCTAAGATTGCCGGTGTGTATTTGAACCGTCTGGAGCGTGGCATAGCCTTGCAGGCAGACCCAACGGTGGTGTACGCCAACGGCGATTTTAGCATACGCCGCGTCTTGAACGTGCATTTGAAAAAAGACTCGCCGTACAACACGTACATGTACAAAGGCCTGCCGCCGGGCCCCATCAACCTACCGGCCATCTCTTCTTTAGAGGCCGTTCTAAACCCAGAAGAAACAGAGTATCTGTACTTCTGCGCGAAGGAGGATTTCTCTGGCTACCACGCTTTTGCCACCACCATGGAAGAGCACTTGCGCAACGCCCGTCGCTACCAGGCCGCCCTTACCCAGCGCAACATCATGAAATAAGGTATTTCCCGTTTTTGGGCTGTTTTCTGGAAAACAGCCCAAAACGGATTTTTTGTTTCCTTCAAACCCATTTGCATGCAGCATCTTTACCGTGCGTTTTTGTTTTGTGTAGGCGTGTTGCTAGTGAGCGCCGGGTGTGCCCAGACCAAGTCAGAAAAACAGATTCCGTATGAGGTGTTGCGGGTGGAGTTGGAGCAGATACTAGATTCTGACCAGGCCGTGCGTGAGGGATTTTCTGAGGTGAAGGAAGAGGATAGAAATGCGTTCTTTCAGAAAATGCAAAAAGTAGATTCTGTGAACCAGGCCAAAGTGCTCACCATCTTAAAGCAGTACGGTTGGCTGCCGCAGAGCAAGGTAGGGCAGAAGGCCGCCGAAGGCATTTTCTTCGTCATCCAGCATTCGCCCCTGAAGGTGATTGAAACCTACCTTCCGCAGATGAAGAAACTGGCGCAAGAAGGCGAGGCCAGCAAGACCTTGGCTGCCATGATGGAAGACCGGTTGCTCATGTTCCAGGGCAAAAAACAAATCTACGGCACCCAGGCCAACACAATGGTCACTAAAGACGGGACTATGGCCATCTGGCCCATTGAAAACCCAGAGAAAGTGAACGAGCGGCGCAAAACCATCGGGTTCTCAGAGACGGTAGAAGAATATGCCCGCCTCTTGAAGGCCGCCTATAACCCAAAGGAAGAATTGCCCGCCAACCCGCATAGGTTCCAGTAAACAATATCGCATTTCCATTCTTTCTAGTATACTTGTAATCACCAACCCCGTTTTTGGGCAGTTTTACCCAAAACATGCTAAAAACGGACAGTAACTCACCGCTTAAGAAGACAGGAACGTGTTTGAATCAGAGGTACAGATAAGGGTGCGCTACGCCGAGACCGACCAGATGGGCTACGTCTACTATGGCAACTACGGCGCGTATTATGAAGTAGCCCGCACCGAGACGTTCCGGCGGCTGGGCATCCATTACAAAGAGATGGAGGCCGACGGCGTGATGATGCCCGTGCTGGAGATGCGTTGCAAGTACATACGTCCGGCACGCTATGATGACATGCTCACCATCAAACTGCTGGTCAAGGAAAAGCCCAAGGGCACGCGCATCAAGTTTGAGTACGAGGTCTACAATGAGGCGCAGGAGCTCCTGAACATAGGGGAGACCACCATGGTGTTCGTGGACATGAAAACCGGCAGGCCCACGGCCATCCCAGAGGGGATTCACGCGAAACTGGACGGACATTTTTAAGCATGAACCTGTCCCAGACCGTTCTCAGATCCAGACCTTACCGCAGGTTCATCGTCTTCTTAAAGCAACTGCGCTTTATGGAGGGCAGGGTAAGCGTCTACCATGTCATCAAGGTGATGATAGACGAGCTCAAGCTGGACTCTCTCACCAAGCGGGCATCATATATGGCGTTCAACTTTACGCTGGCCATCTTTCCTACCATCATCTTTTTGTTTACGCTCATTCCCTACATTCCGGTAGGGCACCTGGACCAGGACATTCTGCAGTTTTTAGGCGACGTGATGCCCCAGGAGATTTACCTGGCTGCCGCCGAGACCATTGAAGACATTGTGAACACGCCGCGCGGGGGCTTGCTTTCCTTCGGTTTTCTGTTTGCGCTGGTCTTGTCCACCAACGGCATCATGAGCCTCATGGACGCCTTTGATAAGAAATACAAGACCTTTAGACGCAGGACCTATCTGCGCAAGCGCGTGATTGCCACTTTGTTGACTGTGGCCCTGGCGGTGATCTTGCTCATCAGTATCAGTGCCATCTTCTTCGGGACGTACATTCTGGACATTCTGGTGTTCTATGAGATCGTCACAGAGTCTTTTACCTATACCTTGATTGTGGTGCTCAAATACGTGGCCGTGATTCTGCTGTTCTTCCTGGCCACGTCCATGATTTATTACTACGTGCCGGCCATTCATGACAAGTGGCCGTTTGTGAGCGCGGGTTCTGTGGTGGCCACGTTGCTCATCTTTCTGGTGTCCATGCTGTTCTCGCTCTACATCAGTAAGTTTGATACCTACAACAAGTTCTACGGCTCCATTGGCGCCCTCATTGGTCTGATGATCTGGCTGGACTTTGTCTGCATGATCCTCATTCTGGGCTTTGAGGTGAACATCAGCATTGACACCATTACCAAGCGGCTGGAGAAAGAGAAACGCTAGGGATTTGCGTTTTTGGGCTATTTTCCTGAAATCAGGGCAAAAACAGATTTTCCCTGCATGGCCCTGCCCCGTTTGCCCCTCAAAGAAATTGCCTTAGCCGCGTACCAGACCTTCCTGCGCTTTCCGTTCACGCTGTTGTCTGCCCTTACGGGCACCACCGTGGTTTGGCTCATCATAGAACGGAATAGCCGGCAGGAGAGCATTCTGCCTAAGCTGGCCATCGTCTCGGCGCTGGGGTTGATACTGTTCTTCGTGCTGGAGTTGTACTCAGAAAGAAAGGGCAACCACCCCAGGCTGCGCTGGTTGCTCATGGCGCTGGGAGTTGCGCTGTTAACGGGGTATTATCTGTTTCTGCCGCCGGAGCCTGCCTTTAAAGAGGTCATGCGGTACATGCTCCTGATGATTGCCCTGCACCTGGCGGCTTCCTTTGCCGCCTTCCTGAACCGAGGCATAGAAAACGGTTTCTGGCAGTTCAACAAAAGCCTTTTCCTGCGGCTGCTCACGGCGGCGCTCTATTCTGCCGTGCTGTATTTAGGGCTGGTGCTGGCTATTCTGGCCTTTGACCAACTGTTTGACATAGAAATCAGCTCTAAGGTATATTCTAGGCTGTGGATCTTCATGGTGGGCGTTTTCAATACCTGGTTCTTCTTGGCTGGCGTGCCCAACCCCAATGACCTGGAGCGCGTCACTGATTACCCCAAAGGCTTAAAGCTGTTCACGCAGTTTGTGCTCCTGCCGTTGGTGACCCTATACCTGGTGATTTTGTACGCGTACATGGGCAAAATTCTGGTGCAGTGGGAATGGCCGCGCGGCTGGGTGAGCTACCTGGTGCTGGGCTTCTCTACGGCAGGCATTTTCTCCTTGCTGTTGATTCATCCCGTGCGGGAGACAGAAGGCAACCGCTGGATCAGGACCTTCGCCAAATGGTTTTACCGGGCCCTGTTTCCGCTTCTGATTCTCCTGCTGCTGGCTATCTGGCGCCGCGTGCGCGACTATGGCATCACGGAGAAAAGGTACATTGTGCTGGCACTGGCGCTTTGGTTGTTGGCGGTGGCCGTGTACTTTTTGTGGAGCCGGCAGAAAAACATCAAGTTCATTCCCATGACTTTGGGTGCCATTGCCTTTCTAGCCGCTTTTGGGCCCTGGGGCGCGTTCTCCGTCTCGCAGCGCAGCCAGACCAGCCGGTTGGAAACGATCATGACCCGCCACCAATTGCTGGTAAACGGCCAGGTACAGAAAGTGAAGACCCCCGTTCCAGATTCAGCGGCCGCTGAGATCACCTCCATTGTAGAATACCTAGGCGAGATGCACCAATACGCCTCTGTGCGGTCCTGGTTTGGCGCCCCCTTGGACTCCTTGTTTGAAGACAGGCCCCAATATGGATTACGCGCACCGTTCACCACTGATGTGCTGGCCCTCATGGGACTGGAATACACGCGTATGCCCCAGGGCACCGAGGCGATGGATGCCAATTATTTCTCTCTCAATGCCAACAAAGCAGAAGTGCAGCTCATTCAAGGCTATGACTACCTGGTCAGCTTAGACGATTACTCCTTCATAAGAGACCAACGGGAGGAAGAATTTAAAATTGGGCAGGAAGTTCTCAAGATGGTGGTGACCGAGAAGGCCAATGAAGTGCAGTTTATGTTTAGGCAGGAGACCGCGCGTTTTTCATTGGACAGCCTAGTGCAGGTGCACAAAGGACAAGCCAAACAATATGGTGCGCCCAGGCAATTGCCGGCTAACGAGTTGTTCTTCAGGGAGGAAGGAGAGCGGGTGGCCTGGGCGCTGCAAATTACCAGCCTCCAGGCCGAGAAAAAGAAGGGCAAGTTTTACTTGAGCAATCTGCAGGGCAGACTCTTGTTGCGGCTTAAAAAGTGAGGTGGTACGTAAAAAAGTGAGATTTTTTTTGTCTAGCTCTTGACTCATACCGGTGCAAGGCTTACTTTTGTATCACATTTAGAGAGATGGCAGAGTGGTCGAATGCGGCGGTCTTGAAAACCGTTGACCTTTGCGGGTCCGGGGGTTCGAATCCCTCTCTCTCTGCAACAAAAGCCTCGTTGGAAACAACGGGGCTTTCTTGTTTTACACCAGTCAGGTAGGTGCCGTCCCCAATGAGAACGTCCATTGTTATTTTAAAGACGGCGCGCAGGCGTTCACGAATCCTCCCCAGAAAGAACGACTGCCTTCATCATTGGACAATGGTACCTAGTAAAGAAGCAAAGCTTTACTCTACTTTCTCTGCCAGCAGCACTTCAATGTCATCTTCGGTAATGGGCTTGTGTAGAAAACCGCTCACCAGCGGGTGGCGCTCTGCCCGGGTAGAGTCAGAGAGGTCCAATGAGGAAGTGAGAATGTAAATCCGGCAATGGTGGTCGTATTCCTCCACCAGCGGGGCCAGGGCGTCCATCACTTCCCAGCCATTCATGACGGGCATGTTCAGGTCCAGCAGTATGATGTCCGGGGCTTGGGCCACCGGGCGGTGTAGGAGGGAGTGGACGGCTTCTTCGGCAAACTGGAACGTTTCTGTGTCTGTGACGCCTTTGGCCGCAATCAAATGCTGTGTCAGGAAAATACTGATAGGATCATCATCTATGATGCAAAATTTCATATCAGGCTATTTAAGGTGAATAAGAAAGGTGGTGCCTTTGTTCACTTCGCTAAAGACTTCTATCTGGCCGCCCATGGATTCTACGTGAGTTTTCACAAGAAAGAGGCCAATGCCTTTGCCTTCTGCGTTTTTATGGAAACGCTTGTACAGCTTGAAGAGATGCGGCTCCACTCTTTTCACGTCAAAACCCAGCCCGTTGTCTGTAAAAGAGACCGTAGTCTGACCACCTTCCTTCTGTTCTGCCTTCACCTCAATCTGCAGGGCCCGGTCTGGCGATCGGTACTTGATAGCATTGGACAGCAGGTTGTAGAAAATGCTGAACAGGTAAGCCTCATTGCCATTTACGCACAGGTCTTCTGGCACCTGAGTAATCAAGGTGGCCTGGCTGGATTCTAGCGGTTCCCGTAAGGCCGTTGCCATCTGCTGGCATTGCCGGGCCAGGTTCACCTTCTGCTGCTCGCTGGTGTTTTTGTGGTCCCGAATGGAAAGAATCAGGTTGAGGTCTTTTAACACGCTGTCTATCTGAATCACGCTGGTTTTGAGCTTGGCCAGGGATTCATTGAAGATGGCTGTGTCTTTCTCCAGATTGAGCAGCAGCGCCGCCAGCCCCAGCGCATTGGCCACCGGCGCCCGCAGGTTGTGTGACACAATGTAGGTGAACTGCTGCAGATCGCGGTTCTGTTCATACAACTCACGCGTGAGCAGCATCTGTTCCTTCTCTACTTCCTTCCGGTAGGTGATATCCGTTTGGATGGCAATGTGCTTGATGATCTCGCCTTTGTCATTGAGGACGGGCGTGAAATCAATGTTGAACCAAATAGATTCACCAGTCTTCTTGTAGTTGAGGATTTCCACGGAGAACGGCACCGGCTGCGTCATTTTCTCCCTCATATGGAAAACCGTAACGGCATCTGTGTCCTTGCCAAGCAACAGGTTGCCCGGCCGCTGACCAAGGATGTCTTCTGCCGTGTACCCGGTGAGGTAGGTGAAGCCGCCATTCACCCACTCTGTTAATCCCTCAGCATTCATGATGACCACGCCATTGGTGGTTTTGCTAGCCACCAATGAAAGTTTCTCCAGCTCTTGACGGGCCAAATCCCTATCTGTGACGTCTTTCAAAACAGAGTATACCCCGGTAATACCCGTTGGCTGCACTACCGGAAGCTTGGATACTTCAAACACTTTCAAGCCAAACGGTGGAATGTCTGCCTCTAAGGTAAAGGATACGTTCTGACCACCTGCGGCTTGCTGTAGAAAGCCCTGGCATTGCGCAGCTGCCTCTACAGGTAAAAACTGGGAGAACGTACAATGCAGGATTTCTTCCTTGGTAAGGTTAAAATATTGCAGAAAAGCGGGATTGGCGTCCAGAATCTTCCCATCCTTGCTTTCAAAGACAATCATATCTGGGCTGTTGTCAAACAATGACCTGAAATGCTGCTCTCTTTCCTGAAGCCGCTGCTTGCTCATGACACGCTCCGTCACGTCACGGGAGGTGAGCACCAGGCTATTCAGATACGGGTGATCCAGGTAGTTGGTAGCAGTGGCTTCCAGCCATTTGTACTCCCCGGTGCTGGTTTTAATCCTTATGTCAGAAATATGAACTTGCTTGTTTTGGCTTAACTGCTGCAGGGCTTCTTGGGCTATGGGCACGTCCTGGTGGTGCAGAATGTCAAACACACTTTTG
Organism: Nibribacter ruber; assembly: GCF_009913235.1. Lineage (NCBI taxonomy): Bacteria > Pseudomonadati > Bacteroidota > Cytophagia > Cytophagales > Hymenobacteraceae > Nibribacter > Nibribacter ruber. Next base: position 1,626,646 of record NZ_CP047897.1, on the reverse strand, counting down.
CCTACTAGGTCTTCTGGCGCATAGCCCAGTATTTTGTCTGTGGAGCCACCGCTGTACGTGAAAATAGCATTCTGGTCTAGCAGGGCCAATAGGTCTGCGCCTTGCTGGGCCAGAACCTGATGCATCTGGTTCTGCCGGCGTAACTGCTCTTTGACTTCCTGCTGCAGGGAAATGTCACGTCCTACGCAGTACAAGGCGCTATCCTGGGCTGACCAAACCAAGGTCCATTCTACTGGAACCGGCCTCCCTGATTGATGGAGTAAATGATTTTTTAAGAAAGGGCTGGACGAAGAAGCCATGTCTTTGCCTGACAGAAGGCCTTGCACAATTTCTATGGTATCTGCTGCCTGTTGAGGCGCCAGAAAGGAGCAATAGGTTTTTCCCAGCATCTCTGCTTGCTTGTAACCAAGCATAGGAAAGCAGGCCTCGTTGACAAAAATAATTTGTCCGTCCTGGTCAATGCTGCAGAAGAGGTCTCTGGTAAGTTTGCTAAGTTGGGCCAATTGACTACTTGAAGGGGGGTGCTGCATGTAGGTACTTGGTTATGAAAAAAGTAGTATAAAATGTTTGATATGGGTAAAGCAAGTAAGTAGTGCCATACAAGGTAAAAATTAGCCGCTTAATTGCTATAGGGTAATTCAAGTTTCATAATGATGTTCTGTCAAACAGGTAGTCCTTCTGGCGGGCAGGTTTCCAGGCAAATGCTGGAATTACCCGCTCTTTAACTGCAGGAAAAGCTCCAGCGAAACACTGGCCTCCCTTGCCAAATGTTCCTTTGCTTCTTCCTGAGGAAGGGCTTTGCCTTGTTGCTGAGCCAGTTTTAGGAGGGCCCAGGTACGCCGGGTAAGCTTGGCATCCTGCGGTTTGAGCAAGAGCCAGTTTTCCAAAAGTTTCACCGCCTCCTCCACGTACAGCTCTATGTCACTTACAGGGTAATGGTGCGCATCATAAGCCTCTCTGCATTCAGAAAACAGCTGGTATAAAGCTTCAAGTATAGATTCTTCTTTCACGGGGATTTTCTTCTGTCCTAGCGTCAGAAGCATTCTCTGGTATTAAAAATTGGATACTAATGAGAGATAAAAGTAAAAGTATGGAATCCGATATAGGTAATAGTTAATGTAGTGAAATGTAAAGCTAGCTAGATTAGTTCATAATGCATTGCCCTAATTGGTAATTGTTTGAAGTGTCAAATACAAAAACCACTAAGTGCAATTAATAGGCAAATTCATAGAGTGAATGCGGTAATTTGTCTAATAGGGGCTTTAAAATTGATTTCTTTCATGTGTTGCATTCTGCCTTTCAATCAATAGTATCAGTTATAACTGGTACGTGCGTTTTTAGCATGTTTTGCTGAAAATAGGCCAAAAACGAGAAGATGGTCTCTGGTTAGTTTTGCTTCTGTAGTTTACATTAGCGCAGTATGGATTATTAAAATTGGATGCAACCAGTATGGAAGGTGGTAAAAGGCTGGGTGCCTAGCTTTCATGACATAGTAAAGGCGGTGATAAGTGGATGTGGTTAAAATGCAAGTATATAAACTGAATGATTTGTATTGCAATCCAAAATTATAGGGTGATAGGTGTTTTGAGGTGTATTTTGTTTTATAAAACTTGTAATTAAGTATGAAAAGCGAAAGAAGGTTTGTTGTAAAAGTTTTATTTAGGTAATTAGCCAAGCGTATGCCGTTGAGCCCAGGAAGATTTTAGCTGGTAATGGCTGCTTTGTCTGCAGCAATTACGGTAATAGTGGCATTTTTTTCAAAGTGATGGTGTTGGCGCTGCCTCCTTTTGGTAGACCTTATCTTGACTTGCTAAAGAGCCAGAAACGAAGCGGCTGTATAGGGAGTAGGCAAACTGCTTGCCTTTAATGGGCATATAGGATACACTCGTACACATGATTATTAAACCATCCCCCATACCCTCTGGCTTGCCTTTACTTCCTGAAGAAGAAGGAGGGGCAGACCTTGAGTCTTATAAGAAATCTGAATCCCCTGAAGCCATCGTCTTGGCCCACTTGGCGCAAGGCTTTCTGTTATTGGACGGGCAGTTTCAGGTGCAGTGGGCCAATGAGGCCTTCCGGCAGATGGCAGACACTGCCGTGCCCGGTCAACCGTTGGCTGCCCTTTGGCAGGAACTAGGGGCTGCCTCTGCTGAACTGGAAAAACTGCAGCAGCAATTAGAGGCGGGCAAGCCGGTCTCAGAAGAGGTGCAAGTGCTAGGCAACCACTGGTGGGCGCTGGAGATAGTGCCCGTTCCCAACGCAAACGGCCCGGTAGAACAGTATGCCCTATCTGCCAAAGACATCACTTCCAAGAAAAAAGAGGAACTGGACCTGGTAAAACTCACCGAAGACCTCTACCGCCAAACCCGCGACCTGCAGCAGTTCACCTACATCGTGTCCCATAACCTACGGGGGCCGGTGGCCAATGCGCTGGGCCTTTCCAACCTTTTGAGCCGCCTGAAGAAAGAAGATGCTGGTTTTGATCCTTTGGTAAGCCAGGTAAAGTCTTCTGTGTTTCAACTGGACACCATCATCAAAGACATCAACCTGATTCTCTCCATCAAAGACAACCAGGACACGGTAGAAAAGGAGCCTGTGCGCTTAGCAGACGTATGCCAGCAGGTCATCTCCAGCTTGCAAGAGTCTTTGCAGAATTGCGGCGGTACGGTGCAGGTGCAGATTCCCCAAAATTATACTTTGGCTGCCAAGAAGGCGTATCTCTACAGCATTGTCTACAACCTGCTGTCCAATGCTATCAAGTACCGGTCAAAGGAAAGGCCGCTGGAAGTCTCCATTTTCTGCGAGGCCGCTGCCTCGGGCGGTACCATCATCCAATTCGCGGACAACGGCTCTGGCATGGACTTAAACAAGGTGAGGGATGACGTCTTTACGCTGTACAAACGCTTCCATAGAAATATTGAAGGGCGGGGCATTGGTCTCTTCCTCGTGAAAACTCACGTAGAATCTTTGGGGGGCCACATTGAAATAGACAGTGCATTGAATGTGGGCACAACCTTCACGCTGCATTTAGACTAAGCAAACCTGAGCGATTGTTTGAATGAATTTGACTTTACCTTTTCGTTTAAAATCCTCTCAGCCAGTGCAGGCCTAATTCAAGCGCAATTTTCTATTTCATCAGTTCAAGATAAATCCCGTCCGTTTTTGGCCTGTTTTCTGGAAAACAACCCAAAAACGGACGGGATTTATTTTATGAGCTGCCTTAGAGATTGTCAGCGGCGTGCCATTCACCATAGGCGTTTTCTGTTTCCCAGAGTTTTAGGCTGTGCAAGGAAACGTTTTGGGGCAGATGCGGCAACAGCTGTTCCTTTATATACAGCAACATGTGCTCACAAGTGGGTTGCCAGGGAGTAAGCAGGAGTTTATGCCCCTGGTGCTGGAGTACCTCAATCAGGGCAGGGGCGCTGTCCTGGAGCAAAACCAGGGCATGGTCAAACTTCTCCAGTACGTGCGTCGTCACCAGTTTCTTCAAATCCCCGAAGTCCAGGACCATGCCGTTTTTGGGATGCTGCTCTTCCTGCAACGGCTGGCCCAGCACGGTCACCTCCAGCTTATAAGAATGGCCGTGAACGTGCCGACAGGCACCGTCATAATGGGCCAGGGCGTGCGCGGCTTCAAACGTGAAGCGGCGGGTGAGTCGTATCTTGTCCATTATGAGCGAACGCGTACCAGGGCGGCATCCAGCAATTGGTCTTCGGCTTGCAGTAGTTCTTCCAGCATGAGCACGCGGCGCTCCAGTTCATCTTTGCTGAAAAGGGTGGGCAGCTGCTCCTTGTAGTATTGTATGCCCTGGCGCAGGTTCTGCCAGAAGGTCTGGAGGTATTTTTCCTGCTTGTCGGTGAGGGTTTCCAGCTGTTCGGCCTTTTTATTCGTCCAGTAGTCTATGTACAGCTTTAGCTCATTGATGAACATATGCGGCCGGTAGGTCTGGTTAAGAGCGTTGAACCGGCCATAGATATGGTCTACCATTTCCTGTAGCTTAAAGATACCGGAGAAGAACGCCAGGTTGGGCCCAGGGCAAATGGCCACGGGCCGACTAAGCGCTTTCTTGCCCAGGTTGTACAGCAATGTAGCCGAGTTGGCCAGTCCTTCACAGAGACATTCCTTGGCCAGAACCTTGGTTTTTTCTGCCTCTAACACCGCCGGGGCCAGGTCCTGCTGTTGTAATTGGTCAAGTTTGCGGCGCTGGTATTTTCTGGAAGCCGTGCACAGCGGCTCTTCGCCGAACTCTGTGTTGGAAACCAAGTGCTTTTTGATGCAAGGGCTGCCAGGTTTGTCTTTAGCGATGCGCGCCTGGGTAAGCTGTTCGCTGGTGGTACTGCGCAAAGCGTTGAATGGCACACCCAGCGGTGAAATGGGGCTCAGGTACAGGTCTTTGGCCGTGGCATTCACCAGTTGGGTCAAGGTGAGCGCGTCTACGGTGCTGGCCTCTGGCACCAGCAGGAACGGGGTGCCCCAGCCGGTGGCGTTTAATCCGTAATGTTCTAATAAGAATTTATGCTCGGCAGCTGTGCCAATGCCGCCCTGCGCCGTGATGCGCTGCTGAGGTGCGTGCGTAGGTGTCGCCACGCCCTTGGTCTGGAGCGCCTGTTGGCACATCGTCCAAAGCTCAGTGGCTAGGTTGTCGCGGTTGGTCTTGAATTCCTCTAGAATGGGGCCCATCAGCAAGCCGTCAGTAGCGAAGGCGTGGCCGCCGCAGTTCAAGCCAGACTCAATCCTGAACTCAGAAACCCAGATGCCTTTCTTGGCCAATAGTTTTCCCTGCACCGCCGCAGACCGGTAATCGCTGACTTTGATGATGACCTGCTTCTCCAAATTTCCCTGAGCATCCGGCTGAAAACACGCAAACTGTTCCAAATAGCCAAACAGCCTTGGGTTCATGCCCGCCGAAAACACGATAGAGGAACGCAAGGTGCTGTTGGCAAAGCCTCGTAGGGCCGCCAGTGCGTCTGAGTATTCTGAAGGAAGCGCTGAACCGTCTGCGGCATAGTTGGTCTTGTCCACCTTGGTCATGATGTTCACGTCTATGCTCCCCGGTACCAGGGCCTCGCGCAGCTGGTCTTGCAGGTATTGGCGGTAGGGCTCGTCTGTGGTCTGCAGCATCTGGTCATACAGCACGCGCAGGGGAGAAGCGTTTGGCAGCATCTCAAAGTACTTGGTGAGCTGCGTGCCGGGGGCAAATTCTTCGGCCTTTACTTTTTCCAGCTGCTCCTGCACCAGCATGTCTACCAGGTTTAAGTAGGCTGTGACACGTTTGGCGCGGTAGTCTTCTGTTTTATCAGAAATGGGAGTAAAGGTTTTTTGGTACAGCGCGGCATAGTACTGCCGCATTTCTTCCAGCAGGCGGTCATCTGCCAGAGACAGCACCGAAGAAATGCCGTACCGCGCTACTTTTAAAGGAGAATCTATGGAAAAAGCCAGTCCCATAACCGGGATGTGGAAGGAATGCGGAGAAGGAGTTGCCATGGTGTTCAAATTACTTGGTAAGGCCTCAGGTTTCCTGAAACTGCGCACAAGGTAGGCGACCTCCTTGACCAGATGAATGAGCAACTGCTTTATGGTGGATGACGCTGGTCATTGCACAAGACCATGATTCTGCTAAGGCTTCTGGCTTGCGTTGTTAAGCAGGGAGATGTTATCAGATGCAGCTGCGTCCAGTATTTATATGGATGAAGGGAACGCTTCAACTGCACCACTCGTTTTTAGCCTATTTCCCAGAAATCAGCCCAAAAATGAAGGATTGTTGATTATCAATTGCTGATTGTCAATTGATTTCATCTGCTTTTGTAACCCCCCCCTTCGCCCCCCTCAAGGGGGGAATTGGTGCGTTAGGCCAAGGCCTTTACTAAACGTACCAGTTCCAGTCTTTCCGTCGAGTCGCCTAAGCAGGTTGCCGCCTCGGGTTAGAACGGCGACCACTACAAGGCAGAAGCAGCTTGGCCACCAAAGGAGCATCCACGCAGAGGAGGCAAGCTGGTACAGCGCGAGGGGGCAAGACGGGGCCTCGCGGCCGCGAGCGCTTAGCAGATAAAATGCAACAAGACAGCATAAGGGCACCGGAACAAGCGGCATAGCTCAGGAACGGCCAACGGAAGCGCACGGCAGAAGACCAGGGAAGCAAATCCACGCCATAGACGGCACTTTGACTCAAGGCGCGGGCCCCGCCATCCTCCCCTGCCCCCCTCCGAAGGGGGACGCAAAAGGAAAGGTTCTTCAAAAGCCTACTCATGCCTTGAATACATTTATAAATCGATTTGGATAAAATATACCAAATGGTTTATTTTGTATCCATGAAAGCGCCATTAACCCCCAAAGCAGAACAAACCCGCCAGCACATCATAGAGCAGGCAGCAGTGTTGTTTAACCAAAAGGGCTTTGCTGGCACCTCGTACCAGGACTTGATAGAGGCCACAGGCGTGACCAAGGGCTGCTTGTATGGGCATTTTGCCAGTAAAGAAGAACTGGCAGTAGAGGCTTTTGAATATGCTGCGCAAATCATCATTGACCGGTTGGGCGAGGCCATGGCGCCGCATGACTTGGCCAGCAACCGCCTAAGAGCCCTCCTTGACTTTTACCGTACGTACCTGTCCCATCCAATTCTGGCGGGTGGCTGCCCCGTGCTCAACACGGTGGTAGAGGCAGATGACAACCAGCCGGCCTTGCATGCGCGCGTGGTAGTGGTGCTGAACCGATTGCACAAGGGCGTGTACAAACTCATTGAACTGGGTCAGGCGCAGGGTGTTTTCGCCTCAGCGGCCAATGCGCAGCACATTGCCACGTTTGTGGTGGCCACGGTAGAAGGGGGTATCCTGTTAGGGAAAGCCTACAATGACTCAGGACCGCTGCAAACGGTATTGCAACAGCTGGAGCGCTGGCTGCAGCAAGAACTAGGAGATTTTTAATCAATATAATTATAATTAGCCTTATCCTTTGAACTATGATAGAATCAGCCACTTCCCCCAGACCTGTGGTCTTAGAAAGCCAGACCCGCATAAGGTTTGACCATTGTGATCCGTTTGGGCACCTGAACAACAGCGCCTTTCTCAACTACTTCCAGAACGCCCGCGAAGACCAGGTAGAGGAAGCCTATGGATTGGACATTCACGCCTTCTTCCGGAAGACCGGTCGCGCCTGGGTGGTGGGCCAGAACCAGATCGTGTACCTGCACCCTGCAATGGTACGGGAGTTGGTGACCATTCAAACCAGCATCAGAGCGGTGTCAGATTCCAGCATGTTAGTGGAGCACGTGATGTTGGATGAGAAAAAGGAAAAGCTGAAGGCCGTCCTCTGGACGAAGTTTGTGTACATAGACGTGCGCAAGACCGCGCGTGCCACGCATGAGCCAGAACTTATGGAGCTGTTTGATGAAGTGGCGGCCAAGGAAGAAACTCCGCCGCTGTTTGAAGAACGTGTGAAGCAACTAAGAGAAGCTCACAAGGCCATAGCGTAAATAAAAAGCCCCAACGTTTTCGCTGGGGCTTTTTATTTGGTTTATCGTTTTTGGGTTGTTTTCTTGGAAATAGCCTAAAAACGGTTTTCAGAATGTAGACGGTTTTACAAGGTCAGGTTGCCGGCGATCTCCCGTAGGCCAATTTCACCTAGCTTGGCCTGGTATTGGGCATTGCTGTAGCGCACGGTGGCGTTTACGTAGTTGAGTTGGGCATCGCGCACTTCTACCGTGGTAATGCTGCCCAGGCGGTACTTCTCCAGGGTAATGTCCAGGTTCTGGCGGGCTATGCGGCGGTTGTTCTCTTCCAGGCGCACCAGCGTCAGGTTGGTCAAATACGTCTGATAGGCCGCTGCCAGCTGCGCTGATATCTCTTGGTTCACCTGTTCAATCTGCAGCTGCGCGCTCTGTACCTGAATGCTGGCATTTTGCTCGTTTCTGCGTTGGTTAAACCCATTGAAGATGTTCACTGAAGCCGAAGCGCCATAGTTGAGTCCGTTGCCTGTAGACAAAGTACTAAAGCCCAGGGCAGATCTGTTTCGGTTGAAGTTGTAGCCCGTGTTCAGGTTAACGGTAGGGAGACGGGCTGCCCGTACCTGGTCGGCTTGCAGTTCAGCAATGCGCCTGTTCAGGATGGCCGCTTTTACGCTGGGGTTTTGCTCTTGCGCCTGGTTAGACAGTTGCCCCAATGTTAGGTTGCCGTCAATGTCAAAATTATCCGTGACCCTAAAGGTAGCATTTACATCGCGGGCCATGATCTGGTTCAAACGTATCTGGGTGTTCCTGTACAGGTTCTTCTGGCGTAACAGGTTGGTGGTGTCTGTGTTAAAGTCTACCTGGGCGTTGAGCAGCTCCAAGCGGGCGGCCTTGCCAATCTCAAAACGGTTTCGGGCGGTTTCTACGCGTAGTCTGGAGATGACAATGGCGGTGTCATAGGCCTGTAGCTGAGCCTGTTGCTGGGTCAGTTCAAAGTAAGTGCCCATCACATCGCCTACGGTGGTAAGAACCGCCTGCTGCAGATTGGCTTCGCCGAGTTTCTGTAGTTCCTGCAGCTGCTCATAGCGGGCAAACATGGCAAAACCATCAAACACGGTCCAGGTCAGGCCTACGCCGTAGTTCAGGGTGGAGCCGCGGCCCCAGTTCACTTCATTCACCTGCCCGTCTGCCCGGGTCTGGGAGCTGTTCTGGAGGGTGTTGTTGTTGGTGATGGTACCCGTCACCGCCGGCAACATGCCCGCATTGCCCCGGCTTACGTTATTTTTGGCAATCTCTGTGTCATTGGCAGACAGCTTGATGTTGTAGTTGCGCTCCAGGGCAATCTTTACCGCGTCTTCCAGCGTGAGTAGTTCCTGGGCTTCGGCTTGGCCTGCTCCCAGAAAACCGAGAAGCAGCGCCAAGGCAAAGACCCCTTTTTTATATAGTGTCATTGAATGAGATATCATGCAGAAAATTAATGGGCCACGGCTTGCTCGTACTCTTCAATATGGTCAAACTCTGGATGGTGCTTGCGCTCCTTAGACCACATGGAATAGATAGCCGGAATGATGAACAAGGTAAGGATGAGGGAGAAGATGGTACCGCCCACAATCACAATCCCCATGCCCATCCGGCTCTGCGCCGCTGCTCCCAAGGCCAGGGCAATAGGCAAAGCACCCAGGGCAATGGCCAGCGACGTCATTAAAATAGGGCGCAGACGGGCTTCAGAGGCTTCTAAGATGGCTTCCATTCTAGGCTTGCCTTCCTCCCTGAGCTGGTTAGCGAATTCCACAATCAAAATACCATTCTTGGTCACCAGGCCAATGAGCATGATGGTGCCAATCTGGCTGAAGATGTTCCAGGTCTGGCCAAACAGCCACAAGGACAGCATGGCTCCGGCCACCGCCATAGGAACCGTCAAGATGATGATGAACGGATCTATGAAGCTCTCAAACTGCGCCGCCAGAATCAGGTAGATCAACAGCAAAGCCAGGCCGAAGGCGAAGGACGTATTGGACCCACTTTCCACGAAGTCACGGGACTCACCGCCCAAATCTGTGGAGAAGCTCTCATCTAACACTTTTTCTTTGATGGCATCCATGGCCTCAATGCCATCCCCAATGCTTTTACCCGGCGCCAGTCCCGCTGACACCGTGGCTGAGAGGTAGCGATTGTTGTGATACAACTGGGGCGGGCTGCTGCGTTCTTCCATGGTTACCAGGTTGTCCAACTGAATCAACTGGCCAGTAGAACTGCGCACAAACAAAGACGTCAAATCCATGGGGTCATCGCGGTCCTGGCGGTCAAACTGACCCATGACCTGGTACTGACGGCCGTTCATCAAGAAATACCCGAAGCGCTGTCCGCTCAAAGATAATTGCAAGGTCTGGGCAATGTCAATCACCGAGATGCCCAGGCTTTGCGCCTTCTCCCGGTCAATGGTGATGTTGATCTCAGGCTTGTTGAACTTGAGGTTGACATCTGCCTGCGTGAAGATGGGATCCTGGCTCACCGCTTCCATGAACAACGGGATTTTCTCCTGCAGTTTCTCAAAGTTAGGCGCCTGAATGATGTACTGGATAGGCTGGCCTCCGCGGCGGTTCACTGAGATGGTAGGCTGCTGAATGACGTTGGTTCGGGCCTCAGGGTATTTTCTGGTAAGCTTAGACAGGTGGTCTGCTATCTCTTTCTGAGTGCGCTCCCGTTCTTCTGGTTGTTTTAAGGCAATGCGCATCATACCGCTGTTCACAGAGCTGGAACCAAAGCCCGGCGAAGTAATCACCAGGTTCACCTGCTTCTCCGGAATAGAGTCATCTACCAGGGCAGATAATTCGGTCATGAAACGGTCCATGTACTCATAAGAGGCACCTTCTGGGGCAGTGGCAGACACGCGTAGCATGCTTCGGTCATCATAGGGAGCGGTTTCTTTTTGCAGGACGTTATAGAACAGCACCGTCATGCCCAGACACGCCAGAATAATAGGGAAGCTCAACCACTTGCGTTTCATGAAACCAGCCAGCGCCTCGGCGTAGCCAGAGTTCATGCGCTGGAACATAGGCTCGGTCCAGTTGTAGAACCTGGATTTCTTCTGCTCGCCGCCTTTCATCAGGTAGGCGTTCAGCATAGGGGTCAAGGTCAAAGACACGAAGGCAGAGATCAATACCGCCGCCCCAATCACCACGCCAAATTCCCTGAACAGTCGGCCTACAAAGCCTTCCAGGAAAATCACGGGCAAGAACACCGCCGCCAGCGTGATGGAGATGGAGATAACCGCCATGAAAATTTCATTGGAACCTTTGATGGCCGCCTCAATAGGAGACATCCCTTCCTCTACCTTTTTGTAGATGTTTTCCGTGACCACAATACCGTCATCCACTACCAGACCGGTAGCTAGCACGATGGCCAAAAGCGTGAGTACGTTGATGGAGAAGCCCGCCAGGTACATAATAAAGAAGGTGGCAATCAAAGACACCGGAATATCAATCAAAGGTCGGAACGCGATGCCCCAGTCCCGGAAGAACAGGTAGATGATTAAAATTACCAGAATCAAAGCGATCAAAATGGTCTCGGCCACCTCAGTCACTGATTTCTTGATGAAGACGGTGTTGTCCATGACAATGTCCAGCTCCAGGTCTTTGGGCAGTTCAGTCTTCAGTTTTTCAAATTGCTCATAGAAGTTGCCGGCAATCTCCAGGTAGTTGGTTCCCGGCTGCGGAATGATGGCCATGCCCACCATGGGCGTGCCAGATTCGGTCATCTTGGTTTCCAGGTTCTCTGGTCCTAACTCAGCGCGGCCAATGTCACTGAAACGGGTGATTTTTTCTCCTTCAGAGGCAATGATCAGGTTGTTGAACTGTTCCTGATTGGACAAGTTGCCCAGAGTTCTTACCGTTAATTCTGTGTTGCTGCCGCTTACCTTACCGGTGGGCAATTCTACGTTCTGGCGGTTGAGGGCCGTGCGTACGTCAGACACCGTTAAGCCATAAGAAGCCAGTTTCATAGGGTCCAGCCACAGGCGCATGGCATAGCGTTTCTGCCCCCAGATCTGGACGCTACTCACGCCGGGTATGGTCTGCAGACGCTGGGAAATTACGTTTTCTGCGTAGTCTGACAGTTGCAGAGCGTCACGGGTGGCACTGCGCACGGTCATGGTGATGATGGGCTCAGAGTCGGCATCGGCTTTGGACACCACCGGCGGCGAGTCCAAGTCATCTGGCAAGCTTCTTACGGCCTGTGATACCTTGTCCCGCACGTCATTGGCAGCCTCTTCCAGGTTTTTCTCCAGGTTGAACTCAATGTTGATGTTGCTGGAACCCTGGTTACTGGTAGAGGAAATGTTACGGATACCGTCAATGGAGTTGATGGCTTTCTCCAGGGGTTCGGTGATCTGGGATTCAATGATGTCTGAGTTGGCACCAGAGTAGCTGGTACGCACAGACACAATGGCCGGGTCAATGGACGGATACTCGCGTACGCCCAGAAACGTGTACCCAATCACCCCAAACAGCATGAGGAGCAAGTTGAGCACGATGGTAAAAACCGGCCGTTTAATACTGGTGGTGGATAAACTCATATGCTGAAATGATTTAGTTCTTGGCTATGGCTACACGCACGGGGCTTCCCGCTTTCAAGGACATGACCCCGGTGGTGAGCACGGTGTCGCCGGCGCTTAAACCAGAGGTAACCAGAAGTTCTTTTTCTGTACGGGTGGTGGTTTCAATCATGACTTCCTTGGCCTTGCCGCCTTCAGAGACAAACACCTTCTTGCCGTTCTGTACCGGTACCACGGCCTCCGTAGGGATTAAGATGGCGTCATTGATAGTGGTAAGGGGCAGCACTACGTTGGCAAAGGAACCTGGACGTAGCTCGCCGTTGGCGTTGTTGGCCCGGGCGCGCAACTGCAATGTGCGGGTGGTGGCTTCAATGCCGGGCTCAATGGCGTATACCGTAGCCGTGTATTTCTCATTAGAACCCGCCACCGTGAATTGAATCTGCGTGTTGGTACGCACAGAGTTGGCGTATTTTTCAGGCACTGAGAACGAGATTTTTATAGGATTGATGCTCACCAAATTGGCGACTACCGTCTCTGGCGACAGGAAAGAACCCACCGAAATAGAGCGTAAACCTACTTTACCTGAGAAAGGCGCTTTGATGGTGGTTTTGGCAATCTGGGCCTGAATGAGTTGAATCTGAGCCTGGGCAGTTCTGAGGTCGGCGCGGGCTACGTCATATTCTTCCCGGCTGATGGCTTCTTTTTCCAACAAGAGGCGGGCTCTGCGCTCATTTTCTGCGGTAAGTGAGCGTTTAGTCTGTGCCTGGGCCAGTTGGGCACGTAGTTCAGAGTCGTCAATTTTCACCAGAGTCTGGCCCTTGCTCACATTGCTGCCCTCCTGGAACGAGATGCTGCGCACCAAACCAGAAACCTGGCCTCTGATCTCTACTTGCTCATTGGCTTCAATGGAACCGGTCACTTGCAGGGAGTTGGCGAATTGCTGCGGGGCTACCACTATGCCGCTCACGCGCATGGGCATTCCGCCACCGCCACCTGGGCCGCCTTTCCCACCTCCGGGACCGCCGGCACCCGGTTTTCCACTGCCACCTGGGCCGCCGCCTGCACCTGCCAATTCTTTGTTTGCCGAAATTCTATAATATACCAAGGCTCCAAAACCCAGAATCAGGAGAGTGTAAACGATGTGCTTGATTTTCATATACTGTAATAGAGTGTGATAGGTGTGTCAGGGCCGGAGCACTGAGGTAGTTTAGGTTTTAAATACTTCTAAGGCAGCGGGCAATGGAGCGGTAACACCTGAATAAAATCATCAGGTTCCCGGCCCCAGGGCATTACCGGTTAAGAAAGTGATCCATGCGTCTGGGTTACCTCTCTGCGGTGCAAAGAAAACAGGAAAATTTCTTTGAAGGCTACCAGCAAAACAGAAAAGCCGGCCAAGCCGACGGAAGAAACGCGGCAAGCGCTTTCTGGCAGGGTAGAAGAGGAAAGGAACCTGATTTTTTTCATGGCGCAGAGATGGGGGCAGTCTTATTGCGTACAGTTACAATGGTGGCAAGAGAAAAAACTCCTACACGTTCAACGGGCGCATGGTAAATTATTGTGTCACGGCCTGGTAATATTGTATAGACAACAATAGGCGCGCAAGGTTTAAACCGCCTAGAGAAATAATTCTGGTTCTCCTGTGTCTTGAAATTTACGTACTTAGGCCTCATAACTCATCTGCCATGCCAAAAACAGACGCTGAGCAACGCAAAACTAATTTCTTCAAAGACGTGCATGAAGTGGTCAAACTCATTCCGCCGGGCCGGGTCACGTCTTACGGCGCCATTGCGGCGTATCTGGGGGCTAAAGGTTCTGCCAGAATGGTGGGCTGGGCGCTCATTGCCTCGCACGCCCAGCACGGCATACCCGCCTACCGGGTAGTGAACAGAAACGGCATGCTCACCGGCAAACAACACTTTGCACACGCCAACGCCATGCAAGAGAACCTGGAGAAGGAGGGCGTAGAAGTGAAAGACGATCAGGTGGTGGACTTTGCCAAGCGTTTCTGGGACCCCGCCAAAGAACTGCTGTAACCATGGAAGTAGATAGCAACAACCTCAACAACATCTCCAAGAAAAAGCATTTCTATCCCATACAGGAAGGCCTGCGCAAATACCTGCGGGAATATGACCGCGAGGCCCCGCTGCCCGTCACGTACCAGGACATGATGCGCTACGTAGACTCCTTCCCGCTCTACGACCGCCATGGCCAGGACACGCTCTGGGAGTCTGTCATCTATGACCAGAGCCAGATGCAGGAGATCTTTGACGGCCTCACCCGCATCTACGTGCAACTCAAAACCGACGGTGACCTGAGCGTAATGGAGCACCTCTCTGTGGAGCGGGTAGATTACTGTTCCTTCGGGAATTCCAACCCCTTCAGAATACGGGTGGTGAATTTGCTCAATGACAACTTTGACTATTTTTACTTCAAAAAAGCAGATGCCTCCCGCGTCTACGGCCTGGAACTGGAGCATATTCTGTCGCCTAACCGCATCAGTTATTTGGTGCACGGGGATTCTTTGATTGAAGAGCACATTGCGGGCATTCCCGGCGACGAGTTCATCAAGCATTACCTGGACCGGCCCACACTCAACAAAGTGCGCATTGCCAAAGAGTTTGTGAAGTTCAATGAACGCTGCTTCTCTGTTTTGTTAGGCGATATGCGCTCCTACAACTACGTCATTGACATCACCCCAGACTTTGAAGAGGAGCAGTACCGTGTGCGGCCCATTGACTTTGACCAGGAATGTTACGAAGGCCGCAAGACCATGTACCTGCCGCAGTTCTTCAAAGAAAACAATCCCATTGTGGCCCTGTGCACTGAGTGGCTGCCCGCCGAGACCATCAAGCAATACCAGAATGAAGAACGCACCCTGCTTTTCCGGCGTCTACGCTCAGACCGCTATCGGCTTAAAGACCTGGTGGACTGCATGCGCAAAGACACCATCTCCACGCCAGAGAAAATAAGCCAGCTGAAGAAAGAACTGGCTAAGCACCACCAAAACAAGGCTTTTCTGCAATGCCAATCCATGGGCGACATTGTGCGTCTGCAACTGAAAGTCATGGCCCGCCACCGGTAGCCGTTTTTGCCGTATTTTCCAGAAATCAGCCTAAAAACGATTTTATTACGTATTTCCCCTTCATGATTGCACCTTCCCCGTTGCCGCTTGCCAAAAGAGTACAGCCGTTTTTGCGGCTTTTAAAGGAAGCTTTTCTGCTGTTTAGACGCAATGATCCGTTGCGGCTGGCTTCTTCGGCGGCCTTTTTTACGTTGTTTGCGCTGCCTCCTATTTTGATTCTGCTCATCTCGGTGCTGGGCATGATGTTCAACAACGCACTCATCACCGGGGAGCTTTTCCAGAAAATGGCCAACATCATGGGTGAGAACGTGGCAGGGCAGGTGGAGCTCATTCTCATCAACTTCCTGAATTTGCAGGGCAACGGCTGGGCGGCGGCCTTCAGTTTCTTGTTCCTGACGTTTGTGGCCACTACGCTCTTTGGCGTCATCCAGAATTCCATCAACCAGCTCTGGAGCGTGCGCGCCAAGGGGCAGCAGCATTTGCGGGCCGCCGTCCGGAACCGGTTCAGGGCGCTGCTCATCATCTTTTCCAGCGGGCTTTTGTTTCTGGCTACCCTATCCGTGGAGACGGCTTTTGCGTTTTTAAATGACCATTACTCCCTTCTGGATGAGAGCACGCAGCTGCATCTGGTACAGGGCGCCAACCGGCTGGTGGGTCTGCTCATTGAGACGATGTGGTTTGCCATCATCTTCAAGTTTCTGCCCTACGCGTACATTGACCGCCGCGCCATTGGCCTTGGGGCCGTGGTGACGGCCGTGCTCTTCCTGATTGGGAAACTCATTCTGGGGCAGGTGTTGGTGAAAAGCGGTCTGGGGTCTTTGTATTCCACGTCTGGGTCTGTGGTGGTACTGCTGCTGTTCATTTTCTATTCTGCCATGATTCTGTTTTTTGGCGCGGCCTTCACCAAAGTGTACGCCCAGGCGCAGGGGCTGCCCTTCTTTCCCAAGCATTTTGCCACCTTCTATGAGGTGCGGGAAACGGACCACGCACCCTTTTAGGGCTAATTCCTGAAAAACAGGCTAAAAACGGTTATCATTACACAACGGACAGTTCTACGTATACTTCTTTACATGTAAAGGAGGCGCACGTCTCCCGTGTAGTATTCACACCATACAACCTACTTATATGAAAAAAACCAATACGCTTTGGCTGGCCACCGCCCTTACCGGGGTCATGGCCGTGGGCTGCAGCAAACCGGCAGCGGTGCAGCAGACGTCCACAACGCAAACAACCACTGCTTCGGCTACCACAGAGACAGAGATGGAGGCCAGCGTGGCCGGCATTGGTCTCAAGATGGAAAACCTGGACCGCTCGGTTTCTCCGTGCGAGGACTTCAACAAGTTTGCCAACGGTGGTTGGCTCAAGAACAATCCTATTCCGGCTTCAGAAAGCCGCTGGGGTAGTTTTAATGAGCTAGGTGATCAGAACAACGCGGCCTTGCGTTCTGTAGTGAATGCCGCCGTGGCCAGTACCAATGCCCCCCAGGGCTCCAGCGTGCAACTGGTAGGTGATTTCTACGCCGCCGGCATGGACTCCGCCGCTATTGAGAAAGCTGGTCTGTCACCGCTGCGCATGGAACTCACCCGCATCAACGGCATTAAAGATAGAGCCAGCTTGTTGCAGACTTTTGCTTACCTGAAGACCATTGGCACGGGTGGCTTGTTCAATCTGTACGTGGGACAAGACGACAAGAACAGCACCCAGAACGTGGTTAACCTGAACCAGGGCGGCCTGGGCCTGCCAGACCGTGACTATTACCTGAACACAGATGCCCGTTCTAAAACCATCCGGGAGGAGTACCAGAAGCACATTGCCAACATGCTGCAGCTCATGGGTGACAACGCCGCCACTGCCGCTAAAAACGCCGCCACCATCATGGCTCTGGAAACGCGCATGGCCAAGGCGTCCATGACCCGGGTGCAGCAACGTGATCCGTATGCCACCTACAATAAAATGACCATTGCGCAGCTTCAGAAGCTGGCACCCAACTACAACTGGTCTACCTTGTTAAAGAACCTGAGCGTGGGCAGCGCTACCGAAGTGGTGGTAGGGCAGCCGGAATATTTAAAGGAAACCAGCGCCATGCTGGCCTCGGTGCCTACCCAAGACTGGAAGAACTATCTGCGCTGGAACCTTGCCCGAAGCTACTCTACTTACCTGCCGCAGGCCTTCGTGCAGGAGAACTTCAACTTCTATAACAAATTCCTGAGTGGTGCCAAAACCATGCAGCCCCGCTGGAAACGCGTTTTGGGTGTAACCGACCGTAACATTGGCGAGGCGCTGGGACAGGCGTACGTAGACAAAACGTTCAGTCCTGAGGCCAAGGCCAAGGCTCTGGAGATGGTGAACAACCTGCGCGCCGCCTTCCAGGAGCACGTGAAGAACCTTGACTGGATGAGCGAGGCCACCAAGCAGCAGGCCATGGGCAAGCTAAACGCATTTGCCGTCAAGATTGGCTACCCAGACAAGTGGAAAGACTACAAAGGCCTGAAAGTGGACCGTACCTCTTTTGTGCGCAACGTGATGAACGCCGCACAATGGCGCTTCCAGGAGAATACCTCTAAGCTGGGCAAACCTGTAGACCGCATGGAATGGGGCATGACGCCGCCTACCGTGAACGCTTACTACAACCCCAGCATGAACGAAATTGTGTTCCCGGCGGGAATTCTGCAACCTCCCTTCTTTGACCCTAAGGCAGATGATGCCGTGAACTACGGCGGCATGGGCGCCGTGATTGGCCATGAACTTACCCACGGCTTTGACGACCAGGGCAGCCAGTATGACCCGCAAGGCAACCTGCGCGACTGGTGGACCGCCGAGGACAAGGCCAAGTTCAAACAGCGCACCGACATGGTAGACCGCCAGTACAGCGCCATGCAGCCCCTGGATAGCGTCTACGTGAACGGCAAACTCACCATGGGTGAAAACATAGCTGATATTGGTGGCTTGAACATTGCCTTCACGGCCTTGCAGAAAGCCATTGCCAACAAGAACGTGGACAAGATTGACGGCTTCACGCCAGAGCAGCGGTTCTTCCTGGCCTGGGCCCAAATCTGGAGAACCAACGCCACCGAGAACTTCCTGCGTCAACAAGTGCAGACAGATCCGCATTCACCTGCCTCGTTCAGAATCAATGGTCCGTTGTCCAACATGCCTCAGTTCTACAAGGCGTTCAACTGCGGACCGGGTAACAAGATGTACCGCCCAGACGCTGAACGCGTGCACATCTGGTAAGCCGTTTTTGGGCTATTTCCCAGAAAACTAGCAAAAAACGCCCCTCAGTCCTGAGGGGCGTTTTTTGCTTTATGTACTTTGTGAAGGTTTGTCCTTGGCAAACAAGCAAGTGACTAGCAAAGCAATACATCCACCCGAAATGCCGGTTGCAATCCAATGCCCCGTCTGCTCCAAGGCAAGTCCCGTTAAGAGCCTGATGACCAAGATGGCTGTCATCAGTACCGCGATAGAAACCCAGAATCTGAACTTCCTAAAGCTTGGCTCCACTGGTTTGGTAGGCATCTTCCATGTAAAATAACCTATGCAGACAAAACCCACTACGGTGCTCAGGTGCTGCAAGACTTTGTAAACGGGAAAGTGGAAACCCCTGAAACTGAAATGGTATTGCAATACGGGTAACCGCTCTACAAAGAAACCTTGTTGGTGCGTGAAGGCATCCCATGCCAAATGCGAAAAACTGCCCATCACTACTGACAAAGCAAAAATGTGCCAGTGCTTTTTTAGGTAGTGTACAAACTGGAAGTCTTTATAGCTATTTAGCCTTTCACCAAGCCCGTGAGGCAGGTGGTCTATGGTTGGGTTTCTAATAAGGATATGGAACAGCACGGCCAGGATAAATGGCAGCGGAAGGTTAAACCACAATAGCCCCGACAGCGTGTGACTGTAGTTGCTTTCTACCCGCATTCTCAAGAAATACTCAAAATCAGGAGACATGCTCCCCAAGATAAGGCCCGTCCAGGAAACCCACCTACCTGACCAATTTCTCCATGGAAGTAGTATAGCGGGATGGGCAAATGTGAAAGGCATGTAAGAAGATTTGTTTGAAATCAAGAAGTTCTGATCTTGGGCACCCTTCCAATGAGGTTACTATTGTCCCAAACCAATAGGAGAAGTTTCGTTTTACGTTTTTGGGCTATTTTCTGGAAAACAGGCAAAAATTGGTTTCTCTAAAGTGGGACGTTTTAATTTTTCTGCATAGCAAATAAAGAATCTAAAAGGACTTAAGCCAGTTCTCTGCGGCGTCTAGGTGTTCAAAACCTTGCACAATGCTGGTCTTAATGAGGCTGATGGCTTTTTCTGTGGAGAGTTGACTGAACGTGCTGGTGGAGTAGACGCAGGCGTGGTAGTGCAGGCCAAAGGCTTCGGCGCGCGGGTGCCAGTCAAAGGCCACCCATTCGGCTAGGTCTGCCCACAGGCCCCGCACCTCTATGTGATTGTCCAGCAGTTTGTGGCAGAACTGCTTTCTCAGCTGAAGCGCAATGGCCTCATAGCCTTTCTTTATCTGTTCATTGGAAAGCGTGCCCCGCCAGGTACTGATAAGGATGTCATCAATGGCGTTGTATTCAATGGTCAGGTAGTCCGTGCTGTGGAGTGGTATGTGCTTCATGCAAGTTTCTGCTAGAGAGGTAGGTCAACGTTTGAAAGGAATGGGCGGGAGGATGCTTTTGCAAAGGTAGGCTTCTTTTAACGAAGCACCCGTACCTTCATGGTCACGTCTTTTAAGGGCCAGTGCTGCTGCGGGTCTACCGGCACGGCGGCAATGCTGTCTACCACGCTCATGCCTTCCACTACTTCGCCAAAAATGGTGTATTGCTGGTCTAGGTTGGGCGCGCCGCCCAGGGTTCTGTACACTTTTTTCTGGGCCGGGCTCAGCTTGAGGTTGAATTCCTGAATGTTGGCCGCCAGTTCCTCTGGAGATAACGGGTGCCCTTGCACAATGTAGAAATCGCGCGGCGAGGACATGCGCTCTGGGTTTTCTTTATCGCCGTAGCGGGCCATGCCCACCATGCCGCGCTTGTGGTAATAATGCGGACGTATCTCCTGAGGGATGTTGTAACCGCCAATCTTAATATTAGGTTGATCAGTGCGGCCGCCCTGGATCATGAAATCCTTTTCTACTCTAAAGAACACGGTCTTGTCAAAGAACCCAAAATCTGCCAGCCTCAGGAAGTTGGCCCGGTGCAGCGGCGTGTCCTTGAACAGTCTGATGGTGATGTCACCTTTTGAAGTACTAATTAGAACCAGACTGTCCTGCGGGTGTGCCTGCCCGTAGGCCGTGAGGGTGTCTACCACCGTTTCCTGGGTGAGCAGGGTAGGGGTAGGTGGCTCTGCTTTCACCGGGGCCGGCGTTTCTGGGACTTTGCGGTGGCAGGCAGAAAACGAGAAGGCGCTTACGCCCGCAAGCGTGAAGGCTAAGACAAACCTCAGAAAAGAAGTGCGCATATTTTTGAGCGTAGCTAAGGGTACTGGTAAGTCAAAACTAGCCATTGCGGTACTCTTAGGCAAGAAAAAGCAGGGGAGAAAATCGTCTTGAAAAATGGCTGTAGACGGTAATGATGAAGTGTAACAGGTTGTGTACGAGTTAAATAATTTAAAGATACATGTTTTTGGGGTGTCTATTAAAGTTTGTTTTACATAATTTGGAGCTGCTCTTTATCAGGGCAACGCTTTCATTCATCCATCTTTCTAACAAACACTCTATTGTATGAAAAAGAACTTCTCTTTTGTGTCCCCCACCAAAATGATGTTGGGTGCCGCCCTTCTTGCATGCACGTTCCAAAGCTGCGAAAGCCCTGAAGAAGCCGTTACCCCTCTAGACGCTACGGCCAGTGCCGCAGTACAGGGTACGCCTATTGCCGGTAAGTACATTGTGGTTTTGAAAAAGGACAACAACCGTCGTATGCCAGAGCAGGCTACGTATGCCCAGCGCCAAAGCCAGGCTCGCAGCCGCGGCCAGCAGATTCTGCGGGAGCGTGGTATTGCTGAACAGGCTCTGGGCCATGCCTATGGCAAAGTATTGGAAGGCTTCTCTGCCGACCTTTCTGAGGCCGAGGTAGAAAAGCTGCGCCGCGACCCACGCGTTGCCTATATTGAACAAGATAAAGTGATCAGCCTGGGCAAACCGGGCGGCGGCGGAACTACACAACCAATTCAGGAGAAGCCGTACGGCATTACCCGCGTGGGTTCTGCAGACGGCACTGGCAAGACTGCCTGGGTGATTGACTCTGGCATTGACCTGGACCATCCAGACCTGAACGTAGATGTAAACCGCAGCCGTACGTTTATCACTTCTGGTACAGATGCCAACAGCGCAGATGACGGCAACGGACACGGCTCTCACGTAGCAGGTACCATTGCCGCCAAGAACAACACAATTGGCGTCATCGGCGTGGCTTACAATGCTACCGTAGTAGCAGTGAAAGTATTGAACTCCAGAGGCAGCGGGTCTACTTCAGGCGTGATTGCTGGTATTGATTACGTGGGCACCAACGGCAAGCCTGGCGACGTGGCCAACATGAGCCTGGGCGGTGGCGTGTCTACCACCCTGGACAATGCAGTAGTAAACGCAGCTAAAGGCGGTGTTATCTTCTGCCTGGCCGCTGGCAATGAGACTGATGATGCAGACAACCACTCTCCGGCCCGCGCCGAAGGTGCCAACATCTACACCATCTCTGCCATGAACAACACAGATACATGGGCTTCGTTTTCTAACTACGGTACCCACGTGGACTGGTGTGCACCCGGTGTGAGCATTAAATCTACCTGGAAAGCCGGTGGCTACAATACCATCAGTGGTACTTCAATGGCTACCCCGCATGCTGCGGGCGTTATGCTGGTGACCGGTGGCAAGCCTACCATCAGTGGCTATGTGAAAGGCGACCCAGACGGCAAAGCTGATCCTATCATCCATTTGTAGAAGATCAAAAAGCTTACCGCATAAAAAGGGCAGCTACGCAAGTAGCTGCCCTTTTCGTTTTTAGCCTGTTTTGGTGAAAACAAGCAAAAACGAAGGCTTACTCCGTTTCTGGAGTATCGCAGTTGATGTCTTTGAAGACTTGGTTGATGGCGTCTTCGGCGGAGCGGAGTTTCTGCTTGCACAGTTTTATGAGTTCAGAGGAGCGCTGTACCTTCTGGGTCAGTTCATCCACGTCTACATCATCATTCTCAATGGCCTTTAAAATGGCCTCTAACTCCTGGGTGGCTTGCTTATACGTGAGGGTGCTCATGGCTTTTTCTAATTAGAAATTATTAATTAGAAATTAGAAATTAAGAACGATGGTTTGGGTTATTGGGCAGAGTGCAAATCACCATTTCTAATTTTTAATTTCTAATTTTTAATTAAACAGGTCTGGTTCTTGAATGTTGGTGACGGTGCTGGTGAGGGAGCCCACGAGCAGTCGGGTTTTGAGTTCGTCGCCGGGAGAGAGTTGCTCTATGGAGCGCAGCAGCTTTCCGTTGACGTAGGTAAGGGTGTAGCCGCGCATCAGCATCACCTCGGGGTCATGGGACCGGATGTCCATGGCCACGATCTGCAGCTGGTGGCTTTTGGTTTGCAGATGGTCTTTGGCGCCGTAAAGCAACCGCTGCTGGTTTTTCTGGAACGCCAATTTGGCTTTCTGAAGCCGAAGTTCTGAACCGTGCTGCACGCAGTGCTCTATGTGGGTGAGTTTGCGCTGGCCAGCCGTTACCTTTTGCGTGCTCTCATGCTCCAGGGTTTGCAGGTACTGGTGTTGTTTCGCTTCTTTGGCCCTTAAAAGTTGCTCCACAGAATGGGTGAGGCGCAGTTCTTCGCACATAACGTGGCGCTGTTCCTGAGTGAGGTAGTTCTTGGGTTTGTCTGAGAGCGTGCGGGTCTGGCACTCCAACTGGAACTGGCGCGTCTGCAGGAAGCCGTTGGTGCGCTGCTGCAATTGGTTGGTGAGTTGGGTAATTCTTCGTTCTTCTACCACGGCCAATGCCGTGGCTGCGTCTTTGATCTGTAGGAAGATGGTTTCTATTTTGGCCTCATACTCATTGCAGCGGTCTACCAGATAAGCGGCTACGGCCGTGGGCGTTTTTAAAGGCGTGTGGGCCACTAAATCGGTGATAGACTCATCACGCTCATGCCCAATACCCGTCAACACAGGCAAAGGCATCTGGGCCACGGTGGCGGCCAGTTCATACCGGTCAAAGCACAACAAGTCTGTCTGCGAACCTCCGCCGCGAATGATGATCACGGCATCAAAGGCCGGGCGCTGCAAGGCCACGCGGTTTAAGGCCGCTCTGATGGAAGAGACGGCTTCGGCGCCTTGCACGCTGGCTTCAAACAAGGTCAACTGGAACGAATAACCAAACGGATTGTGCTCCAACTGCGAGACGAAGTCTTGGTAGCCGGCAGCAGTAGGCGACGAGATGACGGCCAGACGCTGCGGTACTTCGGGTAAGAGCTGTTGCTTGTTGAGGTCTAACAGCCCTTCTTTCTGCAGCCTGAGAATGGTTTCCTGCCGCTGGCGGGCCAGATCTCCCAGGGTGTAGGTGGGATCAATGTCATGAATGTCCAGGCTGAAGCCGTACAGCTCATGAAACCGCGGGCTGGCGTTGAACAGAATCTTAAGGCCCCCCTTTAACGGATGCCCCGTCTGCTCCTCAAAGAAAGTGGCGATTTCCTGGTACTGTCGTTTCCAGATGGTGGCCCGGGCCTGGGCTGTGAGCGTGGCTTTGGGGCCGGGTTCTTTGTCGGTGAGGGTGAGGTAGCAGTGGCCGCTGCCGTGGTGCACGCGGGCTTCAGAGATTTCGGCAATAATCCAATACCGGTGGGGCAGGGCGTTCTCAATCTCCTCGCGCAGGCGGTGGTTGAACTCATACAGGGTGAGCGGGCGGTTGGTGCTAACCGTCAGCGAAATCTCTTCGCGGTAACTCTGAAAATATGTCCCCATTCCGTGCGCTCCTCTTATTTTCAATCTCCTAAAATTACGCTTTTTGTCTTTGCGGTCAATTGTCTGCTAAAAAAATTATCATGTTAGCTAAATATAGGGGTTAGTGAAGATAATTTGTTGTGAAAGTGCAAATCTTTGCAGAGCTTCTCTGCGTTTTAGGAATCATTCCTACCTTTAGCTTTTAGGAGAATAGGCACGTCACCGCACATAGATTTATATGTCACACTTGGTACTCAGCGAAATCAATGTATATCCCATTAAGTCATTAGGCGGCATCTCGCTCACGTCTGCCCAGGTAGAGGAGCGCGGACTGCAGTATGACCGGCGCTGGATGCTGATTGACGAGAGTGGCCTGTTCCTGACCCAGCGCAAACTTCCCGAGATGGCCCTCTTGCAGGTGGCCCTGCACCCAGACCATTTGGAAGTGACCCACCGCACCAAAAACCTGACCCCGCTGCGCGTGCCTTTAGAAACCAACAGCACCCGCTCCCTGCTGGTAACCGTCTGGGACGATATCTGCTTTGCCTACGTGGTGAGTTCAGAAGCCAGTACGTGGTTCACCGAAGCCCTGGGCGTAGACTGCCGTCTGGTGTACATGCCAGACAACTCCATCAGGCTCATTGATCCCAACTACGCCAAGCACAATGAGAAGCTGAACTTTGCAGATGCCTTTCCTTTCCTGATCATTGGCCAGGAATCTTTGAATGATTTGAACAACCGGCTGGAGCAGTCTTTGCCC
This sequence comes from Nibribacter ruber, assembly GCF_009913235.1. NCBI lineage: Bacteria > Pseudomonadati > Bacteroidota > Cytophagia > Cytophagales > Hymenobacteraceae > Nibribacter > Nibribacter ruber. The sequence goes on along the minus strand of NZ_CP047897.1, from coordinate 1,601,902 downwards.
ATGAACCGGTTCAGGCCCACGTTTGTGTTCACGGGCGGCCTGCCTCATGACGAAGACAACTGGAAGACCTTTAAAATTGGGGATGTACTCTTTTACGGCGCCAAGCCCTGCGGCCACTGCGCCATGTCTACCATTGACCAGGCCACCGGCGCTGCCAGCCAGGAGCCGCTGCAAACGCTGTCTACCTACCGCAAGCAGGGCAGCAATGTCTCCTTCGGGATGAACCTGATTGGCCTGTCTACCGGCACCGTGCAGGTAGGAGACAAAATTCAGGTCATGGAAGCTGGTCCGGTAGAATAGAACCTGTCCGTTTTTCGCCTCTTTTCCAGAAAACAGCCCAAAAACGCCTTCCGGCAACGGAGTTCCAATTGGCGGTTTCTCTGCGGTAAGCAAGGGATTTGCCTGATGATGCTAGCCAGTTGTGGTAGGGAAAAATGTAAGTCTCTCACCATCAATCAGAAGGAAAAGCGGGCTGCCAGACAGGAAACCGCTGCGATGTTTCCGCGTTAAAAATCTAGTAATTCATTCCCCCAACCGCTTACGCTTCTTATCATATGATTCATACCAGAACTGATTACGCCACTACCGGGTATGATGAGTTGCTGCAGGGCGTGTTTTTGCGGTATGGCCGCAAATGCACCTCAGAGGAGTTCAAGGAAGCCAACCAGCGGCTGCTGCAGACCATGCGGTTGTACCCCACCCAGCGGGTGAACCTGGACGTGCTGGCGTTGGGCCTGGTGTCACCGGAAGACCAGCGCTGGATGGCCACTGCCATTATTCCCCGGCTAGCCGATTTAGCACCAAACAATTATCTGTATATTGCAGTGGTGGTTCCGGAGAGCGCTTTTACCAAACTGGCCGTGAAAGCCATTGAAGATATGGCCAACGCCAGCGGCATCTGCCAGCACTGCCAGTTTCCTAACCTGGTGGAAGCCAAGCAGTGGCTTTTTCAACAGCCTTCCGGCGTAAGAGCCTAATCCTTTTACTTATTTCTGAGCATGACGCAGCATACTTTATACCTGGTGACTACCTCTAACGGAGCCCAGCATGACCTCACCTTCGCCAAAGAGATACGCAGCAACAACCTGTATCCTTTTGGGTTGCACAACTACGCCATTTACGCCACCCCAGAGGGAGCTTTTGTTAAGGCCACCAACTCGGGTACCCTGCAGCTGATGCTTGACCAGTATGACGAGATCTCTGAGGCAGAAGCGCATGCCTACCAGCACCCGCACCGCCGCATAGAAGAAGAGTAATCTGCTGGCTGTGAAGCCAAAACTTCTTCTGGTTCGTACATTTTACCCGTTACCCGCGTTATAGTATGCCCGGGTAGCGGGTATTTTTTTGAATCTGCGTATGAACCTTCCCCAGTATTTCAGCAAGCACTCCCGGTTAATTTGTGGGTTAGTCTTTTTTGTCTGCCTACAGGCATGTAGTCCGCAGAACACGCTGCGCGGCGTGTTCAAGAAACAGACACCCTATGAGAAATACCAGAAAGGTCTGGAAGAGGCCAAGCTAGACCAAACCGCGCTGGGCCAGCAGTGGCTGGCCGCAGGAAAGAATGCCCTGCAAAAACCGGTGCCCGTCACGCTGCCTTTTAAAGAAACCGGCTACTTTCCGGCAGACAAGCCCATGGCGGCTGGTTACCAGTTTACCGTGCAGCAAGGGCAGAAGGTGGCTGTGAAGGTGCAAACCAAAGGTACGGCCGTGCCCCAGGTGTTCCTGGATCTTTTTGAAACCCGACCAGAGGAGCCCACGGCGCCCAAACAGGTGGCCAACGCAGACTCTACCGCGCAGGAATTGGAGTATGAAATTGAGGAGAGCGTAGCGCATGTGCTGCGGGTGCAGCCAGAACTGCTGCGCAGCGGTCAGTACACGGTGACCATTGAGGCGCAGCCAGTGCTGGCGTTTCCGGTGCAGGGCAAAGACGGGCGCGCCATCCAGAGTTTCTGGGGGCAGGACCGCGACGCTGGCGCTAGAAAACATGAAGGCATTGACATTTTTGCGCCCAGAAACACCCCTGTAATTGCCTCCACAGAAGGAGTGGTATCCAGGGTGAGTACTACGCCTATTGGCGGGAAGGTGGTTTGGTTGCAAGACCCCGGCCGCAACCAAAGCCTGTATTATGCGCATCTGGACAGCCAACTGGTGCAGCCCGGTCAGCGCGTTGCCATTGGCGACACTCTGGGCCTGATGGGCAACACGGGCAACGCCAAAACCACGGCCCCGCACCTGCACTTTGGGATTTATAAGTTTGGCCGAGGCGCCGTAGATCCCTTTCCCTATGTCTTCCAAAGCAAAGAGAAGCCGGCCCCGTTGAACGTGAGTGAGAAGCAGTTGGGCCAATGGACCCGGGTAGCCAAAGCCAAGGGCACGGTACGGCAGTCTCCAGACACCAAGGCCAGCATTGTGACTACGTTGGAAAAGAATACGCCCGTGCAGGTGGTGGCTGGCACTTCTGACTGGTACCGGGTGGTGTTGGCCAATGGGCAACAGGGCTTCATGGCTTCCTCTTTGGTAGAACCCCTGGACAAGCCGCTGCAAACCGTAAGGCTGCGCCAGACGGCCTCGCTCCTGGAAACGTCCCATGCGCAGGCCGCCGCCAAACGCACCCTTCCGGCAGATACCAGCGTGCAGGTCTTAGCCAGAATGGAAGACTTCTGGCTGGTGCGTGTGGCCGGTGGCACCACTGGTTGGCTGGAGGCCCCAAACACCCCATCCAGCCCTGGCCGGTAGTCAATAGATAGGAAAATACGTATATGTACTTAATTTAATTAAGTATTTGTACCAACATTCGGGTGTAAGGCTGCGTACATTTCAGAGTCCTCTTTCCAGACGCCTCTTTCCCGCTTGACCTATTATTCATGTTAGACCCAGTGCGTATATGGAATCTACCTGGCACCTTTCCCATGCCCATGCCCACGTCTCTATTTTCTATGACCAGGCAAAAGAAGTTGTCTTGGTAAAATGGAAAGGACACATAAACGCCGAAGACGTGCTTCTGGCCGCCAAGGCCTATCTGGCCCTGCAGGAGAAGTGGAAGTGCCCCCGTCTTCTCAATGACAAAAGCGAAGTAACCGGAGACTGGGAAGAAGCCAACAACTGGCTGGAGTATGAGTGGCTCCCTGATGCGGTGCGTCTGGGCATGCGCAAGTTTGCCCATGTGCTTTCTCCTAACTTTCAGCAGGTGGTCTCGGCCAAAGACATGATCGCCCGGTTTGCCCAGCATTGTGAGGCCTCCATGTTCTGGGATCCTGCATTAGCGGAAGAATGGCTCTGCCGACCGCTGCTTTCCCCACCCCAACCTTCTTCTGAGGACGCGGAGCAAGCCAGCTAGGTCGTTTTTGGCCTGTTTTTCAGAAAATAAGCCAAAAACGACCTTTCTGCCTTACCTGTCCTTTAACTGTTGATGAAGGTCTGTGATGTCTTTCTTGGCTTCCAAGGCCAGGTATTCTGCCTGCAGGCCTTTTATGCGCAGGCGGTCTGCGGGGCTCAAATTATCTTCCAGGGGATCTTTCTTTTCATTGAGCTGGCGGTAGACCGCGTCTACGTAGTCCCAGTCTGATGCCGTCCAGTTGCCGCGGTGCTGGCGCACATTTCTGATGAAGATTTCATACTTGTCGCGTACTTTGGTAGGTGCCCAGGTACTGTCCATGGCCGTCTTTGAGCCCATTAGTAATACCGTGATGCTGTCTAGTTTGCTAGCGCGCAAGGGCATCTGGCTGCGCTGGGTGGTATGCGACTGCCAGTTCTCAAACCGGCGCTTGAGCTCCTTGTATTCTTCCTTTGATTCTTCAGAAAGACTGTCCAGGTTGGCTTCTAAGGCCGCTGAGCGCTGCTTGAACTCCTCCTTGATCTCTGGGCCCTTGCGGTCTGCGGTGCTGTCCGCGTCATTGGCCTTGTCTTTGGCCCATTCTCTGAGCTCGGCTAGTTCCTGTTCGGCTTTGCTGCCGGCTCTATGGGCGTCTGCTTCTGCCTCTGAGGAGGTTTTGTTGCAACCTGTACTTGCAAGCAATAGTCCTGCGGCCAGCAGCGGCAGGAAGGGAAAAGAAAACCGGGATTTCATATGACCAATGTTTTTCTGGTACATACGCAATCCCGGCCCTGAAAGATAAAGGTTTTGCTATACTTGTGCGTGGCTACAGCCTAAAACAAGCCAAACAGCTCAATGTTGATGCGCTCAATGATGGTGCCCAGGTCTTCTGGGTTCTGCACGAAGTCCATGTTGTTGACGTCTACCACCAGCAGCTTGCCGTGCGTGTAGCCGCTGATCCACTGGTCATAGTGTTCGTTCAGGTTCTTGAGGTAAGACAGGGCTATGTTCTCTTCATAGTCGCGCCCGCGCTTCTGTATCTGGCCAATCAGTTTGGGCAAGTCGGCTTTGAGGTAGACCAAGAGGTCTGGGGCCTTCACCATCTTGGTCATGGACAGAAACAGGTTGAAGTAGTTCTGGTAGTCGCGCTCGCTCATCATGCCGGACTGGTGCAGGTTTTTGGCGAAGATGTACGCGTCCTCGTAGATGGTGCGGTCCTGTACCACGCCGTTGGTGCGCTCATTGATCTGCAGCACCTGGTTAAAGCGGCTGTTCAGGAAGAAGACCTGCAGGTGGAACGCCCAGCGCGGCATGTCGTCATAAAAATCTTTGAGGTAGGGATTGTCATCTACGGCTTCCAGAAAGACTTCCCATTGAAAGTGCTGGGCCAGCTTGGTGGCCAGCGTGGTTTTGCCGGCTCCTATGTTCCCGACGATGGCAATATGCATGATGTGGTTGGTGCTTAAAAAAGTGCGGATGACAAAAATAAGGGTTTCGGGCAGATTATCAGCAGGGAACCCGCGGTGGGTGCTAAAAAAACAGGAGGCGTTTTTGGGCTGTTTTCTCAGAAACAAGCCAAAAACGCCTCCTGTTTTACAAGGGAACGGCTTAGCGGCCTTTGGTGAGGAGCAAATCTTTTTTCTGGAGCTGTCCTTTTTTCCAGGCTTTCCTTTCCTGCTTGAATTGTTTGGCCTGGGCCTTGGTGTAAGGGGTAGCAAGCAGGTTCTTCAGGTTGGGCCGGCCGCCATCTACCCAGCAGGTGAACCAGAAGCTGGCCGTCATGTGGGCGGCGGCCTGCATGCGCTGTTCTACCATAGGTCCCAGGGCTTCTTGATAGGCTTTGGCAAAAGCGTCTGAGTAGTTTTTGCGGGTTCTACCGTTTCGTTCTGTAACCACAAACTTGGTCTGGTCTGTGAACTGCTTGGTTACTTGTTTCTCCAGGGCCAGCAGGTTGGGCAGTTCTTTGTGCGAGCCGCGCACCACTTCCCAGATGGCATGTTCTGGATTGGCCAGGTACTGGGCTTGTTTGTGCTTGAGGGAATAGCCTGGCAGATTCTGCTCCGGCAGTTTAGACTCCCAAAGGCTGTGCAGGCCGTGCTGGTCTGTTAACTGGCCGTCATAGTTCAAGGTGGTATGCAACGGAACGTGCGCGTCTTGGATGTAATGGCCCAGATCTGCCGAGTAGAACAAGATACTGTCCACGCTTTTCTGCTGGAAGGCACGGGTAAGGCGCTGCTGCATGACCACCACGTGCCACGGCACCAGACCATACTTGGTGAGAGTGTCTACCGGATATTTGGCAGAGGCGGCGGCCCAACTCTCTGGCATTTCATTCACGGCGTTAGGTCCAAAATAATCCACGTCAATGAAATGGCGGACGGCCTCAGCAGAGTCTGTGTTTCTACGCTCATCTGGACGCACGGCAGCATCTACCAGATACTTCATATGTCTATGGTAAAATGCCTGCATGTCTTTAGGCAGGGCGTACACAGAAAGTTGCTGAATGACTTTATGGCCATAGAAACCCCAGCCCATGCTCATGGCAGAACAGGCAAGAATCAGACTGAGGGTGAAGAGGATCTTTCGCATAAAAACAGGTAAAACGAAGTGGAGGGTGCATTCAAGTAATAGAGTAACCTCAAACGCACGAGCAAGGACTAAACCGTGAGCGGCAAGCGCAGGATGTGGTCATTTAAGGTGTAAGGCCCCAGCGGAATGTCCAGGGTTTGATGGATATGGAACCCGTGTTTCAGGTAGAATTGGAGCGCTGGGTTCTGACGGTGCACGTTCAGGTCCAGGGCGGTAGCGCCCAACGGTTGAATGCGGCGCACAATTTCCTGCAGCAGCAGCTTCCCGAAGCCTTTGCCTTGCTGCCCGGGGTGGATGTAGAGCTTGTTCAGCTTGTACACCTTTTCTTCTGGGTAAAGCAGTGAGTAGGAGGCAAAAGCCGCTGGTTCTCCCTGGTTTTTTACCAACAAAAAGGTCTGTCCTTCTTCCATTTGCTGTTGCAATGAGGCCGGCGTGTAGAACATGTCCAGCATGTACTGGATTTGGTCTGGGGCCAGAATGTCTTTGTAGGTAGGCTGCCAGGTCTGGTGCGCCAGATGATGAATGGCCAGCGTGTCTGTGGTTTCTTCTAGCGTTACGCCTTGCGCATGCAAAGTAGGGGAAGCCATAGGATTGGAGAAAATAGGTAAGCCTGACATACGAAATATAAAAACACCCGCAAGGTACCGCTTAAACGGCAGAAATTCACGCAGCCATCTTATCCACTTTACGCCAGCCAGGATTTTTGACCAGAAGACTGGCTCACCTGAATGAGAAAGAAATAGACTCCTTCAAGTGTGATTTTGCGGGCACCCGAGATAGGATGAATCTTCGGGCAAACTACTTCTGATGCTATAGTCAAATTGAAGGCTTTAGGTTAAACTGGTAATATGATTAAAATCAATCGGGCTGAAATTCAAACAATCAGAGTCAGTGAATGCGTTAGGAAAAAAGCTTTACCAACGGTTCAACTGAAAAACTTAGGCATAAAAAAAGCCCCGATCGTTTTTCGGGGCTTTTGAGGAAAACAGGCAAAAAACGCTTACATCTTTACGCCCACAGATAACTGGAACACGTTGTTGGGATAAGACTCTCCTTTAATGTTGCCGTCTGCAATGTCAGATAAGCCCAGGTTGTACCTAGCCGATACTTGTAAGCGGGAAAGGTCATAGCCCAAGCCTAAGGCAACGGCGCCGTCATATTTGTTTAGATTGTCAGAGATGTCATAGGTGGTGTTGCCTACTTTCTGCTTGGCATCCAGAAGAATCCCAAACTGCGGTCCTACCTGTAAATGAAAGCCGCCAGAGATGGTGCCTTTGAAAATCAAGGGAATGTTGAGGTAGTGGAGCGTGAACGTGCTCTTGCCAGACTTGTACCCCTGCTGAGAATATAAGACCTCCGGCTGAATGGCAAACCGGTCTGAAATGGGAGCGGTGGCAAAGAAGCCGGCATGTACGCCCGTACGCGGATCTGTATTTTTAGCGTCGCCGCCAATGTTGGCCACGTTCAACCCTACTTTAATACCAAAGTTGGTCTGCGCCTGGGCGCCCACTACGCTTATAAGGGCGAAAGCGCCCAAGAGGATCATTCTTTTCATGTTTTATTACGCTAATAAGAGGGCAAAGATAAGGGAATTGACCCTATCTCATTCCGCTTTTTTCTTGGATTTTTTAGGGGAACTAACTTGGTGTCAGGCTACTGCTTGTACACTTTTCCGTCTTTCATGACAAAGGACACCTGCTGCAGCGTTTTGATGTCCTGTAAAGGATCACCGTCTACGGCAATAAGGTCGGCTAGCTTGCCTTTCTGTACAGAGCCCAATTTGTCTGAGGCGCCCACCAGTTCAGCGGCGTGTAGGGTAGCTGCTTTGATGGCTTCCATGGCGGGCATGCCGGCCTCTACCATGTACTCAAACTCCTTGGCGTTCTTGCCGTGCTTGAAGACTCCGGCGTCCGTCCCGAAGGCGATTTTCACCCCAGCCTTATAAGCTTTGGCAAACGTGCCCTGCAACTGCGGACCAATGGCTAAGGCTTTGGGCGTGACCAGCGGCGGGTAATAGTTAGGAATCTTAGCCGAATCTGCCACAGATTTACCCGCAGTGAGGGTGGGTACGTACCAAGTGCCGTTCTTCTTCATGAGTTTCATGGTTTCCTCGTCCATGAGGGTGCCGTGCTCAATGGAGGTCACCCCGGCCCGGATGGCGCGTTTCATGCCTTCGGCGCCGTGGGCGTGCACGGCCACTTTCATACCCAGGTCATGGGCGGTTTCTACAATGGCTCTTATTTCTTCTTCAGAGTACTGCGGGCCTGATCCGTCTTTGGCCACGCTCAACACGCCGCCGGTGGCAGCAATCTTGATCAAGTCAGCCCCGTTTTTGTACTGCTGGCGTACGGCCTTCCGGCACTCGTCCACGCCGTTGGCTACGCCGTCTGCCGGCCCCGGGTCTCCCATTAGTTGGTCATTGTAGCCGTTGGTAGGGTCCATGTGTCCGCCGGTGCCCGAAATGGCCTTGCCCACCACAAACATTCTGGGGCCGCGCATGAGGCCCTGGTTGATGGCGTTGCGCAATTGGATGTTGATACCGCTGCCGCCCAAATCCCGCACGGTGGTAAAGCCGGCCATGAGCGTTCTTTCTGCGTAATTTCCCGCCCTGAACGCCATGGTGCCTTGGTTTAAAGACAGTTTCTCTGCGTAGGCGTTGGGACTGGTTTCGCTCTCAAAGTGCACGTGCATGTCCATGAAGCCGGGAAGTACGGTCTTGTTCTTCAGGTCAATGACCTGGGCGCCGGCCTCTGGGGTAGCATAGCCTTTCTCCACGGCCAGAATCTGATTGCCGCTTACAATCACGGTCATCTCCGTTTGGGCTTTGTCTCCTATGCCGTCTATCAGTGTGCCGCAATGCAAATACGTTTTCTGGGCCAGGGTTTGGGAAGAAGTGAACGCAAGCAAAACCAGGGCGGCCACCGCGTAAAAGTGTTTCTTCATATAGAGGTTGTTTGTAGAGTAGGTTTGGAGTTTCTAAAATACTGAAAGTTTGATTGCCAGCGCTATACGGCCCTCAGGAAAGAAGGCAGCGTTGGTCTAGAAGGAGATAGTATAAAAGAACCGCCCTTCGTTTTTGGTCTGTTTTGTAGAAAACAAGCCAAAAACGAAGGGCGGTTCTTAAAATAGAAGGTAGCGGCGCTAGTCTGCTATCTTCTGGAATTTGTTCTTGAAGAAGTAGTACACCGGTATGCCCACGCCCACTAAAATCAAACCTGGCCAAGAATAGGCGGGCTTGTAAATGAGCAGGATGATGCAGATGAACGAGGCCATGGCAATGTACAAGGCCGGTAGCACCGGGTAACCGATGGCTTTGTACGGTCTTGGTGCGTCTGGCATGGTGCGGCGCAAAATAAAGATACCGGCAATGGTCAAGATGTAGAACAGCAGTACGGCAAAAATCACGTAATCCAACAGATCACCGTACTTACCCGACATGCACAGAATACAGGCCCACACGCACTGGAAGGTCAAGGCAACTCCGGGCACGGCATTCTTGTTCAGCTTGGCCATGTTGGTGAAGAACAGACCGTCTTTGGCCATGGTGTAGTATACGCGCGGGGCAGACAGAATAACCCCGTTGTTACAGCCAAACGTGGAGATCATGATCAAAACGGCAATGGCAATGGTAGCAGTGGAGCCGCCAATGACTTCGGCCACGGCGGTGGCTACGCGGTCATTGCTGGCAAACTGAATACCGCGGGCCATCACATCGGCGCCGGCTTTGTAACCTTCCAGCGGAAGAATGGTCAGGTACACCACGTTGATCAGAATATACAACAAGGTCACCACGGCGGTGCCTATGGCCATGCTCAACACGATGGTGCGCTTAGGGTTCACAATCTCGTCTCCAGAAAAGCCAATGTTGTTCCAGGCATCTGAGGAGAACAGCGACCCGATCATGGCCGTGCCAATGCCCACCATCAGGGCCCAACCCTGCAGCGGCGTCCGGAAGGGCGTTCCAGACACCGGTTCTGTAGACACGGTCTGCGCATTCCACATGTCTGTGAAGTTGAGCTCCATTACCTCGGCGTTGGTGCCCAGCAGCAAACCAAATCCAATCAAGGCAAACAAGGCAATGATTTTGGTAGAGCCGAAGATGTTCTGGATGAACTTCCCGTTTCTTACGCCCTGCTGGTTGACCAACGTGAGCAGAATGATGGAGGAAATGGCCAGCAACTGCACCGTGGTGAGTTTCAGGAAACCCAGGTCTAGCAGAATATGGTCTTCAGAGAACCAAGGTACCAGCACGCCCGTGAATTTGGCAAAAGCCACGGCCACGGCGGCAATGGTTCCGCTCTGGATGACCAGAAACAGGGTCCAGCCATATAAAAATGCCACCATGGGACCATATGATTCCCGCAGGTACACATACTGCCCGCCGGCGCGTGGCATGAGGCTGGTGAGTTCTCCGTAGCTGAGGGCCCCGGCCAATGTCATGAGGCCCGTAAGCGCCCACACCAGCAGCAAGTACCCCGGACTGCCCACGCTGCGGGCAATGTCTGCGCTCACAATGAAAATACCAGACCCAATCATGGACCCTGCCACCAGCATGACGGCATCAAACAGCTTTATTTCGCGCTTAAACCCTGTAGAAGTTTCAGACATACACTTTTGTGTAATTAGAAATTACGAATTAGAAATTAGAAATGGGGAGGAGTGATCAGTGATCGGAAATGAACAGAGGCCAACAATCAACAATTGACAATCAACAATTTTGACTCAAGACTCAGAACTCGCGACTCAAGACTCAAAAAAGCTATACTTTCCTTGGTGGCAGGTCAAAAGCCACGGCGTTGTGCTCAAAGTGACCACGGTGGGCACCGTCGCAGAAGGGTTTGTTGTTGGAAAGACCGCAGCGGCAGAACGACACCACCTCGCGGCCCTGCAGGTTGTACTCGTTGCCCTGGGCGTCTACTACTATAAAATCGCCTTCTACTTTGAGAGAGCCGTTGCTGTTCACGGTGATTTTTGTTTTCATGGTGTTTTAAGAAAAAGAGGCTAAAATCGATGACTGGTTAGAAAGCGTGTCTGTCCATTTATAGGCCCAATGGGCGGTAAGCGGATTTGACAGGTTCCAAAGATAGTCTTTTTGACCAAAGCGCAGGCGTCTCAAACTTTTTTCCTGACCGCCAGAATTTAGATAATTACATAAAATTGGTTTACTTTTTGAGATAAGTACGTATAGTACATCTACTTAAATTTTTGGACCTATGAAGACTTGCGCCCTGCAGATAGAGAGATTGAAGGTCATTGCTGACCAGTTAGAGCAGTTGAGACAAACAGAACAGGCCAACGCCCAACAATTAGCTGCCTATATAGCAGATGCCCGCATCTACCTGCATGAGATTTCTATGCGGTGCAAAACCAAACAGCTTAGGTTGGTAGAAACCACCGCTGATCAATTGGAACAGTTGCGCAAAGAACCCGCAGAGCTGGAAAGCATGGATGGTATTCACCTAGCCGTGCAGACCATTCAGGAGTTTTTGGAGCAGACAGATCTGGTGACTTCTTCCTCAGAATAAACCTGGCCAGGGAAGGAGGTAAGGGCACAAGGTAAGCCGAGTTCAGTTAAGGTTTTAACTTCTGCCTACTTCCTTGCGTAAGGGTACTATCGCAAGTATTGCGTCTTTTACGGATAATTGACAAGTACCCAACCTATGAAAAAATCATTGCTATCTACGGCTCTACCTGCGCTGCTGGCCCTGGGCCTTATGAGTTCCTGCGTCTCTACCAAGAAATATGAAGCCGCTCTGGCAGAAAACCGCTCTCTGGTAGTCTTACAGGATGAACTGAACCGCCAGAAGCTGGAACTGGAAAGCGAGCGCGCCAAGCTGCGCGAAGACCGCGACCGCCTCACCCAGGAAAAAGAAGACTTGGCCAAAGAAAAAGCCTCTACAGAAGCCTCTCTTCGCACCAACCTCAACAATAAAAGCGAACAGGTCAACCAACTCACCACAGACCTACAGGCCCGCGAGGCCCGCCTCAAAGAGATGGAACGCATCTTGGCAGAGAAGGACCGCGCGGTGAACAACCTGCGCAAGACCGTAGGCGATGCCCTGCTAGGTTTCAAAGCCTCTGACCTGACCATTGACGTGCGCAACGGCAAAGTATATGTGTCTTTGTCTAACCAACTGCTGTTCAAATCTGGTAGTACCAAAGTAGATGCCAAAGGGCAGGAAGCGTTGAAGAAACTGGCCAGCGTGTTGCAGAACCAGCCAGACGTGAACGTGGTGGTGGAAGGCCACACAGATGACGTTCCCATTGCCAAGGGCACGGCCGGTATGCAAGACAACTGGGACCTGAGCGTCCTGCGCGCCACTGAAATCACGCGCATTCTCACAGATGCCGGCGTGTCTCCTCAGCGCGTAACCCCGTCGGGTCGTTCTAAATACGTACCCGTAGACCCATCCACCTCGGCAGAAGCCCGCCAAAAGAACCGCCGCACCGAAATCATCCTCACGCCTAAGTTGGACGAACTCTTCCAAATCCTGGAGCAGAACTAAACAACCCAAAGCGTTGCAGCCCTGATTTCAGAGTATATAGTAGCGGGTCTTTTAAGATTGAGCTGAGAATATTTTAAGAGTCCCTGTCAGGAAAAGTTGGCAGGGACTCTTCGTTTTTGTCCTGTTTTCTGGAAAATAAGCCAAAAACGAAAATTGCGCGTAGCTTTTGCCTGTATATCTGGCCTACAAGGTCCTTTCAGGAGGACAGAGGGAGGGAGACGCATCTACTATAACTCGTAACCATGCCCAGTTCTTCATTCATAATTAATTCGCCATCCATTACTGATAACGCACTGTGCATGAATCTTCTTCACGCGTCATTAGCCACTATTCACAATTTGCAAATCACTTCTAACTGATTACTGGTAATTAATCACTATTCACTAATCATTATTCCTTAAAAAAGCCTTGGCGTTGTTTTTGCAGGTGGGTTTTTAGAAATATGTATATTTGAGATGCACAAGCGTACCCTAGCTATGAAAAAGCCGAAAATGATTTGGAGAACCCTGGGATTGGCTGTGGCCTTGACCAGCGGCGCCCAATTGACCGCTCTGGCCCAGGAAGTGAAGAATGAAACCACTCAGGAGGTGAAAAAGGAGCCAGTTCAGGAGTCTGCCGTGGAACAGGACCTGAGACAGCTGAAGGATTGGATGCGCCTCCAGAATGATAAGGTAGCCACCACCACCCGCGCCGAATGGCCCAGCATTAAAAGCGATTTTGCCCGGCACTCTGACAAGATTGAAAGCGGCTTCCAAAGTTTGTCTGAAGAGTCCAAGCGCGATTTCCTGGATTTGAAAGCCACCTTCCAGGAGATGGAGAACCGTCCGGCCTATGATGAGATTCCCTTGCAGGCCGAGGAAGTGCGCCGCCGGGAGAAAGAGCTCTTGGGCAAGTTCAGCAACGTGCAAACCATCAAGGCGGTGCAAATGCGGGAAGCCTACATTGTATTCTTGCAGAGCGTGCGAGCCAAGCGCCAAACCTGGATTCCGCGGGACTGGGACTATGCCGAGTACATTCTACAGAACCTGGGCAAACGCAAAGCAACCGTAGAAAGCCAGCTGACTACTTTGGATGAGATAAAAATCAGGTCCTTGATAGGCGAGTTCTACACGTGGCGCGGCGGTCAGGAATTTAAAGAGAAACAAAAGGCCAGAAGCACCGCCAAACCGGCTCAGAAAAAATAAGGACTATCATTAGAAATATGCACAACGCCCGTTTTTGGTCTGTTTTCTAGAAAACAGACCAAAAACGGGCGTTGTGGTTTTAAGCGGCTTTCTATTGCGCAGAGTCTTTACCTACCACCACGTTTTGGGTGGTGGAGGAATTAGAAGTATTGGCCTCGCCGCGGGTCTGGGAGTTGCCTACGTTCTGCTGGGTTTTCTCAGTGGCTGCCGCGCCAGTGGTGTCATTGGACGTGGTAGGCGTGGAGCCAGACATGTTGCCGTCCATTTGCTCAGCGTCCTGGGTGGCGTTGGTGGTGTTTCCGCCGGTGTTGGCGTCACAAGAGGCAACCAGGCCGGTAGCACCCGCCAGAAGCAAAGTCACAAGTATCTTTTTCATAGAAGTATGGTTTAACGTGCTGTTTCAAGTTCTCTTAACTAGAGAAGGCGGTAAAAAGTTATGAGCGGCCCGGCGTGGGCCATCGCCTGCCATTCTCCGTGTGGCGAATGATATAAAATTGAATAGCTTTACCGTTACAAAGCAGAGTGCGGCAACGGGAAGCCGCCTCTCCATTCCTTGTTTGCTCATGATCTCTCTTCGTGCATTAGTTGGCGTCTGGTTAGCGGTAGTGGTTCTCTCAACTCCGGCTGCGCAGGCCCAGGCTCCCAAGAAACCCAACGCCGCAGACATCCGGCTGGGCTTGGAAAAACTGAACGTGGTGGGCAGCGTGCTCTACATGGCCGCCCACCCCGACGATGAAAACACCCGTCTCATTGCCTATCTGGCCAATGAGCGCAAGCTGCGCACCGGCTACCTGTCTCTTACCCGCGGCGATGGCGGTCAGAACCTCATTGGGCCGGAAATTAGGGAGGAGTTGGGCATCATCAGGACGCAGGAATTGTTGCAGGCCCGCCGCACCGACGGTGGGGAGCAGTTCTTCACCCGCGCCAATGACTTCGGGTTTTCCAAGAATCCGGCAGAGACCTTTACCATCTGGAACCGTGAGCAGGTGCTGGCAGACGCCGTGTGGGTAATCAGAAAATTCAGGCCAGATGTGATTGTGACTCGGTTCTCGCCAGAGCCTGGCAACACGCACGGTCATCACACGGCATCGGCTATGATTGCCCTGGAGGCCTTCACTGCCGCCGCTGATCCCAAGCGTTTTCCGGAGCAACTCAAAACCGTGGAGCCATGGCAGGTGAAGCGCGTCTATTGGAACACCTCCAGCTTTTTCTATGGGCAGGGCCAGAAGTTTGACGAAAGCAATAAGCTAAAACTGGAAACCGGCGTGTACAACCCTTTGCTGGGCAAATCTTACAATGAGGTGGCCGCTGAAAGCCGCAGCATGCACAAAAGCCAGGGCTTTGGCAGCAGCGGAAGCAGAGGCGAAGCCCTTGAATATTTTGAGTTCCTCAAAGGCGAACCTGCCAAAACCGATTTGCTGGAAGGCGTGAACACTACCTGGAGCCGCGTGAAAGGCGGTGAAGCCGTGGGTCAACTGGTGCAAGACGCACTGAAAAACTACTCTGTCACCAATCCAGCCGCAATAGTGCCCACGCTTCTCAAGATAAACACCGCCTTAAGCAACCTGCCGGCCACTCCCTGGAAAGAAGTGAAACAACAGGAATTGAACCAGCTGGTTAAGGCTTGTCTTGGGTTGTACCTGGAGGCTTCGGCCAGAGAATACGCCGCCGTGCCCGGTGAGCAGGTGAACGTGCAGGTAGAATCCGTGAACCGTTCTGCCGTTCCCGTGGTCCTCACCAAAGTAGAATACCTGTTCGGGCAAAAGGATACCACCTTGCAACAAACATTGACTGCCGGAAATCCTTGGTTCTCCAAAACCAATGTGGTTCTTCCGGCCACAGTGCCTTATTCTCAGCCATACTGGTTGCGAAAACCGGGCACTACCGGCATGTTCAAGGTAGAAGACGCCTCCCTGATTGGCCTACCCGAAAACCCACCAGCCGCCCAGGTGAGAATTCATGTAACGGTGCAAGGCCAGCCCCTTGCCTTTACCGTTCCGCTGGTGTTCAAACGCACAGATCCGGTAGAAGGAGAGCAGTACCGCCCGTTTGAGATCACGCCACCAGTTTTTGTCAACCTTACAGAGAAAGTATACGTGTTTGCCGATGCCGCTTCTAAGCCAGTGACCGTGAAAGTTCGCGCCGGCGAGCCGAACGTAGCAGGCCAGGTGACCTTGAAACTGCCCCAAGGCTGGCGTGCCACGCCAGCCTCTTTCCCCGTGAAACTTAGCCAGAAAGGCGAGGAGCAGCAGTTTACGTTCCAGGTGTTTCCGGGAGAGGCTCAGACGGAGAGTACCATTGGCGCTCACGTGTCCATGAACGGAAAATCATACGCTCAAGGCCTCAAATCCATTGAATACAACCACATTCCTACCCAGACCCTGTTCCCCGAAGCCGTTTCTAAAGCCGTAAAACTGGACTTGAAGCGCAAGGGACAACGCATTGGCTACCTCATGGGCGCCGGCGACGAGGTGCCCGCCAGCCTGCAACAGATTGGCTACACCGTAGATTTACTACGCGTGGAGGATTTGTCTGCGACCAACCTGCAAAAATATGATGCCGTGGTGACTGGTGTACGGGCCTATAACACCCTGGATCGGCTTAAATTTCAGCAACCGCAGTTGCTGGAGTACGTGCGCCAGGGCGGAACCCTGGTAGTACAATACAACGTGAGCAACGGCTTGGTCACTAACCAACTGGGCCCTTACAGCCTCAAGCTGTCACAGGACCGCGTGACGGTAGAAGACGCGCCCGTCAAATTCCTGAAGCCCAATCACCCTGTCTTGAACACGCCCAATAAAATCTCCGAGAAGGATTTTGCTGGCTGGGTGCAGGAACGCGGCTTGTATTTTCCTAACCAATGGGCCCCCGAGTATGAAACCGTCATCTCCAGCAATGACCCCGGCGAGAGCGCCAAAGAAAGTGGCTTGCTGGTGGCCAAATACGGCAAAGGGCATTTTGCGTACACGGGATATTCGTTCTTCAGGGAGCTCCCCGCCGGCGTGCCCGGCGCCTACAGATTGTTTGTGAACCTGCTGTCTTTGGGAAACTAATAGAATCTGGAATCAGGAATTTTAGGGCGGTGGCTTCACTCTTCCTCACATTTGTCATCCTGACGGTGGGACATGCCGGGCTTGTGCCGGGAGAACTTGTGGGAAAGCTTAATGGGCCGCAGCTAAGAGTAACCTTCGTTTTTGGTCTATTTCCCGGAAAACAGGCCAAAAATGAAGCTGTTTAGACACAGCGCTTTTTGGCAATAAGAGATTTTAAAAAGTGAGTAAAGGATATAGGCACAAGAAAAAATAGGAAGCATGGCGCAAGCGTCTGCTTGTGTCCGCGGGCATACTAGATTTTCCAGGCGTCCAGATGGTGAGTCTGCAAAAGACACTGGCAAGTTTGAAAACTCGCCCTAATATCACCTGCAAGTTGCCGCTTCGCTTAAACTTGCAGGAGTGGTAAAAAGGGCAATACACATTGAAGTCGTTTTTAGCCTGTTTTCCGGAAAATAGACCAAAAACGGAAGAAGGGGATGGAGTAGATTTGCAATCCTCTTATCCTTGAAAACAACAATCAGCAATCAACAACCAACAATCAAGAAAATGACCAAAGGAGATATTGACCCGCCGCCGTTTTTCAAGACCTGGAAAGGCATGTATTGGCTGGTGCTGGGCGTGTTGGCGTTTTTGATTGTGCTGTTCTACTTTATGACGGAGGCCTACGCATGAGTTACCTGGACTGGGCCGTGCTGGTGGGCACCATTGCGTTCATTGTCTTGTACGGCGTCTGGAAAACCCGCAAGACCCGTGACATGTCCACGTTTCTGAAGGCGGATAACACCGAGCGTTGGTGGATGATGGGCCTTTCTATCATGGCCACGCAGGCCAGCGCCATCACGTTTCTCTCTACGCCGGGGCAGGCCTTTGAGGACGGGATGCGGTTCATTCAGTTCTACTTCGGGTTGCCGCTGGCCATGGTGGTCTTGTCTGCCACGGCCATTCCCATCTATTACCGCTTAAAAGTCTACACGGCGTATGAGTACCTGGAAGGACGCTTTGACCTGAAGACCCGTTCTTTGGCGGCGTTTCTGTTTCTGTTGCAGCGCGGTCTTTCTACGGGCATCACCATTTATGCCCCGGCCATTATCCTGTCGGCTATTTTGGGTTGGAACCTGACTTACACCATTCTGTTCATTGGCGTGATTGTGACGTTTTACACGGTGGTGGGCGGCTCTAAGGCGGTAAGCCAGACGCAACGCTTGCAAATGACCGTGATGCTGGGCGGTATGCTGGTGGCGGCGGTTGTAGTGGTGCGTTTGTTGCCGGACCAGGTGGGTTTCTCTGATGCTCTGGTAGTGGCGGGCAAGATGGGTAAGATGAACCTGGTGGACCTGAGCTTTAACCCCAATGACCGCTACAATCTGTGGTCTGGTTTGATTGGCGGCTTCTTTCTGGCGCTCTCGTACTTTGGGACGGACCAGTCGCAGGTGGGACGTTATTTAGGCGGCGAGACCATCGCTCAAAGCCGCTTGGGCCTGCTCATGAACGGCCTGGTGAAAGTGCCCATGCAGTTCTTGATTCTGATGGTGGGCGTGATGGTGTTTGTCTTTTATCAGTTTTACCAACCGCCGCTGTACTTCAATCAACAGCAGGTGGCTAAAGTAGAAGCCTCTGCGCAGGCCGGGGAATGGCAAAAGTTAGAAGCCCAGAACACCGCCGCTTTTAACCAGAAGCGCGAGGCGGCCCTGGCCATGGTGACCGCCCATCAGGCCAATGATGCGCAAGGCGTAGAACAGGCTGCCCAGCAAGCTCAAACCGCCGAGGAAACCCGCAAAGCGCTTCGGAAAGACGCCCAGGCCTTGGTAAACCGGCAGAACGTGGGCGTGGAATTGAAAGACACGGACTATGTGTTTCTGACCTTTGTGACGCAGCAATTGCCCCAGGGCTTGATTGGATTG
Organism: Nibribacter ruber; assembly: GCF_009913235.1. Taxonomy (NCBI): domain Bacteria; kingdom Pseudomonadati; phylum Bacteroidota; class Cytophagia; order Cytophagales; family Hymenobacteraceae; genus Nibribacter; species Nibribacter ruber. The sequence continues at coordinate 1,583,356 of NZ_CP047897.1, read as the reverse complement.
TTGTTGGCGGTGGTGTTGTGCGCGGCCATGGGCAGCACGGCCTCGGCGTTCAGTTCTCTGGCTTCTACCACGGTAGTAGACGTGTACAAGCGGTCCATTGTGAAGAATGCCTCAGATGAACATTACGTGAGCGCCTCCCGGTGGCTGACCATTGGCTGGGGTGCCATTTCCATTCTGTTTGCCTTGTTTGCCTCACAGTTGGAGAATTTGATTCAGGCGGTGAACATATTGGGTTCGCTTTTTTACGGTACCATTCTTGGCGTCTTTCTGGCGGCGTTTTACTGTAAGTCTTTGCGGGGCAACGCGGTTTTTTGGGCAGCGGTTATTACTCAATTAATCATCTTTACGCTCTACTATACAACTTCCATCGCCTACCTCTGGTACAACCTCATAGGCTGTGGCTTGGTCATCAGCATTGCGTATCTGTTGCAGCCTCTTTTGCCGAAACAAGACACCTTGATTGGCGAGTAGAAACCTTTAATGCCATCGCATGAATCCTAGTTTTCAGACGTTACAAGAAATCATCCAAGGCCGGAGAACGACCAAGCCGCCCAAAATGAACGGTCGTTTCATCCCTGATGAACAGATTCATGCTATTTTGGACCTGGCAGATTGGGCACCCACGCACGGGCACACAGAGCCCTGGCGGTTTGTAGTCTATGCCAGAGAGAAAGTGCAGGAGTTTTGTCAATCCCACGCGGAGTTGTATAAGACGCACACCCCAGCAGATAGCTTTAAGGATACCACCTATGAAAAGCTATTGCACATGGGAAATAGGGCCTCGCATGTGATAGTAGCCTACATGCACCGCGGCGATTTGCCCAAGATACCGGCGTTAGAGGAAATTGCGGCCACCTCCTGCGCCATCCAGAACCTGCTCTTAGGTGCTACGGCGCTGGGCATAGCCACTTATTGGGGTTCTGGAGGAATGGCCTATAAGCCAGCCATGAAAGAGTTTCTGCACCTGCGGGAAGAGGACACCGTTCTAGGAGTTTTGTACTTAGGATATGCAGAGGGACCGGTGCTGAGCGCCGGCAAGCGGGTGGTTCCCTTAGCGGAAAAAGTGCGTTGGATGTAATTTTCCTCTTTTCACCCTATACAACGAAGCCCCGCCAGATCATTCTGACGGGGCTTCGTTTTTGGCTTGTTTTGGCCAAAAGCGGCCAAAAACGCTATTTGTTTTTGATTTCGGCTAGGAGCTTCTCATTCATGGCCACGTAGTCTGCGTTCTTAGCCTGCTTAGACAGTTCCAAAGACTTTTCAGCCGATGCTTTGGCACCTTTGTAGTCCTTCAGCTTCAGCTGCATCTTGGCTTGGTAGTGCATGTTGTAGAACAACGGGTCTTTTTCATTGGCTTTCTTCATCCAGGCAAGCGCCTGCTTCAGGTCCTTGTTGGTCTCTGAGTAGTAGTTGGCGGCGGCGGCATACATGGCGGGTTTTACGTCTGTGCCGTTGATCACCTTCTCCTGAATCTGGGCCATTACCTTGGCGTCTACGTCTGTGGTGATTTTAACTGGTATTAGCGTTTTGTCCCACATGATTTGCAGGGTAGCGCCGTTGTTGGTGAGGTCATTGAAACCAATGGTGAAGGTCTCTACTTTGTCATCCAGGTCTTTGGCGTTCACTTTAAAACGCACCAGGTCTTCTTCCTGCTTGTATTCCTCGCCACCGTCTCCCCAGTGTTTCAGGTTTTTATGAATGATGACGGTCCATTCTTTCTCACCAGGGATGGTATACAAGGCATATTGACCGGCCGGCACTTTGTTGCCTTCCAACATGACGTCTTCAGAGAAGGTGATCTTAGTGGATGCATTGGCTCCCGTTCTCCAAAGCTTGCCATTAAAGGGAACTATGTCGCCCATTATTTTGCGGCCTTTCATGCTGGGTCTGGAGTACTCAACGGTCACCTCTCCCAAGCCAACCGCTTGTTTTACCGTAGCGGCCGGGCTGGCAGCGGGCATTTTAATCTGGGCAGAGGATTGGGTGCTTACCAGAAACATGGCCAGGGCGCAAACCAACGTGCAGGCTAATTGAATGTGCTTTTTCATATGTCTTATAGTTATGGTACTTATGGGTGTAAAACTAGTCAAAAACGCGGTGAAAACTAAAACGACAAACCCGCTCAGATCATCTTTTGCATCTTTCACTTTAATCATTAAATTACGGTTAAATAGAATATTAATAAGGAAAATATGTGAAAAAATTAAGACCGTAGCCAGCCCTATATACGTACATAGGATAAACCTAATCAATGACTTTTTCATGAAGAACAAAACTTAGACAAAGTGACAAAGGAAAGATGCGCTCTTTCTCTGGTAGATGTGTGATTTGTAAATAGTAAACACCTGTAACAATTGTATATGAAAAGACTTTTCCTCATTTTGTTTGTCATGCTCAACGTGTTGAGTATAAGTGCCATGGCGCAGGAAAGAACTGTGTCGGGCAGGGTCACTTCTGCGGCTGACGGCTCTGCGTTGCCGGGCGTAAGCGTAGTAGTAAAAGGGACTACCAATGGGACCAGTACAGACGCAGACGGCCGCTATTCTTTGAGCGTTTCTGGGTCTCCAACGTTGGTTTTCAGTTACCTGGGATTTAATACCAAAGAGGTGAGCGCCGGCACCGGAGCCACCTTAAATGTTGCCCTGGCTGAGGGTGCGCGTAGCTTGAATGAAGTAGTGGTGATTGGATATGGTACCCAGGAGCGCCGCGAGGTAACAGGGGCTACTACCCAGGTAAATGCTGCTGCCATTGAGAACGTGCCCGTTGCGGGTGTGGACCAAGCCCTGCAGGGACGGGCAGCCGGGGTGCAAATCTCGCAGAACTCTGGTACGCCAGGGGGCGGGGTGACCGTGCGGGTGCGTGGTTCTAGCTCTATCTCAGCTAGTAACCAGCCTTTGTACGTGATTGACGGGGTGCCCATGACCACCGGTGACTACTCTCAGTTAGACTTCGGGGGCCAGTCTGTGAACGCACTCTCAGATTTGAGCCCGTCAGACATTGAGTCCATGGACATTTTGAAAGATGCCTCTGCGGCGGCTATCTACGGTTCACGGGCTGCCAACGGGGTAATCCTGATCACTACCAAACGCGGGAAGGCCAACAAAACCACCATCAACTTCAATGCCTATACTGGTATTCAGAACATGTGGAAGAAGCCGGGTTACCTGAATGCAGCCCAGTACCTGCAAGTAATGCGCGAAGCCTTCATCAATGACGGCTATCTTGGCGAAGACGATCCATGGGGACCAAATGATTTCGGCGATTTCTATTACGGAGGACTTGACTTTGATGCCGAAGGCGTAGACACTGACTGGATGGACCAGGTGACCGTGAAAGATGCCCGCATCAGCAACTATGAGCTGTCTGCCAGCGGCGGGGATGCCAAAACCAGGTACTATGTGTCTGGTAACTACTTTGACCAGAACGGTATCATCATAGGCAGCGGCTATGAGCGCTACAGTGGTCGTTTGAACTTGGATCACTCCTACAGTGACAAGTTATCTTTCTCTGCCGGCGTGCAATTAAGTTTGTCTGAAAACCAGCGTATTGTAAGTGACAACACCGTAATTGGGCCGTTTGCCAACTCGCTGGCTGCCTCGCCGGTGTTTCCGGTGTATTACCCAGACGGCACCTACAGCTACCCTAACTACTACTACACCAACCCGGTGGCAGAAGGCAAGGAGAATGACAATGAAAGCAAAAACCTGCGTGCCATTGGTAACATTTCTGCCAGATACACCCTTCTTCCTAGGCTAAACCTGAACCTGAAAGCTGGGGCTGACGTCCTGAACCTTTCTGAGCGCAGCTATACCGGTGACAACTTCCCGGGCAGTGTGGGCATTGCCACCCAGGGTTCGGCTACCAAAACTTCTACGCTGGTAAGCAAGAGACTTTTAGAAGCTACGGCAGATTACCGTTGGGAATTCACGCCAACAAGTTACGTGAACTTATTGGCGGGTACCTCTGTGGAGGAGAATGATATTGACAGAACCTTTGTAACGGGCCAAGGCTTTCCAAGTGAGCGGTTCCGCTACCTGAGCAGTGCCACCAGCGTGAACAATGGCTCTAACTCCATCACGCCATTTGCCTTGTTGTCTTACTTTGGTAGAGCCAACTTTAATATCTCAGACAGGTATTTGCTGGGCTTAAACTTTAGAGCAGACGGTTCAACCCGTTTCGGTAAGAATAACCGCTTCGGTTATTTCCCATCCATCTCTGTTGGTTGGAGAATCCTGGAAGAAAGCTTCATGCCAGAAGTAGCTGCTCTTAGTGAATTGAAACTGCGGGCCAGCTATGGTATCACGGGTAACCAGGAGATTGGAGATTTCACCTTCCTGGGACTGTTTGGCCCTGCCAGCTATGCTGACAGACCGGGTATTGCCTACAGTCAATTAGAAAACCCAGATTTGAAATGGGAAGAAACCAAGCAGTTCAACATTGGTGCTGACCTGGGGCTGTTCTCCAACCGGGTGAACGTTGCGGTAGACTACTACATTAAGACCACAGATGATTTATTGTACAATCGCCCAATTCCTACTCAGAATGGTCTGAGAAGCTATTCTTCCAACATTGGTAGTGTAGAGAACAAAGGCCTTGAATTTACTTTGAGCACCGTCAACTTCACCTCAGAAAACAAAGGCTTTACCTGGAACACAGATTTTAACTTGTCTTTCAACCGAAACAAAGTGTTAGAACTGTACCAGGGCCAGGATATTTTCTACGGGTTTGGCGGTAACTCTTTGGTATTGCGGGAAGGGGAGCCTATTGGAACGTTCTATGGTTTCAAAACCAACGGCATCTTCTCTACTACTCAGCAGGTAGTGGATGCCGGCAGGTATGTAGACGCCAACCAGGACGGGAACATTGACACCCAGGCCGGCGACGTGAACTTTGTAGACACCAACGGAGACGGTTTCATTACAGATGATGACCTGACCATCCTTGGCAACGCCCAACCAGACTTTGTGGGTGGTTTCACCAACACCTTCACTTATAAAGGCTTTGACCTCACCGCTTTCCTGCAATTCTCTGTAGGCAATGACATTGCCAACCCAGCCATGCAGTACCAGCAACACCTGGGTGTGTATGATGACAACATGCGGGACATAGTAGAAGGAAGATGGAAAAAAGAAGGGGACGTGACAGACATTCCACGGGCTACGTACTTAGATGAGAACGGAAACGGCCGTAGCAACCAAGACCGGTTTATTTATGATGGGTCGTATGCCCGTCTAAAAAACCTGATGCTGGGCTATACGTTGCCAAGCACCATCAGCCAGAGAGCCAAACTGCGCAGCGTACGTATTTTTGCACAGGCCCAAAATCTGGTGACGTTCACAGACTATCCAGGCTTTGACCCAGAAGTGAACTTTGCAGGTACTTCTAACACCACCATTGGCGTTGACTTTTACACCTTCCCGCAATCAAGAACCTTCACGTTTGGTGTTAACATCGGACTTTAATTTTCAGACATGAAAAAGAGACTTTATATACTTTTTATTAGTGCAGGATTGAGTGTTTTCACTTCCTGCCAAGATGTGCTGGACGTAGAGCCTACCGCTAGCATAGAGTTTGAAGGAGCCATCATTGACGCCCGGTCAGCAGACAGAGCGTTGCAAGGAGTCTACAGCGCCTTTCAAGCAGGTGATTATTATGGGTTGTCTTACCTATACTACCAAGACCTGTATACAGATAACCTCACGTTCACAGGTACTTTTAGCACCCACAGAGAAGTAGCCAGCCGTAACATCAATCCTACCAACCTGCAGATTGCCAACACCTGGGCTTCTATTTATACCGCCATTGGCAGAGCCAATGTAGTGATACAGGAAGTGAATGCGCTGGCCAACATTGAGCAGGAGGAAAAGGATAGAATTGTGGGCGAAGCTCATTTCTTGAGGGGCCTGGCTTATTTTGATTTGCTGAAAGTATTTGGAGGCGTCCCGATTGTTACCAAACCCACCATTGATGTAGGAGGTATTCAAAACCAAGGTAGAAGCACTGAGGCGGAGGTGTATACCCAGATTATCTCTGACCTGACTGTGGCAGAAACCAAACTGGTAGCAGATGACGAAGATGTCTTCAGTGGCTCTGGTTGGGCTGCTACAGCGCTCCTGGCTAGAGTATACTTGCAACAAGGCAATTATGCTCAGGCACGGGATAAGGCATCTAACGTGATTGATAACGGTCCCTTTAGTTTAGAAGAAAACTTCGGAAAAATCTTTGATGCTTCTGGTACGGACAATGCCTCTTCTGAGTCAATTTTTGAACTTGCCTTCAATGAAGATGATCAAAACGCACTGGCCAGTTCTTCTAACCCCGCGGTGCCAGGTCAAAAATTCTATGTTTCTGCCGGGCTTTTCAACCTGCTTTCAAGTGATGGGGGGGAGAGATTTGGAGAGACTACCTTGCAGCAGGGTACCCGAAGAAGAGTTGTCAAATATGATGACGTAGTAAATGGCAGTGATAACGTGGTCATCCTGAGGTTAGCCGAAATGTACCTGATCAGAGCCGAAGCCAACGCCCGTCTGGGAGCGGCAGGTGCTGCACCTTCTCAGCAGGTGGTAGATGACATTAATATGATTAGAAACCGTGCTGGGGTAGCAGATGCCAATCCTGCCACCAACGCAGAAGCTTTGACGGAGATTTTAAAACAACGCCGTCTGGAGTTTGCGGTTGAAGGTCTTCGGTTCATGGACTTGAAGCGTTTTGGACAGACCTGTGCCGTCCTTAATTTCTGTCCAGAAACAGCCGAAACGCAAGACAACACCTTCCGGAACTTATGGCCATTGCCATTCCAGCAGTTTGAGACCAACCCTAACTTGGGCAAGCAGAATCCTGGATATTAATCTGTAATCTCAACTTACCCTTAAATAAAAAAGAGGAGGCCTAACGCCTCCTCTTTTTTATTTGCCCTTACTTCTAGGGTTGTCCAAACCCAGGTTTTGTTTCTATCTCTGTTGCAAGGACCGCCAGGCTTGTTGCAATGGAGCAGATGCCGGAGCAGAAGTGTAAGGGTGTTGTTGGATCAGTTCCTTCAGGTGTTGGAGGCGGTCTGTGGTGAGCGGGTGCGTACTCAGGAGTGTGGGTACCTGAGAACCGGAAGAATCCTCCTCCTGCAGCCGTTCAAACAAGCGTTGCATGCCTTTGGGGTTGAGCGCATTGGCCTTGAGTAAAAAGAAGCCCTTGGTGTCTGCTTCTTGCTCCAGCGTGCGGCTATACTCCAAGGAATTTAGCTTGTCTGCGTTCTCTAGGATAAGACCTGAAAGCCCGGCCACGTCATTAAACAGCAGGGACAGGAAAATGTAAGAAGAAAGTTGCCGGGCCAGGGAACGCAGCGTATGTTTTTCCTGCACGTGGGCGTACTCATGGCCTAAAAGCGCGGCAAGTTCTTCAGGGGTTTCCAGCTTGTTGAGCAGTCCCGAGTAAATGACCAGATGGCCGCCCGGCAGGGCAAACGCATTCACAGTCTTGTCTTGCACCACCGTCACCTGTAACGGATAGTCCGTCTTGATGGAAAGCTGCTTCAGAAACCGCTGGGCATGACGGGTGCGTACAGAATCCACCTGCTCCTTTTCCATGAGTTGGGTGTAAATCTTCTCACCCAGGCTAATCTCTGTTTCTTTGGGCAACTGCCTAGACAGCAGATCAGCCACGGCAGGCAGCAGAAAGAGATAGCACAGAGCCAAACCAGCCAGGAACAGCAAACCCAATACATACAATCCAGGCCGATGTCCCTTGGGAACCGGCTGGGCGTTTTTATGGAAGACTGCCTCTGGATACGCTTTCTTTATGGTCTCTGCGAAGCCTGGAGAAACCACCTCTAAGGACTGTGCCGGATAATCTCCGTACCGGAGTACCGTTTTGGGCCCGTCCCGGAAGGCGTTGGGCTTGAGCAGGGCTGCTTCCCAGAAAAAGGCAGCAGAAGGCGCTGCCCCTTCCTCCGGTAGAGAAGAAGGGTACAGCGCCAATCCGGTTTCTTGTAAGATGATCTCTACGGACTGCCCCAGGGAGGAGCGCCCGTCATAGTACGTGCCAGAATACGTGGGCATATCCATCTATTCCTTATACCCAGCCTAAGTCCATCATGTCAGACATGTCTTCCATGACCGCGTCTTTGTATTCTTCCTCGGTCTGTACCAGGCTGTCTGGGTCAAAATCACCCATGATGTCTGTGTTGTTGATAATGAATTTAAGCGTGCGCACAGTGGCCCACGGTGATCCTAGTCCTAACGTGAACATGACCAACAGCAGGTTGCCTACCAACAGTTTAAAATACCCGAAGCCAGACACCGTAGAATCCAGCCTTACATATTTGCCGTTCTGCTCCAGTAGCATGTTGTTGAGGTAGAACAAGTGCAGATCGCGCATGTACCAGAAGAGGTAAATACCCAGGGTAAGGCCAGACAGGATCATGCCTTTTAGATGAATCATGAACAATTCTGCGCCCGTGCCCTGAAAATGGAACTGCACATTGCCCATTCTCAAATTGTTGACAATGTAAGTGCGCAGATTCACCTCCAGCCATGCCCGGTAAAAGCCCAGGGTGATGATGGTCAGGAATATGTCACGGTAAAACATAAGAGAAAGCTCTTTCAAACTGCCACGATAGCCAAAATGAATGCCTCTCCAGGACGTGCGGGACATTCTGTACCGCATGCGGCCATGAATAGCCATCGGAATCAAAACCACCAAGACGGCCAGGTATCCATAGACTACATAGTTGATCAAATCCAGGTCCTGGGTGAATGCGGCATAGAAAAGAGAGGCATAGAAGACCACTACCAAGGCCATTACCTTCAGGTAGCCTATGAACATCTCCTTGCCAGTGCCGTGAAACGTAAAGGAACTGCCAGACAGTTTGGTCTTGGCGTAAGTGTAGCGGAGAATATTGGCCTTGGCCCAAGGATAGTAGAGACCTAAGGTAAGGGCCGTGAGCACCCAGTTGGCCAACTGGATCTCAAATAACTGGGAGCCTTTTCCCTGAAATTCTAAATCAATGTTTTTCTCTGAAGGGTAATAGTTTGCCATACAAGTTGTTTAGGGTTTAGTAAGGTAGGTTTGCGTAACGGAACTTACTCAGATTAGGCAACTTAACCAAACCTTTGCGTAGGCAGAACATCGTTTTTGGCCTCTTTTCTAGCAAAGAGGCCAAAAACGAAAGGGATCAAGGGAGTAGCAGAGAGCTGTCTCCGTAGCTTAAGAAGCGGTAGTTGTTGGCCAGGGCGTGCTTGTACACCTTCTGCCAGGCCGGGCCGATGAGAGCCGCTACCAAAAGCAAAAGCGTGCTGGTAGGCTGGTGGAAATTGGTGATGAGGCCAGTGCAGAGCTTGAACTGGTAGCCGGGGGCAATCAAAATACGGGTGGTGGCCTGTAAGTGAGTGAGCCCTTGCTGATCTAAATAATGGATAATGCTCTCCAGCGCCTCCTGCACAGAAAGAGAGGTGCGCTGGTCATACGGCAGCCATTGCGGCACTAGTAACTGATCCTCTTCGGTGGGCAGGGAACCCATAGACAAGCCTACGCCCAGCCAATACAGACTTTCCAGGGTGCGCATGGAAGTGGTGCCCACGGCAATGACGGGTCTGCCCAAATGCCGAAGTAGCTGCTCTACCATCTCTCTATCCACAGAAAGCTGCTCTGGGTGCATGTAATGGTGCTCCATCACCTCAGACTTGACTGGCTTGAATGTCCCTGCGCCCACGTGCAGGGTCACAAACGCCGCTTGGTGTTTTCGCTGTTGCAATTGCTCCAGCACCCGCGGCGTAAAGTGCAGGCCGGCGGTAGGTGCGGCCACGGCACCGGCGGCGGCGGCATACACGGTCTGGTAGCGGTTCTGGTCTTCTGGGGCGGCATCGCGGTTCATATACGGAGGCAGCGGCAGAAGACCGGCAATTTCCAGCACCTCCGCGAAGGTGCGCTCTGCCTGCGTCCAGGAGAACCGGATGGCATAGCCTTCCTCGGCAGGAGCCAAGCGCTCCGCGTTCAGAACACCGCTTTCTGGGGAAGGACCGAGGGGCATTTCCAGACGGCCTTCGCGCCAGCGCTTGTTGTTGCCCACCAAACATTTCCAGACCACAGATTGCGTCTGCTGCATGGCTTGCTGCACTTCTCTGATGGGCTCCAGCGGCTCCAGACAGAACAACTCAATCATGCCACCCGTGGCTTTCTGGAAACGCAGACGCGCCTGCACCACCTTGGTATTGTTGAACACCAACAAGGATTGGGCCGGCAACGCGTTGGGCAAATCAGTAAACCGGGCATCTGCAATGCGACCCTGCTGGTAGAGCAACAGACGGGACTGGTCCCTTTCCTCCAGCGGAAACTGGGCTATGCGTTCCTCCGGGAGGTCATAGGTATAGTCTGAGATGGAAATCTGACGGGGATGGAAGGCACTCATGCGCGTAGTAAAACGATAAAAGTAATGGCAAATTTAGCAGGCATCCGTTTCAGGAACCGGCGCAGGGACAGATTATTAAGGAAGCACCAACGGTCCGCTGGCTTCTCCCTGCTCCAGGTCGCTCAATTCTAGTTCAAGCGCCTTTACAGAAATCTGGATTTCCCGGAAGGAGAGGGACATTGACACCATCAAAAGCACCAGGCTGACACCGAAGATGATTTCACCGGCAGTCTGCCAGCCTCTGTACAGCATAAACATGCACAGCACGCAGGAGAACATGCTGGCAATGCCCATGGCCTGCATGTTTCTGATCAAGAAGAGCCGCGTACGCAGGTTCTGGATTTGTCCGAACACCAGATGGCTGTGCGAGGTCTGGTACCGGTGCTTTAAATCCCTGATGAGCTTGGCCAGAGACATGAACCGGTTGGTGAACGCCAGCAGCAACAAAGACAAAGCCGGGAACAGCAGGGCGGGGGTGGTGAGCGTTATCTCCATGGCAGTGAGAAAAGCAACGGCAGGTTACGCAGGGTTGCCCTCAGAATCATCGTCCTCATCCTCATCATGGCCGGGCTGAATCTCCAAGTCATGAGCTAGTTCCAGGGCTTCTTCCAGGAGCTCGTCTGTTTCTTCTTTAGACGAGGCTTGCAGGGTACGCTCAAATAGGGCCAGCACGTGCTCGGCCTCTGCGTTCACGTACAAATCGGTGTAGAGTTCTTCAAACAGGTGACCTTTTTTCTGGATGCGCTTGTCAATCTCCTGCACGTTGGGCGCGTCCAGGGCGTCTATCAGCAGGTCGCGTACTTCGGCGCTGTCCTGGTCGCCGCCCAGGTCTGTGAGCAGCTGCAACAAGGTAATGGCAATGCCCAGGCGCAGGCGCTCATATTTGAAACTTACCAACTCCTGGCTTAACCTGCCAGGACGGGCCTGCTGCAAGGCCTCTTCCAGCTCTTGGTATAAAGGCGTGAGTCTAGTGTGCAGAGTGGCTGCCTCTTGTGAGAAAACCTGGGAAAGGAACTGTTGGTAGATAGCGGCGCTCATGGCAGAAGATTCTTTAAAAACAGCAAGTTAACAAAAGAACTTCTTTGGCGCTTGCTGTTGCTGCCGTTTTTGGCCCGTTTTCCAGAAAACAGCCCAAAAAAGGCGTCTGGTTTTTAAGGATGACCAGGCCCGACAGCGCCAGATGGGAAGCCAGGCTCCCTAGAAACGGACATACGGCCGTAGCATAGTTTATAAATATAGGGAGATTTGTATGTAATTAATCAGAAGTTGATTATATTACTACACCTGTCGGCTAGTAATGGCTTCCTGTCTAAAGAGATCAATTTTCATGCGGTTACGTCATTTCTGGATATTGTGGTTTCTCTTGACAACTACCGCGGCGTTTGCCCAACAGGTAGAGGTGGAGGAGTTTAAATTCCCCGCTTCTAAGAACTTCGTCAAGATCCCGTTCAAGCTGGTGCACAACCTGGTGGTCATTCCGGTGAACATCAACAACTCCAAGCCGCTCAATTTTGTGGTAGATACGGGCGTGGAGACATCGCTTCTCACGCAGCTGGGCAAGTTTGACTCCATTACCCTTAACAATGTGCGGCCTCTGAGTCTGCGCGGCCTAGGCAAGGGCGAAGGCATCAAAGCGATGAACTCCTCGGGCAACCGCATCCACTTTTCTGGGATTGAGGCCAAGGGCCAGCAGATGCTGGTGCTCATGGAGAACATCTTCAGCCTTTCTACGCGGCTGGGGGTGGAGATACACGGCATCATTGGCTACTCCCTGTTTAAAAATTTTGTGGTTGAGATTGACTACCAGAACCGGGTCTTAACGCTGTTCAAACCCGGCACCTACCCCAAGAAACGGCTAAAAAAGGCCAGCCGGGTGCCCATTTTCATTGAAGACGCCAAGCCTTACGTGAAAGCGGTCATTACCTCTGAAGACGGCATAAAGCACCCCATCCGGTTGGTCATTGACAGTGGCCTGAGCACGACCATGTTGCTGTACCTGCCTTCCATTGCCGCCCTGAAAATACCACAGCCCAACATTGAAGCTTACCTGGGCCGCGGCCTGAACGGTGAAATCCATGGTCGCATTGGCCGCGTAGAAAGCCTGCAACTGGGAAGCTTCCTGCTGAAGCGCCCTCCGGCCTCGTTCCCAGATTCCATCTCCATCCAGCACGCGCTCAATCTCAAAAACCGCAATGGCAACCTGGGCGCCGACATTCTGCAACGGTTCAAAGTGGTGATGGACTACCAGAACGGCCAGATGTTCCTGACCCAGAACTACAAGTACGGCTCGCCGTTTTACTTTAACCTGAGCGGGCTGGAAATTGTCACGCCCATCCCAGGTTTAAATTACTACACTGTTTCTGATGTGCTTCCCAACTCTGCCAGCAGCAAGGCGGGCCTTATAAAGGGCGATGCCCTGCTCACCATTGACGGCGTGAACTGCGCCACCAAGTCCCTGGAAGAAATCCTGAGCCTGTTCCAAAGCAAGCCCGGCCGCAAACTCAAACTCCAAGTAAAACGCGACTCCGCCACCATCAAAACCACGCTCTATCTGAGTGACGTGATTTAGGCTGCTTTTTGATTTTTCTGCCAATAGTTTGAAAGCAGTTGATTTCTGATGAAGGACGCTTACGCCATGGTAGAAATCAAAACCCGTTTTTGGCCTCTTTTCCAGAAAAGATGCCAAAAACGGGTTTATGGTATTTGGAATTATGTCTGTTCGCTGGCAGGTACAGTACAGACTTAGCCTTTTAGGAAACTGTAAATAGAGGAAAAATCCTGGTCAGCTAGGCCGTTTTGTTTGGCTTGGGCGTAGAGTTCTTTGACGGTTTGCAGGCCGGGTAAAGCCACGCCTTGCTCATAGGCCGTCACGCTGGCCAGATGCAGGTCCTTGTGCATCCATTCCAACGGAAACTCCGGAGAGAAATCACGCGTGAGGAGCTTGTTTTCCTTCAGTTTCAGGAAGGGGGCTGCGGCCGGGCCAGAAAGCAAGGTTTGGCAAAGCACCTCCTCAGAGATTCCCAGCGAACTTCCCAAGGTCAAGGCTTCGGAAAAGGCGGCCATTACGTGGCCCATGAGCATGTTCACGGTCATCTTCATGCTGGCGCCCTGGCCGTGGCCGCCCACGTGCGTCACGGCTTTGCCCATCACGTCCAGCAGCGGCCTGATCTCTTCCACGTCCTTTGCCTCGCCACCAACCAAAAAGATCAGCTGGCCATTCTGCGCGGGCATCAGGGAGCCAGATACGGGTGCGTCTACAAAACGGTGTCCCATTTTCAATGCTATTTGGGCCATGCGAGCGGTAAAGGAGGGGTTCACGGTGCTGCAGTCCACCCAGAGAGAGTTGCCGGGTAAAACCTTCAGAAAACCTTGTGGGCCGGTGGCTACTTCTTCTACCGCATCTGGCGTAGAGAGCATAGTAAAGACCAGACGGCATTGTTGTGCCACTTCTTCTGGGGAGGAAGCCAGCTGCGCGCCGTTGGCTACTAACTCATCTGCCTTGGAGGCGGTGCGGTTGTACACTACCAGCTCATGGCCGGCTTTCTGCAAGTTGGCGGCCATACGGCTACCCATAATCCCTAATCCTATAAATCCTATCTTCATGCTACTTCTTGTTGAGGTGATACTGTTGTGAAGGTACGGATTTACCAGCCACACGGGCAAAGTGATACAGGGCCGTTTTTGGCCTGTTTTCTGGAAAAGAGGCCAAAAACGGATTAAGCGCCTTTGAATTGGAAGCAAAACGAGGTGCCCTCGCCTAGTTTGGACTGCACATGTAAGGTAATGTCATGGAAGCCGGCAATGGTCTGGACAATGGGCAGGCCCAGGCCGTGGCTCTCGCCGTCTGGAGCATGAAAGCGTTTGAACCTGCTGAAGATGAAGGGCAAGGCCTCCTCCGAAATACCCACGCCCGTATCTGCCACGCACAAAGTGTAGCCCTCCGGTTTCTCTTCGCCCCTGATGGTGATGGTGCCGCCCGGTTTATTGTACTTGATGGCATTGTTGACCACGTTGAACAGCATGGTGAACAGCAGGCTCTGGTTGGCTTGGGGCAGTATGAAGTCTTTGGGTACGTGCACTTCCAGGTTGACTTCCCTTACTTCGGCGCGCTCCGTGATTTCATCGCAGACTTCGCGCACCAAAGACTCCAGGCTTACGCTTTCATCTTTCAGATACTGTTCATTCTCAATTCTGGAAATCAAGAGCAGGGCCTGGATGATGCTTTTCAGGCGGTGCAAGGTGCGCAGATTGTCTACCAGTTTCTCTAGCATGGCCTCTGGCGTTTCTGGGTCTGCCAGTAGGTTCTCCAAGCGGTTCTGCATGATGGAGATGGGTGTGAGCAACTCATGTGACACATTGCCAATAAACTCCTTCTCCTTCTGGAACGCCTCTTGTATCTGGCCCATCATGTCATTGATGGTGTTGTTGAGGTACAGGAAGTCATCTGTAGAGGTGTTGAGGCCGTGCGGTTTGAAGGTGGTAGGATGTTCCACGCGTTGCAGGCGGCGCACAATCAAAGTAAGCGGTTTCAGGAGCACTTTGCTATAGGCCAAATCCACGAAGACTGTAATCAAGACCACGGCTACCAAGAAGATGAGCGCATAGCTTTGCAGCGTCTGGCTGTTCTCGCCAATGGTCTCGGTGCTGCGGCCAATCTCTAGCAGGTAGCGCTTCTGGCCTAAGTCAAAAGTGCTGGAGAGGAGGCGGTATTCTACCACTTCGCCTTCTACTTTGCGCAGGGCCGTGCTGATGCCGTTGTTGACCTTGCCGCTTTTGACCTCCTCCAAAGAGACGAACTCCTCTTTGAGCAGGTTGTAACTCCCGTAGCTGGTGGTGCCCTCCGGGATGTAGGTTTCAATGCCCCGGTCTCCTATTAATTGATAGACAATCTCCTCTTTCTGCTGCAGCCTCACGTCTGCGTTGTGCAAGGCCACTTTGTTCACCAGCGTAGGAAGCGCCGCAATCAAAACCAGCAGAATGACCACCTTAGAAGCAGCACTAAACAAGGCAAGTTTGGACTGGAGACGCATGGGTTAATGTGCTAATGGATTAAGGTGCTGATGTGCTAATTGTTGATGTGAAAATTTGGAGATGTGAAGATGTGCAAATGGATTGAGGAGGGATCGTTTTTGGCTTGTTTAGGCGAAAATAGGTCAAAAACGCATAGGGTTGTGGAAAATATTATGAGGCTATTGGCCTTGTTGGTGATAACACCAACAAGGGAAGGCAGGACAGGCCAGCAACAGTGCTTACGGTGCATCCTTATTGAAGTGCGGTAGAATATCATTTCCTGATTTCCACATCTTCACATCTCCAAATTTCCACATCTTCAAATTAAAAAATAGCACATTAGCACATTAAAAAAGGTTACGCAGATAACCGGTAGCCTACGCCACGTACGGTTTCCAGCCAGTCAGTGGGGGCGTGGGTGGAGAGTTTCTTGCGGAGGTTCTTGATGTGCACGTCTATGTAATTGGAGTCGTAGTCGTCTTCCAGGATGTTGCCCCAGATGTGCTCTGTGAGTTGCAGCCGGGTTAAGATGCGGTTGCGGTGCAGCACCAGGTAATGCAGCAGGTCGAACTCCTTTTTGGTGAGGAGAATCTCTTGGTCCTGGTAAGAAACCCGGCGCGAACTGGTGTCCAACTCAAACCCCTGAAACGCCACTACGGAAGTCTTTAACTTGAACTTTCGGCGCACGACGGCCTGCATGCGGGCCTGCAACTCTAGTAAAGAAAAGGGTTTGGGCAGGTAGTCATCGGCGCCTAGCCCTAAGCCTTTAATGCGGTCTTCCAGAGCGCCGCGGGCGGTGAGCACAATCACAGAAGGATCATGGTCCAGTTGCTTGGTTTCGGCGAGCAGGTCCAGGCCGTCATAATCGGGCAGGCCCAAGTCTAGGAGAATGAAATCATAGAGGTTGACGGCAATCTTCTCAGAGGCTTCGCGGCCGCTGGAGGCCCAGTCACAGGTGTAATGCTCTTTGGTGAGAAAGTGCACCAGCTCATTGGCCAGACCGGCTTCATCTTCTATAATCAATACGTGCATGGCAACTCAATTTTAGACGAAGATAGCTTAAAACGTATAGCTAAGGTTCATGGAGTAAAAAGACTGCGGCTTGGATTCATCGCCTTCAACTTTGTTCACCGGAATGGCATACCGGTAAGCCGGCTCAAACTCAAAATTACCCACGCTCACCACCAACGGCACGCGCAAGCCATAGTTCAAGATTCTGAAGCGCTTAGACGTGGTAGTAGTGGTGGTGGTGGTAGTACTGCCGTTGTTGCCATTGCCGTTTCCGTTGCCAATGGGCAGGACCGGGTCCAGGACGCCGCCTTTCTTCTTGTTCTGGGTGACGGTGGTATGGGTTTCGGCAAACTCCTGGGTACCCGCAATCACGCTCACCTTCGGGTCCAGGCCTACTGAGAACTTACCTTTCCAGAGCGGGTCCAGGGGAATGTAGCGCGAGTTGTCCAATACGGTGAAGATGTCATTGCTGCCGCCAAACACGTAGCTGGTGGTAAGACCCGTGTACAGGATCTTCCAGTCATAGTTGCCAGAAGCGGTGGCGGCATTGGAAGTGACAGCCTGAATTAAAGGAGTGTTCTTCCCGAAGAAGAAGCGCGTGTAGCTCACAGACCCGTCAAAGCGCTCGCCTAGTTTAAACGCGTAGCCCGCAGAAAGATCGGTCTCGTCTATCACGTCCTCGGTGTCAAACAACTGATAGGACATCACAGACAGGAAGAGCCCGGTCTTGTGGGTATAGGTGAGGGAGCCTGCTATGTAAGGATATTGAATGGCGGTGTTGCGGCCATAGAAAGAGGCGTTGTTGGCGCTTTCAAGGCCCAGGGTCCACCAGCCTTTTTTGTTGTCTTCCGGGGTGGTGGCTCTAGGCCCTGAGGAGACCGTAGAAGAACCGTTTTTGTCTGTCTGGGCAGCCGAGGTCAGGCTTAGCGCCAAAAGGAAACAGAATCCAATTACTTTTTTCATCTGCATGGGTTACGTGAGTGGATAAAAAATCCGTCGCCTCTGCACTGGGCAGAAGCGACGGGTAGCATTGGGGGATATGCTAACGGTGTATTTTTTAGTTTTTGCCTACTTTGATCACTGAGCCAACGCCCACTTTGCCGCCTACTTTTACCGGCTTGGCAGCTTTAGCGGCATTGCCCACGGCTTTGGTGGCCCCAGCGGCGCTACCTTGCACGGCCCGGGCGGCACCTCTTCCTGGGCGGGCCGCAGATCTAGGCGCTTTCACTTCTACTTCTGCCTTGGCACCAGCTTCTACCTTCTCAGGTTTCTCCTGGCGTTTGGCGCTGGCCACTTCTTTCACGTCCTGGCCTTTTTCTTTGGAGTCCTCCTTGGCTTGCTGGGCTGTAGCCTTTACCTTCTTACCATGGTTGTCCTGCTCTTTCTGGGTCTTGTCAGAAGCCTTTTCTTTAGACACCTCCTTCTTTTCTGCCTTGGCTTTGTCCTGGCTTTTGCCCTGACCTTTGCCTTGCGCCAGCAATGAACCCGTAAGAGCTGTTTCACTGGTCAGCGCGCCTTCTTCAGGAGAGACAACCTGGGTGTTAACTCCCAAAGATGCCTGTGTTTCAGACAGCTCCTGGAAACGAGCGGCAGCGGCTTCTTGCGTTTCTTTGGTAAAGGCATTGGCTGCTTGGCTGGCTTCGGCTTTTTTGGAACGGGCCATCTCCCGCACGTATTCACCTTTACCGGTTGCGTCTGCAGAAACTTCACCAGATGCCGTTGCCCGGGCTGCGGTGCTTACGGTTTGGCCGTGGGTATCTGTTTTGTCTGTGGTCGGGCCTGTAACTTGTGCGTATGTGGCGTTACCAGTAAAAAGAACTAGTAGAATGTAGGTCAACTTTCTCATGGGGGTAGGGTGGTTGGGGGTGATACGTACGTCAAAAATAAGAGAGCAAGATGAAGGGAACATGAAGAGCATCGTCTTGCCGCAGTTTTTATTTTTTTGCTGAGTGGGTGTTAGGCTTTGAGAGGTAACGGATTGGGCGTGTCTGTTGGTTCATGCAACCGCAGAAGTATGGTCAAAGGGGCACCATACGCCGGAAAAGAAGTCACCAGCAAACTATTAAACGCCAAAATAAGTGCCAGATACAGTTTCATAGGAAAGGTGTGTTAGGTGAAAAAAGTGGTCACTGCCGCTTGCCCGGCAGTGACCTGGACTGGGGGATTATTGTTTACCAACCTGGATGCTGGTAGCGGTGTTCACTTTCACCGGACGAACGCCTTTGGTAGAAATGCCGGTAGAGACTTTGCCTCTGCGCGAGGCGCCGGTGGCTTTCACGTTGGCGTTGGCACCAGCTTCAGTGCGGCGGGCGCTGCGTTTTACTTTGGTGGTTTCTTTTTTGGCAACCGTTCTTACGGCCTCTCCCTTGGCCACCCCGGCCTCAGTAGTGGTTTGGGCGGTAGTGCTTACGGTCTGGCCGTGGGTATCTTGTTTTTCTTTGGCGGTGGCTACATCAGCGTCTGCTTTCACTTCGGCTTCGGTGCGGGTTTCTTGAGCGGCTTTGCGGGCGGCTTTCTCCTGGGCTTTCAGTTCCTCTCTGCGGGCTTTAGCTGCTTCAATCTCGGCTTTGGTTTTTACCTCTGCTTCGGCTTGGGTGTTGGCAGTGGTTTCTTTTACCTTCTGCTTTTTCGCCTTGGCCTTTTCTTGTTTGGCTTTTACCGTCTTCTCCGTTTTCTGAACGCCAGCATCCTTGGTTTTGGCAACAGCGCTCACTACTTCACCTTTGTTGGTGCCATCTACCGTGGCCTGGCCAGAAACAGTGGTTTTAGCAGTGGTGCTTACCGTTTGGCCATGCGTGGTGGTTTGGGTAGTGCCCGTGGTGGTAGAAGTAGTAGTCTGCGCGTAAGAAGCGGCGGCAACAAAAAGTGCGGCGGCAAATAGAGTTAGCTTTTTCATCTTGTGTAGGGGTTTTAAATGATTACTGCGTCAAAACTAGGATGTCAAGATGAAGAGAAGATGAAGAACCACTTTTCTTGAAAAAAAAATAAAATATTTTTTCTGCCACCTGAAAAGAAGCGTTTTTGGGCTGTTTTACCGGAAACTGACCAAAAACAAAAAGGCCGCTCCTTTCTGAGGGAGCGGCCTTGTGCATTGAAAGATGAAGAAATCTACAGCACCTTCACTTTTAGGTAAGAGGGCTGCGCCGGGCTGAAGTACACGCGGTGCGTGGCTTTCTGGAAATCCTCTGGTTTGGCTTTGTAGATGTTGGGCACAAACTTCTGCGGATTGCGGTCTACCAGCGGAAACCAAGTGCTCTGCACCTGCACCATGATGCGGTGGCCTTTTTTAAACGTGTGCAGGATATCTTGCAGAGGCACGTTGACGGCTGTCACTTGGTTGGGCGTAAACGGCTCGGGCTTCTCATAGCTGTTTCTGAAGCGGCCGCGCAACACCTCGCTGCGCACCATTTGCTGGTAGCCTCCCATTTTCACGTTGGCCGGATTGTGGGCGTTCTGTACGGCAGTGTCTGGGTACACGTCAATCAGTTTCACTACCCAGTCAGCGTCTGTGCCGGTGGTGGAGATGTTGAGCGCCGAAAGGATTTCACCGGCCAGGGTCACGTCTTCGGTCAAAACCTCGGTTTGATATACTAGAACGTCTGGGCGGCGGCTGGCAAAACGCTGGTCATCGGTCATGTACTCGCGGGTCATGCCTACGGTGGTTTCTTCTGAGAACGGTACCGGCTTGTTGGGGTCAGAGATGAACTCGTCATAACCAGTGCCGGTGGTAGCGGGTTTGGTAAAGCTCAGTTGACCGTTCGGCCCGAAGTACAGGAACTGCTCCTTTCCTTCTTTGGGAGGCCAGGCGGCAAACTCGCGCCACTGGTTAGCGCCGGTGTTGTACATGTAGGCTTCGGGCAGGTCTGGCTTTCCTTTGCCGCTGCCTTTCAGGTAGTGCCTGAAGAACTTGGCCTCAATCTCTGGACGGTAGAATTCTGAGGTCTTTTGGGAGAAAGACACTTTGCCCAGGGTCTGGCCGCTGGAACGGGACCAGCCACCATGGAACCAGGGTCCCATCACTAGGGTGTTGTAGGCGTTCGGGTTTTTTGCTTCAATGGTTTTATAGGTGTTCAGGGCGCCAAATAAGTTTTCGGCGTCAAACCAGCCACCCACGGTCATGACGGCGGGCTGCACCTTGTTCAGGTGCGGCCGTATGTTCATGGCTTGCCAGAAGCTGTCATAGTTGGGGTGTTCTACAATGTCATTCCAGAAGGAGACCTGGTTTTTGAGGTACAAGTCATTGGCGTTGCTCAACGGACCCAGGCGCAGGAAGAAGTCATAGCCGTCTGGCGTGCCATGGTTGAAGCGCGGCGCACCGGTGGGAGACGGCTGCGGCCTAGGCTGCCCGAAGCTGCTCAAAAAGTTAAACGCGTGCGGCAAAAAGAAAGCGCCGTGGTGATGGAAATCGTCCCAGAACCAGTCGGTTACGGGTGCTTGCGGCGAGGAGGCTTTTAAGGCCGGATGGCTGTTCACCAGACCCACGGTGGTATAATAGCCCGGGTAGGAGATGCCCCACTGGCCTACGCGGCCGTTGTTGTTAGGCACGTTTTTCACCAGCCAGGCTATGGCGTCATAGGTATCGGTGCTTTCGTCTGTGTCTTTCTTGCCCTTCTTGGTTTTGATGGGCGCCATGTTCACAAAATCTCCCTCGCTCATGTACTTGCCGCGCACGTCCTGGTAGGCGAAGATGTAGCCTTCGCGGAGCATGTCTGAAGACGGTCCTATGCTGGTCTTGTACTTGTCTGCTCCGTAGGGGGCCACTGAGTAGGGCGTACGGTTCATCATAATGGGATATTTCTGGCTTTTGTCTTTGGGAGCGTACACCACCGTGAACAGCTTGGTGCCATCGCGCATGGGTATCTGGTGTTCGGTTTTGAGGTAATTTTCCCTGATGTAAGCCGAGTCTGTGAGCGTCTGGGCCTGGGCCAGGCTGCCGGAAAGGACCAGCATGAGCAGCAGGCAGCGCCAAAGGAGTAGTTTCATAGGTAAGGGGTTTGTTAGTGTTGGTGCCTCAAATTAGAGAATTCTGCCCTAGTGGGCAACATTCATTTTTGGGCTATTTTCTGAGAAAGAGGCCAAAAACGCGTTCCATCTCTGGTGCCAAGTCTCTTGGCAGGAGGCTTCATTGCCCTGGGTTGGCAACGACGTTAAAAAAAAGCCCGCCTCCTAGAATAAGAGGCGGGCTTCTACTGGTGATAAGCACTATTTATTTACAGTTATAGCTAGCTTTATAGGTAGTAACTACACCATTTTGCGTTGTCTCTGTATATTCTGTAGGGTAGTTATTAGCATTGTACTTGTACACACGGCTATAAGAATCACCTTGCAGAACATTGCCCTCTGCATCTTTCACAACAGCAGTTAAGATGTTATTAGGGGTGCTGTAGCCGCTTACAAGCTTCTCTAAGGCATTGATTGGGTTTACGTTGCTGTCATAGGTGTAATCAGTGGTCAGCTCCAACGTGCCCGTTCCAGTGCCAGAATAGTCCATTTTCTTTAAAATATTGCCATTGGCGTCATAGGTAAAAGTGGAGTATTCAACTTGCTCTAAGCTTGCGCTTGGCGACGTGGGATTGGTATTTAAAAACGTGGTGCTTTTTGTCACCTGCCCCGCTGAATTGTATTCAAAGGCATAGCGAAGTACCGGCGAGGTTGGTAAAAGAGAGACGAATCCGTTCATCTGAGAAAGCTGCCCGGCATTGTTGTAAACGTATTCAATAAACCCAGGAAACCCGAAGGGGCTGACAGGTGCGTCAAACTTAGCGGGCTTGCCGTTGCTGTAGGTCACCGTTCCTTCAATAGGGTCATCGCCTTCCATCTTCACAGAAGAAATTCTGCGGTCATTGTCATAGCCCAGCGTAGAGGTGAACGTAACGCCGTCCTCTGTAGAAGTGGCTGAGGTGAGTACGCAATCATCGGTTACCCCTGGGGTGTTCTCATCGTCGTCATCTGAACAGCTGGTGGCAAGCATAGAGACGCTGGCCAGAAATAGGAAGAGTACTTTGGTTAATTTCATAGTGACTGATTTTGTGGTGATGAGTAAATGTGAGGCTTTTGAAACTTCCCCTGTATACGAGGTATGTTCTATTTCTAGACAAGGATTTGTACAGTTTCCCCTACTTAAACTTCTAAAGTTATGAACACTCTTCATGGTAGGCTGGGGAGCAAGGCAGAGCCTCTTGGTTTTAGGAGGATGGGGTGGTCGTTTTTGGCCTGTTTTGCGTAAAAGGGGCTAAAAACGAAGGGTTGGTGGTCTGCCAATTTTTTCGGACTTTGGAGCTTAGTTTCTGACAATCATTCTACACTTCCTTATCTGTTTCTATGATAAATATTCGCAGCAAGTTTGGGTTCTTCCTGGGCTTGTTTCTATGCTGGGCGCATGTGAGTGGAGCCCAAACGCTACAGACGCCTGAGCAGTTTCTGGGTTACAAGCTAGGTGACCAGTTCACCTACCATGGCCGTCTGGTAGACTATGTGACTTACCTGGCCGCGCAGAATCCTGCCACCATGAAGCTGCAGACCTACGGCAAGACCTATGAGAACCGACCGTTGCTGCTGGCCACCATTTCTTCTGCCGCCAACATGCAGCGCCTGGAGGAGATACGCACCAACAATTTAAAGAACGCCGGTCTTATGGCCGGCCAGCCTACCGGAGGCAAGCAGCCGGCCATTGTCTGGCTGAGCTACAATATTCACGGCAATGAGTCTGTGAGTTCTGAGGCGGTGTTGCAGGTGCTGCATGATTTGCTGGACCCTAAAAATGCGCAGACCCAGAAGTGGCTGGAAAATACCGTGGTCATTCTGGACCCGTGCGTGAACCCAGACGGCCGGGAGCGCTACACTCAGTGGTACAACAGAGCCCGTAACCAACAGCCCAATGCCTCGCCGTGGGCCTGGGAGCACAATGAGCCCTGGCCCGGCGGACGCCCCAACCACTATTACTTTGACCTGAACCGTGACTGGGCCTGGCAGACGCAGATTGAGTCCAAGCAGCGCGGCGTGGTGTACAACCAATGGCTGCCCCAACTTCACGCAGACTTTCATGAGCAGGGCGTAGACAATCCGTATTACTTCGCGCCGTCTGCCAAACCATACCATGATGCCATCACCCCTTGGCAGCGCGAGTTCCAGGGCGTCATGGGCGAGTACAACCGCAAATATTTTGACAAGAACAACTGGCTGTACTTCACCCGCGAGAGCTTTGACTTGTTCTACCCAAGCTACGGTGATACCTGGCCTACCTACCAGGGCGCCATTGCCATGACCTATGAGCAGGGCGGTTCAGGCAGAGCGGGCGTGGTCATCCAGAAATCAGACGGCGACAGCCTTACCTTGAGTGACCGCATTGCCCACCACTACACCGCCAGCTTAGCCACCATTGAGGCCATCTCAGACAAGCAGGAGCAAGTAGTGAAGGAGTTCAAGAAGTTCTTCTCAGACAGCCAGACCAAGCCCTTTGGCACCTACCGCAGCTACGTGTTTAAGATGAAGGGCGAAGAAGGACGCGTACGGGAATTAACTGACTACCTGGACCGTCAGCAGATCAAGTACGGGTACGCCAGCAACGGGGGCAGCGCCAAAGGCTTCAATTACCAGAACGGCAAAACCGAGAGCGTGAAATACGAGGCCGGCGATTTGGTCATCAGTTCTTATCAGCCAAAATCAACCTTGCTCAACGTATTGTTTGACCCCAGCGCCCGCCTGGAAGATTCAGTAACCTATGACATCACGGCGTGGGCCTTGCCGTACGCCTATGGTTTGAAAGGCGCAGCCTTTACCTCCAGAATTGGCATGAAAGACACCAAGCCTGCTGCGGCGGTGGCTAATCCTGTTTCTAACGGAGCCTATGCCTATCTGGCGCATTGGAACGGCGTGCAGGACATGCGGTTTCTGGCCGCTCTCTTGAAAGCCAACGTGCGGGTGCGTTATACCGAGGTGCCCTTCGTGCAGAACAAAGAGACCTTTGCCGCTGGCTCGCTCATCATCACCAGAACCGGCAATGAGAACCTGGGCGCGGCCTTTGACCAACGCGTAACCAAAGCCGCCGACTCTTTAGGAATTAAATTAACGGCGTCTACCACCGGTTTTGTGACCAGCGGCGGCGACTTCGGATCTAGGAACATCCGGTACATTAAAGCTCCAAGAGTAGCGCTGTTGACCGGCGAAGGCGTTTCTGCTTACGGTTTCGGGGAGATCTGGCATTTCTTTGAGCAGCAGTTGGGCTACCCGGTGACTGTATTGGGCAGTGACTACTTTGCCAACGTGCCGCTGCATGAGTTTGACGTGCTTATTCTACCCACCGGTAATTACGGCCGCATTCTGGAGGAAAAGACCATGAACAAGGTGAAGGACTGGGTACGCGCTGGCGGCAGACTGATTGCCCTGGAAAGCGCCGCCAACTTTTTAGCCGACAAGCCTGATTTCTCGCTTAAGAAGAGAGCCGTAGATTCTACCTCGGCTAAAAGGGCACCCACAGAAGCAGACTTGAAAAAATACGCCAACCGCGAGCGGGAATCCATCTCTGAGGAAGTGCAAGGCTCTGTGTTTAGAGTGGCCCTGGACAATACCCATCCACTGGCCTTTGGGTATGGCGGTATCTATACGGCTCTGGTAAGAACCAACAACCTGCCGCAGTACCTGAAAGATGGCTGGAACGTGGGCGTAATCAAAGAACCAGCCGCCGCCACGGGTTTTGTGGGGGCCAACGTATCAGAAAAACTAGAAAACGGCTTGGTACTGGGCGTACAGGAAATGGGCCGAGGCCAGGTGGTCTACCTGCTGGACAATCCTTTGTTCAGGGCGTTCTGGCAGGGCGGCAAGCTCATGTTTGGCAACGCCGTGTTCCTAGTGGGTCAATAGTCTTTGATATAATACAAAGGACATAAGACACACGATTCTTGCAGAAAAGGCTCACCTAGTTTTGGTGAGCCTTTTTTATGCGAGTACCGTTTTTGGCCTGTTTTCTGGAAAAGAAGCCAAAAACGAATGTTAAGCAGGAGTAGGTTCTGGCACCTCTACGTATAGGCCGTCTTCGCGGGTTTCCAGGGCATATCTCTTCAAGGGTTGGGTGCGGCCGCGGCATTCCTCGCCGGTCTGCAGGTGGAAACGGTAGCTGTGCCAGGGGCAGATGATCTCATTGAGGTAGTTAGTGGTGCCGCGGCTGAGGGCATCGCCTAGGTGAGGGCAGACGTTGTCTACGGCAAACAGGCCGGCGGCGGTATGAGCCACGCAAATCTCTTGGCCTTGCACCACTACCGCCCTGGCTTTGGTAACCGGAATGGCAGACTTTGCAGCCGCCTCGCTTTCAAAGATTTTAATCCAAGCCATAGAGAACAGGTAGATGGCCTAACAGCAGGCGCGTTTTCAGGCTATTTTACAGAAAAGAGGCGAAAAACGAAAGAAAAGGAAGGGAAAATCGGGAGGGTCGGAAAGAATGAAAGCCCGGACAAAATCCGGGCTCCTCACACCAAACTAACAAACAAAACTCTAACAAAACCTTAATTTTTTGTACTGCTTAAGCCAGTAACCTATCAAGTACCTAGGGAAAGCAACCGTTGAAGAGGGAATCCAGTGGTTGTGGTCCTGATTGGTGATACAAAGATGCAGGGCTCTTGGCGCGTTCACAACCCAAAGCAGAGGAAGCGGGCCAATTCCCTACTGAACCGAGACTAAACCGGAGTGAACCGGACATAGCTGGCGTGAACCGGGTGGCCTGTTTCTATGGCCCTTGTCCCATCGCCTTTTTCTTTGCCTATCTTATGTTTAACAGACAGTTACCAGTCAGAAGAGGCCATCCGGTAAAACGTGAGAAGGGAAGGGTTGTGAAACCGGAATTCTTTAGGGATTCTATGGGTCCGGAGGCAGGCACCGGCCAGTTTAGAATGGGCAAAAAAATAGCTTAAAAGTAGTCTAAGCCAGAGCGCAAGCGGATAGCAAATGACTACTTTTAAGCTGAAATAGAGTGTGAATGTCTTAGTTTTACGGGCGTAAAAACCTAAGGTTTAAGTTGATATGGAAATAAGCTTAAAAAAATCTGAAAGCTTACTTGGCGCGCTCCAGAAGCATGATTTTTAACGTCTTGGAACCAGTGTTCACATTCTGGAAGTAAGAGAGGTCTCCCCACAGGCGGTCGCCGGCTTTCACGTCTACTTCTTTCTGAGCACCGTCTGCGTCTGTGATGCGCAAGGTGCCGGCAGAGGCGGCATAGGCTTCCTGCTCTGGTGACGTGTGGAAATCCAGTTGCTCGCCTGGGGCTAGTTCCAGGGAAAGGATGCGTAGGTTCTCTGTGGCCAACACCTGCTGGAATACTTTGGTAGTGCGGGTAGTAGGACCGCTTGGCGTGTTGCCGGCAAACGCAGGAGCTACGGTTACACTTAAACAAACTGCTAAGCAGGAAACGATGGTAGTGATTGACATTTTCATAGTAGTACTTGTATAATTTTTTTAAAATTTTCTTTAGAAGGAGGCTCCCGTTGCGGTAGCGTTTCTGATTATATAGATGCAAATTTCAGAAAAACGTTGCTTATCAAGAAGTTAAGAAAATGTTAAAAGCCGTATTTCAGGATGAAGACGGACAAAGGCGGGATAAGACGCAAAAAAAGTGAGATGAACCGGATTCGTTTTTAGACTCTTTTCCAGAAAAGAGCCTAAAAACGGAATAATGAAGCTGAACCTTGGAATAGTTTAGCGTTCTAAAAGGAGTGAATTGGGTGCCATGTCACCATCGCCAGGACAAGGAGACAGGTAACCACTTCTTTTTCTGAAAGATGTAGGTTGGCTTAGGCCGGGTCTACGTCCAGGACCACACGCGTATTCTTGAACTCCTTGTTTTGGGTGAGTTGGAAGACCGCTTCCTGAATCTGCTTCTTGGTGAACTTAAGGTTACCGCTGTCCCGGTCCAGCTTGATGTGGATTTCCTGCAAGAACTGGTTGCGTATCTTAAAGATATGCGGCGCCTCTGGACCTAGTACAGATTTCCTTCCCAGGCGGTCACCCAAGTCTTTGGCCAGGGCAATGGCGGCATTCTCAGCGGGCCGGGCCTCTGGGTTCTTGATGGTAATCTGGATGATGCGCACAAAGGGCGGATACCGGAACTTCTGTCGCTCGGCAATCTCCTGTTCATACAAGCCCAGGTAGTCATTCTCAATCACTTTCTGGAAGATAGGCTGGTTGGGATTGGCCGTCTGAATTAATACTCTGCCCGCCTTTCCTTTCCTGCCGGCGCGGCCGCTTACCTGCACAAACAATTGGAACGCCCGCTCATGCGCCCTGAAATCCGGGAAGTGGATGATGCTGTCAGCGCTCAGGATGCCCACCAGGCTCACGTGTTCAAAGTCCAGGCCCTTGGTCACCATCTGGGTGCCCACCAGAATATCGGTGCGCAGGTTCTCAAAGTCTTCAATGATCTGCTGGTGGCTGTTCTTCTTCTTGGTGGTGTCCAGGTCCATGCGCTGGATGCGGGCCTGCGGTAAGAGCAATTTGAGTTCGTCCTCTATCTTCTCCGTGCCAAAGCCCACGGTCTTGAGCATGGTTGAGCCGCAGGCCGGGCAGTCATTGGGCTTGCGCTCTGTATAGCCGCAGTAGTGGCAGCGCAGCTCATTGGAGAACTTGTGATAGGAGAGCGAGACGGCGCAGTTCTTACACTTGGGAATCCAGGCGCATTCATTGCAGTCTATAAAGGGGGCGTAGCCACGTCGGTTCTGGAACAAGATGACCTGTTCTTTTTTGTGCAGCGTGTCTTCAATGCTATGAACCAGCTTTTGGGAGAAGTGGCTGAGCATGTTCTTCTTGAGGCCTTCCTGGCGTACGTCTATCAAGTCAATCTGAGGAAGCGTGGCCTCGCCGAAGCGCTCTGTAAGCGTAACCAGTCCCCAGCGGCCGCTCAGGCTGTGGTAATAGCTCTCAATGGAAGGCGTGGCCGAGCCCAGCAGCGTTTTAGCGCCGTGAAACTGGGCCATCATCAAGGCTACCTCGCGGGCGTTGTAGCGCGGCGCTGGTTCATGCTGCTTGTAAGAAGGTTCATGCTCTTCGTCTACAATGATCAGGGAGAGGCCATGGAACGGCAGAAACACCGAGGACCTCACCCCAATCACCACCTGAAAACGCCCCGACAGAATACCGTTCCACACTTCTACGCGCTCGTTGTCTGAGAACTTGGAATGGTACACGCCCAGCCTATCCCCAAACACGCGCTTGAGCCTGGTCACAATCTGGGCAGTCAAGGCAATCTCCGGTAAAAGATACAGGACCTGTCCGCCGGCTTCTACCGCTTTCTGAATGAGGTCTATGTAGATTTCGGTTTTACCGCTGCCCGTGATGCCATGCAACAGCACCGTGTCTTTTTGCGCGAAGTTCTCCAAGACGCCATCACGGGCAGCCGCCTGCGCAGTAGACAGTTCTGGCATGACGTAGGGCCCGCGCTCTACCATTGGAAAACGGCTCACCACCATGTCAAACTGCTCCAGTACCCCATTCTTTAATAAGGTATTGATAGCCGAAAGCGACAAATGCGGATTTGACGTGATGATGTTCTTATCTATGCCCGCCTCATTGGTATGCATGTCCTGCAGCAGAGGCACCAGTTGTACGTACTTGAGCAGTACATCTAGTTGCTTGGGTTTGGAAGCTAGCTGGTTGAACAGTTCCTCTAAGGTTTCCTCGTCCTCAGTGAACATGGGCGCCAGCCGGAGCTTCTTTACCACCTTGGGCGCATATTTCTCTGCTATCTCCTCAAAAATGATGATGATTTCTTTGAGCAATAGCGACTTGATGATCTTATGGAAACTGGTGAGCTGCAGCAGACTGCCCACTTCGGTGAACGTGAGATGAGGTTTCTGCTTTAGCGCGAAGATGATTTTCTCTTCATGCCCAGACAATGGCCACTCATTGGTTTCTTCCTTGAAGTTTGGGTGCAACTGAATCTTGGACTCGCTGCTCAGTTTCAGGGCAGAAGGCAGTGCCGCATTGATGACCTCGCCTAGGGTGCAAAGGTAGTAGTCGGCCATCCAGAGGAAGAGCTTGAGCTGGGGCTCTGTGACTACGGGCTTCTCATCAATGACTTCTAACAGGTATTTGGCCTGATAGTCTGCCGGGGGCTGCTCATGGATTCTGGCCACCACGCAACTCAACACCCGCTTAGACCCAAACTGCACCAATACCCGCGCGCCCACCAGCACCTCGTCATTCATCTGGTAGGGAATGCGGTAAGTGTAGAGCTTGGGCAGGGGCAAAGGCA
Source organism: Nibribacter ruber (assembly GCF_009913235.1). Lineage (NCBI taxonomy): Bacteria > Pseudomonadati > Bacteroidota > Cytophagia > Cytophagales > Hymenobacteraceae > Nibribacter > Nibribacter ruber. The sequence goes on along the minus strand of NZ_CP047897.1, from coordinate 1,553,702 downwards.
AAATGACGTCCGCGAACAGGGTAACCCGTTCAGGGACGTCATCTATGGGTAATTGAAATTCTAGTTCAGGAGTCAAAGCGGGCCGTTTGTGACAAAGGTCGTAAAAACCGCCCGTAAATAGAAGTTGATTAGTTCACCTCTGGGTTAAAGTCTTGTACCAGGAGCGTTACCTGGCGGAAGTCTTCTTGTTCTGGGTTCTCTAAAACAGTCGTGTACAACAACACCGGCTCATCTTTCTGCAACTCCAACTGTAACTGCTCTACCATGATGGTTTTCATGGGCAGCCACAGTTCCTGGCCTTCAGAAAGGAACAGAATCTCATACTTGTAGGCTCTCAACTCGCCTTTTTTCATGCCTTGGCTTTCCAGCAGCAAAAGATTGTCGGCGCTGATGGCTCTAAACTTGCCATCATATTTTACAGATAGGCGGTAACCGGCTACGCTCTTGTCTTTAGACCCCGTTTTGGAGTTCAAAATAGAGGTCAGGTTGGCCTCTGGATGCGTGCGGTTTAGACGCTCCCAGTAATCGTTTCCATCATTGGAGAAAGCAGTAGCGGCACAGGTTAGCCACAAACCACCCAACAAAATTAGCTTCTTCACTTCTAAAGGGTTTGTAGGTACAGTATGAGTTGGTTACCAATGGCAGCCGGGGCTGTTATGGCATTACAAAATTGGGAATAATACTTTAAAAGTACAATGAGGTGAAAGTGGGTAATGAAGCGAAAAGCCTCAAAATGAGGGTTTAAGTGTAATATTCTTTCTTTAGCCTTATTAGATTCTTTTTAGAATGATAAACTATTTTTTAGGAATGGAGTATCTGGGCGACTTGCGAGACTAAAAAGCATTCTCCTTTATGAAAAGATAAAAACTGGACAATTTCCTCGGGAAGAGTTATTTTGTACTTAATGGTGGCCGTTCTCAACAGCTGTTTTTGGTCTCTTTTCCAGAAAACAAGCCAAAAACGATCATTAGCTATTTTTGATTTGACTTTTTACAAATTCTATCTCAGTCTGTACATCTACCTTCTCTGCCAGAGATTGTAGTTTAGCCAGAAGCTGATGTAGGAACCGTTGATGGCTCTGGCTCTCTGGCTGAAAAGGCCGATGTGCCAAATCCCGCTGAATCTGCTGCCACGTCTTAATAAACTGGTTGAACTCCTGGTCCAGGAAGGCTGCCGCGAATTTCTCCCAAATGTAAGCCTCAGCAATGGGGGAAGGATGCAACAAATCTGAGCCGTAAAAGCGGTAATCTCTTAAATCATCAAGTAACAGTTCATACGCCGGGAAATAGGAAACGTGTTCCATTTGCTCTTGTGCTACGTGGGCCGCCAATCTTAGAGTGCTTTTACTGACGCTGTTCAACACCAGGGTGTCTTTTGCATGGCGCACCGGGCTCACGGTTAAGACCGTCTTCACAGCTGGGAAACTGGCCTGGAGAAGCTGTTGCATCTGCTGAAAACTTTGCAGAATCTCTTCTACCGTAAGAAGCCGCTTGGTAAACTGCTTCTGCAGTATTTTGTGACAGTTGGAGACCGGCTGGCCAGTATCCAATCGCTCATATACAAAAGCGGTGCCCCAGGTTAACAGCAGCACGCGCGTCTTTTCCAGAAAACGATGCGTTTGTTCAATGGCCTCCGTAAGCTGTGCCAACAGGCCTTCTGCTTGTGAATGGGAGAAAGAGGAATGGAAGTCATAGTGAAACCAGAGGCCTTCGCGTTCTACCAAACCCGTGTGCAGGTCTTGGGTATTGTAGGTAATGCTTCTGGTGAGGAGGGCATGAGCAGACAGCGGATTAAACACCGTCCCGAAGGGGTTAACCAGCGCTCTACCCTTGTACTGTTGCAGCTGCTGGCCCATCCCATCTGAGAAGCAGGAACCCAGGGTCATCACGCCCTGGTCAAGAGAGATGGGATGTGGGCTGAGAGTAGGGAATAGCTCTGTCCTGAACTGCATATGCCTCTGATTTTAGCTGAATAACAATAGGTGTATTTGAAGTGTTTCAGCCTTACAGGATATTCTTAACGTCTAAAGGCTGCCTGATGATATACCTGGGTGCCTGCTCCAGGCACAGGTCTTGGTCGCCATACCCGTAGGCGGCCCAGCAAGCATCTATCCCGGCATTGTTAGCGAAGCCCAGGTCTGCATGGGTGTCTCCAATCATAAGAAACTGCTGGGGTTGTACATGCGGATAGCGGGGGACAATTAATTCCTGAAAGGCCATGGGATGAGGCTTTTTCTCAATTGGTACCTTTGGGTCGTCTCCAATGACCAGGTCAAAGTACCCAGCAATATGATATTTTGTCAAGGCTTCTTCTATGGCGCGCTGGCCTTTGTTGCTAATGACAATACAGATGTGTCCTGTGGCGTGGGCCGTTTGCAAAAGCTGTTCCGTGCCCGGGAATAGAGTAGTGAACTTGGTGCCTTCTGTAGAGTAGATGTGGCGGTAGGTAGTCACCCATTCTTGTAGTTCTTCTTGCGGTAAGACAGGGTGCAGCTGCGGAAGAATATTAGGAAGGCTGGCGCCGGTACTTACGGCCTGCATGACGGCTTCTGCCGCCGGTGCAGTGGCTTGGTAATGGGCAAAGGTCTTCTCAAAGCTATACAGAATTGAGTCTCTGGTGGCACAGAGTGTGCCGTCAAAATCAAAGATGAGTGCCTTGTATGCCGCCATGGGATTTCTGGGTTGGGTAATAAAAAGAAAACCTCCTGCCTTGGAGGGCAGGAGGTTTATACTATCTAAAGCTAGCAGGTCTTACGCCTCAACTACGTTGAAACGGATTTGGTGCTTCACTTCTTTGTGTAGGTTCAAAGTGGCAGTGTACTCGCCCAAAGACTTTACCTCTTGGTCAAAGTCAATGCGCTTGCGGTCTACGTCGTATCCAAGAGCCTTAAGAGCCTCAGAAACTTGCAGAGAGGTTACAGCACCAAAGATTTTACCGGTCTCACCAGCTTTAGCCGGAATAGAAAGAACGGTTTCACCAATGCGGTTGGCCAGGTCTTGCGCATCGTTCTGAATCTTTTCAGCTTTGTGTGCTACCTGACGAACGTTCTCAGCTACTACTTTGCGGGCAGAAGGAGTTGCCATTACGGCAAGACCTTGAGGGATCAAGTAGTTGCGGCCAAAACCTGGCTTCACTACAACGATATCATTTTTATAGCCAACGCCTTTAACGTCATCTTTTAGAATAACTTCCATCGTGATTTACCTCCTATTTTAAAGAATCAGTTACATAAGGTAAAATAGCCAGGTGACGGGCACGGGCTACTGCTTGTGATACACGACGCTGGAATTTCAAGCTGGTACCAGTTAAACGTCTAGGCAACAATTTGCCTTGCTCGTTCACAAATTTCAGCAAGAAGTTACCGTCTTTGTAGTCGATATACTGGATACCGTTCTTCTTGAAACGGCAGTATTTCTTGCGCGTGTCTTGCTTGTGGATTTTTTCGTTTACTAAACTCATGACGCTTGAGGAGCCTCCTTCTCTTTTTTGGCTGATTTGAATTCGCCGTTTCTACGACGTTCGTTGTAAGCAACTGCGTGCTTATCTAGGGCTGTAGTCAAGAAGCGGATGATTTTCTCGTCGCGGCGATACGCCAACTCCAAAGAATCAACCACAGTGCCAGGGGCAGTGAACTCTACCAAGTGATAGAAGCCGGTGTTCTTTTTCTGGATTGGATACGCCAGTTTTTTAAGACCCCAGTTCTCTTCATGGATGATGTCGGCGCCATTTTCCTTAAGCACCTGTCTGAACTTCTCGACCGTTTCCTGCATCTGCACCTCGTTCAACAACGGGGTCATGATGAAGATCGTTTCGTAATTTTTTAAAGCCATTCTTTTAAGAAATAGTTTTTGGTTCGAGGTGCAAAGGTACTGAGCAATTCATTATTATACAAACAACTCCTTTCTACTCTTTGGTGAGGGAATTAGGAAATCTTAGAGACACCATATATAATAGACTACGGAAGATGTTCGTTTTGCCCTGTTCTAGGAAAAATTGCCCAAAAACGAAATTAGGCGTGGCGAACTGCCTAATTAACCCGCAGGCAAACTAAAGGGAGATGCAAAACAGCAAGCCGGATGATTCTTGTCATTGAGGGAATGGGGGAGGGCTGTCTGAGTTTTGCAGAAAATGTTACGTTTGCGCCATGTAAACGGGGGCTTGAAAGTAATTTATACAATTTCTAAATAGTTGAAAATTGGCCTAAAATGGTGGTTTTTAGGGTTTAGCAGAGGGGTAAAATGGAGGCTATCTGGATACGTCAAAAATAAGCTATATTGAGTTTGATTAATGCCTAGCGGGTAGTAAGTTTGTGCCCGTAATGTACTTTCACCATACTTAACACTATATTTTAGCTATGATTAGCTGCAAAAAGAGAGCAAAATATACCTTCTTCCTCCCTTTTATCCTCTTCTTCTTTGCCCTGACCACTGTATTTGCGCAGCAGGAGGCCAATGTTGGAGCGGCAGGGGTGACCCCAGGTTCAACGGCTCCGGCCGCGGGTGCCGCTTCTGCAGGCGCTCTGCCTACAGAAAATCCAGGAGTGGTTGACGCAGGTGCTACCCTATTCAAAAATAACTGTGTGCAGTGTCACTCGGTTACGGATGAAGTGGTGGTTGGCCCTGGTCTGAAAAATGTCCATGAAAGAAGAAAGCTGCCTTGGTTGCAGAAATGGATTAAAAACTCCAGCGCCCTGATTCAAAGCGGAGACAAGGATGCCGTTGCCGTATATGAGAAATATGCCAAGCAGCAAATGCCATCTTTTGCTTTCTCTGATGAAGAGATCAACTCTATTGTTGCCTACATCAAGCAGGAGAGCGCCGCCGCCCCGGCAGCTGCCGCAGGAAACGAAGGTGTACCAGGTGCCGAGCCAGGTAAAAACACTGGTGAGAATGCCGTTGGCGCCGTAGGAGGTTACATGGATATTATCCTGGTAGCTTTGGTGGTGGTTCTGATTGTGTTGGTGATTACCTTGTTGATCATTGCCTCTGTATTAAAAGGCTACCTGAAAAACAAAGGCGATTTGACCGGTTCTGAGCAGGAAATGCTGGAGCAGCGTACTAACTTCGCTAACATCTATAAGTCTAAAGCAGTTCGCGTTATTGTAGGGTTGATCTTGGTAGTGGTGGTGTTGGACCTGACCATTGACAAAGTGATGGGGATTGGTATTCAGCAAGGATATGCGCCAAAGCAACCAATTGCCTTCTCTCATAAGTTGCACGCTGGTGACCACCAGATCAACTGTAACTACTGTCACACATCTGTTTACAAGAGCCGTAGCGCGAATATTCCTTCTGCCAACATCTGTATGAACTGCCATAGCCAGATCAAGAAGGAGTCTCCAGAGATTCAGAAAATCTACCGCGCCATTGAAAACAACAAGCCTATTGAGTGGGTGCGTGTACACAACCTGCCTGACCTGGCTTACTTCAATCACTCTCAGCATACCAAAGTGGGCGGTATTGAGTGCCAGACCTGCCACGGTCCTATTGAGACCATGGAAGTGGTAGCACAGTTCTCTCCATTAACAATGGGCTGGTGTATTGACTGTCACCGCAACACGCCTCTGAATACAGAGGGCAACGCTTACTATGACAACTTGGTGAAGTTGCATGAAAAGCAATCTAAAGGCGCTTTTGTAGTTGCGTCTAACGGTGGTACAGAATGTTCTAAGTGCCACTACTAATCACTACATATCCATCCTGAATTTGAGTTTTTGAACTATATGCAAGAAACAATTAAATACTGGAGAGGGGTAGAGGAGTTAAACAACACTCCAGAATTCCAAAAGCACGCTCATGACGAGTTTCCTGAGTTCCTGCCAGTAAGTGAGGCCAGCGGCAGTGAAAGATCTGCAGATGTGGCTCCACGTCGTGATTTCTTAAAACTTTTAGGTTTTGGTATTGCTGCCACTACTTTGGCTTCCTGTGAGGCTCCAGTGCGCAAGGCTATCCCTTACCTGAACAAGCCGGAAGAAGTAGAACCGGGCGTTGCCAACTGGTATGCCTCTACCTATTTCAATGGAGACATCTACAACTCCATTCTGGTGAAGACCCGTGAGGGACGTCCCATCAAAATTGAAGGCAACAACCTTTCTCCTATTACCAAAGGCGGTACGCACGCACGCTCCCAGGCATCTTTGCTGAGCTTGTATGACAACGCCCGTCTGCAAGGACCAACTGCTGCTGGTAAAGCAGCCACATGGTCACAAGTAGACCAGGAGATAAGAACCAAGTTGTCTGGCGTTAGAGGTAAGGTAGTATTGGTGTCCAACACCATTATCAGCCCAAGCACAAAATCTGTTATCCGTGAGTTTGGTGCCCAGTTCCCTGGCTTTGAACATGTAACGTATGATGCTAATTCAGCTTCAGCCTTATTAAAAGCCAACGGAGGTGTAGTGCCAGGGTACGATTTCAGCAAAGCCAAAGTGATTGTGTCTTTGGGGGCTGATTTCTTAGGGTCATGGATCTCTCCCACTGAATATTCTAAGCAATACATCACTAACCGGAAGGTGACAGCAGACAATCCAACCATGTCTCGTCACTTCCAGTTTGAAAGCTTCCTTTCATTGACAGGTGCCAACGCTGATGTGCGGGTTCCTGTAAAGCCATCTGAATACGGGGCTGTTGCGGCTGCCTTGTATAATGCAGTGGCTGGCGGAGGAGCCATCCAGGCACCTTCCACCACCGCAGCCAAGCAAGTGGAGGCAGCTGCCAAAGAATTATTGGCCAATAGAGGCGCTGCCTTGGTAGTTTCAGATTCAAATGACGCAGCTGTGCAGACGTTGGTGACTGCCATCAACAATGCCTTGGGGGCTAACGGAGCAACCATCAATACCAGCGCCCCATCTTACGTGCGCCAGGGAGATGATGCCCGCATGTTGCGTTTAATCAACGACATGAACGCAGGTTCTGTTGGAGCCGTGATTTTCTACGGCGCAAACCCTGTGTATGATCACCCATTAAGCCAGCAAGTAGTAGCAGGCCTTAAGAAAGTAGGTCTTAAAATCTCTTTCGCAGATAGAGCAGATGAAACCTCTATCCTAGCGGATTACATCTGTCCAGATAGCCACTTCCTGGAGTCATGGAATGACTTTGAGCCTAAGAAAGGGTTCCTAAGCTTAGCCCAACCGGCTATCTCTACCATCTTCAAAACCAGACAGGCCCAAGATTCCCTATTGAAGTGGGCAGGTTCTACTTCTGACTATTACACCGTCATCCAACGCACTTGGTCTGGCGTAGTAGGCGGAGGCGAAGGCTGGAACAAAGCGGTGCACGATGGTGTGGCTACTGGTTCAACTGGTGCTAATGAGCCTACGGCTGCAGCGGCTCCTATGACCTTGGCTGCGGCTGGTGTAAGCATCAACAAAGTTGCCCGCGCCGCTGGTAAAAACGTTGAGCTAGCCATTTATGAGAAAGTAGCGATTGGTGCTGGTCAATTGGCCAATAACCCATGGTTGCAGGAAATGTCTGACCCAACCACCAAAGCCACTTGGGATAACTACGTAACTATCTCTCAAGCCATGGCGAAGGAGTTGGACGTAGAACAAAATGACATCCTTAGAATCACAGCAAAAGGCAAGTCTATTGAGTTGCCAGCGTTGGTACAGCCAGGTCAGGCCAAAGGAACTGTGGGTATTGCCATAGGATATGGCCGTACGCATGCAGGCCAGGCAGCTAACAACGTAGGAGCCAATGTGTATCCTTTGGTGTCTGTTGTTGACAACGGTTTGGTGTATGCCAACACGGTAACATTAGAAAAAGTAGGCGCTGACAAGCCAATTGCACAAACACAAACGCACCATACTGTTATGGGCCGTATTGTAGTGCAGGAGTCAACCCTTAAGCAATATCAAAAAGATCCTAAGAGCGTAACTGAATACATTCGTATCGCTACGCCAGAAGGACCGCAGAAACCACAAGCCGTTTCTTTATGGCAAGACTATGAGTACAAAGACCACCATTGGGGTATGGTCATTGACTTGAACTCTTGTATTGGCTGCGGTGCCTGTACTATTGGTTGCCAGGTAGAAAACAACGTGGCCGTGGTAGGTAAGCAAGAAGTGTTGAACCGTCGTGAGATGCACTGGTTGCGTATTGACCGCTATTACAGCAGTGATGCCACCCGTGAGAACGGAGGTTTTGAGAAAATGGAGGATCCGTCAGAGAACCCAACCGTTATCTTCCAGCCAATGCTTTGCCAGCACTGTAACCACGCTCCATGTGAGACGGTTTGCCCGGTTGCTGCCACTATGCACAGTTCAGAAGGTTTGAACCAAATGGTGTACAACCGTTGCGTGGGTACTCGTTACTGCGCTAACAACTGTCCATACAAAGTGCGTCGTTTCAACTGGTTCAACTATGCCAACAATGACAAGTTCGACTACAACATGAACAACGACTTGGGCAAAATGGTGTTGAACCCTGACGTGACTGTCCGTTCACGCGGAGTAATGGAGAAATGCTCTTTCTGTGTTCAGCGTATCCAAGCTGGCAAGTTGGAGGCCAAGAAAGAAGGCCGCCGTCCAAAAGATGGAGAGGTTGTAACCGCCTGTGCGCAGGCTTGCCCTACCAACGCTATTGTATTCGGCGATATGCTGGATCCAAACAGCCAAGTGTCACAAATCTTGAACAGAGAAAAAGGAGAGCGTGCGTTCCACGTGTTGGAAGAGTTGAATACTCAGCCAAACGTAACGTACCTAACCAAAATCAGAAACCTAGCTTAATCTTAACTCAGAACGAAATATGCAGCACGTATCTCCGATAAGAGAGCCCTTAGTAACTGGGGGTAAAACTTATGCAGACATCACGGAGGACGTATGTCGGCAGGTGGAAGCCAAGCCGAACGTCCGTTGGATGATGGCCCTCGGGGTTTCTTTGGTCTTCCTTGGAATCTTTATCTATTCTGTGTACCGCACCCTTTGGTTTGGTATTGGCGAATGGGGATTAAATAAAACCGTAGGTTGGGCATGGGACATCACCAACTTCGTATGGTGGGTAGGTATCGGTCACGCCGGTACCCTGATCTCTGCCATCTTGTTGTTGTTCCGCCAGAAATGGAGAACTTCCATCAACCGCGCCGCCGAGGCAATGACCATTTTCGCAGTAATCTGCGCGGCCATGTTCCCGGTATTGCACATGGGACGCCCTTGGTTAGCCTATTGGGTACTTCCTTTGCCTAACACCTTTGGTTCTTTGTGGGTTAACTTTAACTCACCGCTCCTTTGGGACGTGTTCGCGATCAGTACTTACTTTTCTGTATCCTTAGTGTTCTGGTACATTGGTTTGATTCCTGACTTTGCAACCATCCGTGATAGAGCAAAAGGTCCAATCGCTCGCAGAGCCTACGCTTTGCTAAGTATGAACTGGAGAGGTTCTGCCAAGCATTGGTCACGTTATGAGACCGTGTCTTTGATCCTGGCTGGTTTGGCAACTCCTTTGGTACTTTCGGTTCACACCATTGTATCCATGGACTTTGCAACCTCTGTGATTCCAGGATGGCACACCACCATTTTCCCTCCTTACTTTGTGGCAGGGGCTATCTTCTCTGGATTTGCCATGGTATTGACCTTGATGATCATTACCCGCAAAGTATTCAAGCTGGAGCACTACATTACCTTGGAGCACGTAGAGTCTATGAACAAGGTAATCACCTTGACAGGTTCTATTGTAGGGGTGGCGTATATTACTGAGTTCTTCATTGCCTGGTACTCTGGCGTTGAATATGAGCAATATGCGTTCATTAACCGCGCTACGGGTCCTTACTGGTGGGCATATTGGTCTATGATGACGTGTAACGTAATCACTCCACAGCTCTTCTGGTTCAGATCAATCCGTAGAAGCTTAACTGCTACGTTCATCATTTCTATCTTTGTGAACATTGGTATGTGGTTTGAGCGTTTTGTAATCATTGTTACGTCTCTGCACCGTGATTTCTTGCCATCTAGCTGGGTGATGTTTTCACCAACCAGCATTGACATTGGAGTATATGTTGGAACCATGGGCTTGTTCTTTACCCTGTTCCTTCTGTTCGCTAAATTCTTCCCGGTTGTAAACATGGCCGAGGTGAAAGCAATCTTGAAATCGTCATCTGGGGTTAATCATTCACATGACCCACATGCTTCCATGCATGCAACAGCCCCTAACAATTCTCACAAACATGACTAGTAAGAAATTCATACTCGGTATTTTCGACGACGAGGATGTGCTGCTGAACGCCATCGAAAAGACGCGCGCTGCTGGCACTAAGATCTACGACGTGTTCTCTCCGTATCCTATCCACGGGATTGATGATGTCCTAGGAATCCAACGCTCAAGATTGCCTATCGTGGCGTTCTTCTGTGGTCTGTGCGGAACTTCTTTTGCGCTTTGGATGCAGATTTATATGTTAGGTTTTGACTGGCCGATGATTATTGGTGGTAAGCCTCATATTTCTATCCCAGCCTTTATTCCGGTGACTTTTGAGTTAACAGTATTGTTTGCCTCATTTGGAATGGTGATCACTTTCTTCATCATCAGCGGGTTAAGACCAACTATGAAGGTTCCTGTAATGGATGTGCGTTCTACAGACGATAAGTTTGTGATGGCCATTGAATACAAAGAAGGTACCAATATGCAGCAACTGAACGATCTTCTTCGCTCTAACGGAGCTATAGAAGTTAACGAGAAGGAGGTAGTTAAATAATGAACAATTTCTTTAGAACTGGAGCTAAAGCCTCCGTGATTCTTTTCTCGTCCATTTCCTTGCTTTCTTGTGGCAATGATGCCACTGATCCAGGTCTGGAATACGCGCCGGATATGTACAACCCGGTGGCCTATGAGCCATTGAAGCAATTGGATGGAAATTACAACGCCTTTAACCCAGGCGGAGGCAATCTGCGGGTACCTGCGGCTAATACCATTGCAAGAGGCAAACTGGGCTTCTACACTCGCATTTCAAAAGACAGTGCAGAAGTAGCCGGAAGAGAGTTAACTAATCCCTTACAGGCAACTAGCACTAACCTGGCTGAAGGCAAAGTCTTGTATTTGAGATTCTGCTCACCATGTCATGGCGAAAGCGGTGCAGGTGATGGTTTGGTTGGCGCAAAATTCAAAGGTGTTCCCAACTACACCCAAGGCCGTTATGCCACTTTGCCTGTTGGCCACATTTACCATGTAATTGTGAATGGTCGCGGACGCATGATGCCACACGGTACTCAGGTGAACCCAGAAGAACGCTGGAAGATTGCCATGTATGTGAAACAACTGCAAAAGGGAATTACGGAAGTAGAAGGAGAGGCTGCTGGCAGTGCTGACGCCGCTTCAAATTCTGCGGATGCTCCTGCAGGCGCGAGCACAACTGAAAACACTAATCCGGTAACAGGTACAACTGCGGATCCTACAAAGGATACCCGTAACTAACCTTAAGGTATTTCCAAATGATAACTGAAGAAACACTTAGTATTTCTAAAAGAACCAATAACCGGTTCTTCTTCATGATCGCCATTGGGTTGGTATTACTAATCATAGGCTTGATCATTGCTGCTAATTCTGGCGGACATGGGGGAGAGCACGGGGAGGCCGCAGCTGCCAGCCATGGTTCCACGTGGGTGACCCGCTTGCTGGCAAACCTATGGTTAAACAATGTATACCTTTCTGGTATTGCCGTAATTGGGGTCTTCTTTGTTGCGGTACAATATGTAGCCTACGCCGGATGGGCAACCGTGGTGAAAAGAGTTTTTGAAGCCTTAGGCAATTACCTGCCGGTAGGTGGAATCATCATGTTGGTTCTTTTCTTGGGACCAATTTTGTTCACCGGGCATAACCCTATCTTCCATTGGACGGACCATACCCTAACAGAAGTAGGCCATGCGAATTATGACCCTATTATTGCTGGTAAGAGCGGTTTCCTAAACGTGACCTTCTATACCATCAGAATGGTAGTGTTCTTTGGTCTTTGGATTTTGTTCTTCAGATGGTTGCGTACGCAATCAGTGAATGAGGATTTAAATGGTGGTTTAGAGCCATACAACAAAAGCATCAGAATCTCTGCCGCTTTCTTAGTTGTATTCGGGGTAACTTCTTCCATTGCTGCCTGGGACTGGGTAATGTCAATTGACAGCCACTGGTTCAGTACCTTGTTTGGATGGTATGTTTTTGCCAGCTGGTTCGTTTCTGGTCTAGCTGCCATTACCTTGGCCGTTATTTTCCTGAAGCAGCATGGTTATTTGAGAATGGTGAATGCCAACCACTTGCATGATCTTGGTAAATTCATCTTTGGTTTCAGTATTTTCTGGACCTATACCTGGTTCTCTCAATTTATGTTGTATTGGTATGCCAACCTTCCAGAAGAGGCGGTTTACTTCATTGAGCGTTTGGGTGGATATGATAACCATTACACTTGGATTGTATTCTTCAACCTGTTGGTCAACTTTGCTTTCCCTTTCTTGTTCTTAATGACAAGAGATGCCAAACGCCAGATGCTGATGCTGAAGATTGCCTGTATTGCTGTGCTTATTGGTCACTGGTTTGATTTTTACCTGATGATCATGCCAGGAACTATGCGTGGAAACAGTGGTTTTGGTTTGATAGAGATTGGAGCAGCATTGACTTTCCTGGGTATCTTCTTATTGATGTTCACCAAAGGCCTGTCTAAACTTTCCTTGGTCCCTGTGAACCATCCATTCTTGGAGGAAAGTGTTCATCATCACGTATAAGACAACATTTTAAAGAAACAGATAATGATTACGATTGTTGTAGCACTATCAATCCTCTTTTTACTGGTCATTCTGTACCTATTATTTAGAATCCAGGTTCTGGCTTCTATCTTCAAGGGCAGCTATCGCCAAGATGTAGGAAAAAGTAATAAAGTCAACGCTACCTTGTTGCTGTTGTTCTTTGTAATCATGGGTGGCTTGTTCATCTGGTCTTTCATGGATTCCATGGATGACATGATTCTACCTAACGCTTCTGTTCACGGCATAGACATTGACCAGATGTTCTGGACAACTATGATTGTGATTGGTATTGTGTTTGTGATTACGCACGTGCTTTTGTTTGTGTATTCTTATAAATACCAGCACAAAGAGGGCAAACGCGCTTTTTACTATCCTCACAATAACAAAATTGAGATTATCTGGACAGTGATTCCTGCCGTTGTGATGGCCCTGTTAGTATTCTCTGGCTGGAAGACTTGGGCAAAGATTACCAGCCCTGCTCCAAAAGAAGCCGTAATAGTAGAGGTGATGGGTAAGCAGTTCAACTGGATGGTGCGTTACCCAGGTGCCGATAACAAATTAGGAGTTGTGAAGACTTCCTTAATCAATGCCAATAATGAATTTGGTATTGACTTCACTGATAAGAATGCCATGGATGACTTTATGCCACGTGAAATCCACGTGCCTAAAGGAACGCCAGTGCTTTTGAAAATCAGATCAAGAGATGTAATTCACAGTGTTTTCCTTCCACACTTCAGAGTGAAGATGGATGCTGTACCGGGTATGCCAACCTCTTTCTGGTTTATTCCAACCAAGACTACGGCAGAGGTACAGACTGAGACAGGCAATTCCAACTTCAAGTATGAGTTGGCTTGTACGGAGGTTTGCGGAAGAGGTCACTTTGCCATGAAATTCACATTGGTAGTAGATGAACCAGAAGATTACCAGAAATGGTTAAAAGAGCAGAAGGCTTTCACTGTGGAGCATCCTGAGATGTTAGCCAATGGAACTTCTTCCCCCGCGGTTGCAAATGTGGCAACTAGTGCAGCTGAGTAGAAAGAACAGTCAATAATCCTTTAACAGTATTGTATGTCTAGTACGGATATTTCATTACATAACGATGTGCACCTGGAGCATGATGAGCATGAGCATCATGATCAAAACTTCCTTGAGAAGTATATCTTCAGCCAGGATCACAAAGTAATTGCTAAACAATTTCTTTTTGCCGGTATTTTCTGGGCTATCATTGGTGGTACCCTTTCCAGCTTATTCAGATTACAACTGGGCTTTCCGGACGCTACTTTCACTTTCCTGGAGCCAATCCTGGGTAAGTGGGTAGAAGGTGGTAAATTGAATCCTGAGTTCTACCTGGCTTTGGTAACCATGCACGGTACCATCATGGTATTCTTTGTATTAACAGCTGGCCTGAGCGGTACCTTCAGTAACTTCTTGATTCCGTTGCAAATTGGAGCAAGAGACATGGCCTCTGGTTTCATGAACATGCTTTCCTTCTGGTTCTTCTTTATTGCCAGTGTAATCATGTTTTACTCACTTTTCTTGGAAACAGGCCCTGCTGCCGGAGGTTGGACGGTATATCCTCCGCTAAGTGCATTGCCACAAGCTATTTCTGGTTCTGGGACTGGTATGACCATGTGGTTGGTAAGTATGGCCCTGTTCATTATTTCTCAGTTGTTGGGTGGTGTGAACTATATCACGACCGTGATCAACATGAGAACGCGTGGTTTGTCTATGTCTAAGTTGCCTTTGACTATCTGGGCCTTTTTCATAACTGCCATCTTAGGCTTATTGGCTTTCCCGGTTCTTTTCTCAGCTGCGTTGTTATTGATTTTTGACCGTAGCTTTGGCACTAGCTTCTTCTTATCAGATATCTATGTAGCTGGTGAAATGCTATCTCATACTGGTGGTAGCCCAATCTTGTTCCAGCACTTGTTCTGGTTCTTAGGCCACCCAGAGGTATACATTGTAATTCTTCCAACGTTTGGTATCGTATCTGAAGTAATTGCCACTTGCTCTCGGAAACCAATCTTCGGTTACCGTGCCATGATTGGCTCATTGATGGGAATTGCCCTTCTCTCGTTTGTTGTTTGGGCGCACCACATGTTCGTGTCAGGTATGAATCCTTTCTTAGGGTCTGTCTTCATGTTCCTAACGCTAATCATTGCAGTACCTTCTGCGGTGAAGGTGTTCAACTGGATAGCTACTTTGTGGAGAGGTAATATCAACTTTACGCCAGCTATGTTGTTCTCAGTGGCATTCGTGTCCTTATTCATCTCAGGTGGTGTAACGGGTATCATCTTAGGTAACTCTGCCCTTGATATCCAACTGCACGATACTTATTTTGTTGTGGCCCACTTCCACTTAGTAATGGGTAGTGCCGCTTTCTTTGGGATGTTTGCTGGGGTGTATCACTGGTTCCCTAAGATGTTTGGTAGAATGATGGATGAGAAGTTAGCGTACATCCACTTCTGGATCACATTTGCTGGTGTATACCTAATCTTCATGCCTATGCACTACATTGGTATTGCAGGTTTCCCGAGAAGATATTATACCTGGACTGGTTTTGATACCTTCAGCACTTTCTTGAACCTGAACACCTTTATCACAGTTGCTGCGGTTCTTTCTTTCTTTGCCCAGCTATTCTTCTTGTTCAACTTTTTCTACAGCATCTTTAGAGGAAGAAGAGCGACTGAGAACCCTTGGAAATCAAATACGCTTGAATGGACTACCCCAGTGAACCCAGGTCACGGTAACTGGCCAGGAGCTCTTCCAGTGGTGTACAGATGGCCATATGATTATAGCAAGCCTGGTGCTCCAGAAGATTTCATACCACAGAACGTACCATTCTCTCAAACGCAGTCTTCTAACTTGCCGCACGAGAGAGACTTTGAGTAAACAAACATGAGTAAATCTTTTAGCAGTAAAAGGTTTAGAAATATAGGAGTACTTACTATTGCTTCTGTTTATTTTTTAATCTTAGTAGGGGGGATCGTCCGGAGCACGGGGTCCGGAATGGGATGTCCAGACTGGCCGAAGTGTTTTGGAATGTGGGTCCCCCCCACTACGTTAGGGGAGTTGCCAGATAACTATCTGGAAGTCTACAAAGAAAAACGAATTGCCAAAAACGAGCGCATCGCAGGGGTGTTGGCGGGCATGGGTTTCTCTAAGGTTTCCAAGGAAATATTTGAACATCCCAATCTGTACATTGAGACTGAGTTCAACGCTACCAAGACATGGATTGAGTACATGAACAGGTTAGTGGGGGTATCCATCGGGATATTTATTTTCCTGACCGTATTAGCAGCCTGGCCCTATAGGAAGACGGATCCGAAAGTATTTTGGTCAGCTTTTGTCTCATTCTTGTTAGTTGGATTTCAGGGTTGGTTGGGATCTTTGGTTGTCTCTACCAATCTTCTACCAGAAATGGTTACGCTGCACATGGCTTTATCTCTGGTCTTATTAGCCTTGTTAATTTACAGCGTGGTAAGAGCCAATAGAGAGAAGTACTATAAGACGGTAACAGAACCTGGTAATGGCATTCTTGCGTTGATTCTGGGGGCTTTGGTTCTTACCTTTATACAGATTATCATAGGTACGCAGGTAAGGGAGGAGATTGATGTGATTGCCTTCAACATGAGTGGCTTAGAAAGAGAAGGATGGATAGGCCAGTTAAGTACTTCTTTCTACGTGCACAGATCCCTGTCTATTTTATTTGTGTTGTTGAACATTGCCCTGGCCTTTAAGATGAAACAGTTGGGGAATGCTTCTTTAACTAAAATGGCTTATTGGATTCTTTTTACCATTGGTTTAGAGGTGTTGTTAGGTATTGTGTTGGCGTATTTTGCCTTACCGGCTTTTGCACAGCCCCTTCATTTAATGATTGGAACAGGCATTTTCGGGTTACAGTTTTTACTTCTGATGCAGTATTTTTATGCGCAGAAGGCAGTTAAACGCTTTACCGGTACAGTGGCTTAAATACTACTATGTTCGTACAAGACGTAACATCCAGTGCCCCGGCTTCATCGGTTATGACTAAAGCAACCGCTTACTTTCAGCTTTTAAAGTTCAGGCTATCTTTTACGGTATCTTTCTCTAGTGCTATTGGGTTCATTCTAGGAAACCCGTCAGCACCCTGGACAGATTCTTTAATAGTGTTGTTAGGGGGGCTTTTGGTAACGGGAGCCGCTAACATCATCAACCAGATTTTGGAAAAGGATCTGGATAAGTTAATGAAGCGGACTTCTAAAAGACCCTTGCCTACGGGCGCTCTCACAGTGCGGGAAGCAATCGTTTACTGTGTGTTGCTTTGTATTGCCGGTTCTTGTTTGCTTGGGTTTTACTTCAACTGGCTGGCAGCGGCATTGTCGTTTCTATCCTTGTTATTATATGGGTTCTTCTACACTCCATTAAAGCAGATTTCTCCTATCTCTGTTTTTGTAGGAGCTTTTCCGGGGGCACTGCCTCCCTTGATTGGTTGGGTAGCAGCCAGAGGATATATTGGGGTAGAAGCCTGGATTTTATTTGGTATTCAGTTTATCTGGCAATTCCCTCATTTCTGGGCCATTGCCTGGGTGTTGGATGATGATTATAAAAAAGCTGGCTTTAAGATGCTCCCAATGGCGGGTGGAAAAAACTTGAAGACCGCTATTCATATCATGACCTATACGCTCTTGCTGATTCCTTTGAGTTTACTGCCCTTGCAATTTGGGATGGCAGGAAAGACTTCTGCTTTTATTGCGGTGGTATGTGGGGTGTTGTTTTTAATGCAGACGTTTTATTTAATGCACACCTGTTCTAAGCGGGCCGCCATGAACATAATGTTCGGCTCCTTTTTATACCTACCTATCGTACAGATAGCGTTTGTGGTGGACAGGCTTTGATTTTTAGTACCATGGATATAAATACAAAAGTGCCAACCGAACAACGCAGGGTGAATCCCCTTAAGTTTATGTTGGTGTTGTTGATTGTGAGCATCATCATGATGTTTGCGGCCTTTACCAGTGCCTATATTGTGCGCCGGGAAGAAGGGAACTGGCTTGAGTTTAACCTGCCGGCTATTTTGCTGGTGAACACCGTGGTCATTGTGTTAAGTAGTATCTTCATGCAGTGGGCTTATGTCTCTGCCAAGCGCGATAACATGACTTCCTTAAAGCTGGCGTTACTCCTCACCATTGTAGCAGGTTCTGCTTTCTTAGTAGGGCAGTGGGAAGGCTGGGGACAGTTGGTTCAGGATAAAGTGTTTTTTGGTGGCAGTACCGCCAACCCGTCTGGGTCTTTTTTGTATGTCCTGACCGGCGTTCATGCTTTTCACTTAATCACAGGCTTAGTTTTTCTAATTATTGTAGTAATTTCGGCGCTTAAGTATAAGGTTCACTCCAAGAACTTGACCAGAATTGAGCTTTGCACCATTTACTGGCACTTTTTAGGCGCCCTTTGGATCTACTTGTACGTATTCTTAATCTTGAACCATTAATTATTCTCTAACACATATGTCGCAAACTACTACATTTGAGCAGCCTAATACCGGCACTTGGGATGGAGGGAACGAGCCTTTAAAGGCAAGTTATGGCAAATTGATGATGTGGTTTTTCCTGTTGTCAGATGCCTTTACCTTTGCTGCTTTCTTGACTACCTATGGATTGGCCCGTCACCGTCATAAAGCCTTTGAAGGTGCCCATGAAAGTTTCACCTTTTCTACTGAATGGTGGCCAGTGCCAGACAAGGTGTTCAACGCCTTCCCGTTCTTCCATGGGGTAGACTGGCCTCTTGCATTTGTGGCATTAATGACCATGATTCTGATTTTGAGCTCTGTGACCATGGTATTGGCCGTAGAGGCAGGACACAGAATGGACAAGAATGATGTGCAGAAGTGGTTATTGTGGACTATTCTTTTTGGTAGCATGTTCTTGGGTTGCCAGGCATGGGAGTGGAGTCACTTTATTGCCGGTACAGAAGAAGGCAGGATTCTGGCAGATGGTTCTGTAGTACATGGGGCCAACCTGGTGGTAAACCAGTACGGACCTCCTTTGTTCGCTGACTTGTTTTTCTTTATCACGGGTTTCCATGGTACTCACGTATTTAGTGGAGTGGTCTTGCTGCTCATGATCTTCATTAACACCGTGAACGGCGTGTACCAAAGAAGAGGTCACTATGAAATGGTGGAAAAAGTAGGCCTTTACTGGCACTTTGTAGACTTGGTATGGGTGTTTGTGTTTACCTTCTTCTACCTGGTTTAATTGTTTGATTTGATATTTTAAACGGATATGGCTTCACATTCACACCACAATGAGTTTGAGCAGACAGGTGAACTACCTAAGGCACAAACCGCAGTTATCTGGAAGACCTTCTTCATCCTTTGCGCGCTTACGGCAGTAGAATTTGCCTTTGCGTTCTTGATGGACCCAGGTACCTTCCGTAACTCCATCTTTATTGTGCTTACCATCTTTAAAGCATTTTATATAGTGGGGGAATTTATGCACTTAAAGCATGAGACCAAAGGCCTTATTTGGGCTGTTCTGGTTCCTTCTGTATTATTAATCTGGTTATTGGTTGCTTTATTGGTAGAGGGTACTTTCTACGGAGAGTCTGTCTTCAATTACTTCAAATAGATGAGCCCAAAAAAGACCCTGGTATTGGGTACCTTGCTTTTAGTACCCGTACTAGTGTTTTTGTTTCTTAAAATGTTCGGAGTGAATACTTTTTCACTCCGAACTTATTTTCCGGCCAAGGTGATTTCTACCATGAAAGACGGCCAGATGAAGGCAGATACTATCTTTTACCAGGTGCCTGCCTTTCAACTTACTTCCCAAACTGGCGCCTCCTTCTCTCACAAGAATCTTCAGGATAAAATCTATGTGGCGCACTTCTTTGACGCTTCCTGCCAGGGAATCTGCAAGCAAGTGAGCACTCAACTTACCCGGGTCCAGGATGCTTTTTATGCCTACCCAGAGGTAATGATTATCTCTTTTTCCCTTCAGCCGGAAAAAGATCAGGTAAAAGACATAGAGCAATACGCCAAGAGCTTTAGGGCCAATCCCGCACACTGGGTTTTTCTTACTGGTTCTCCTGCCTTTATTCAATCGTTTTCTCCGTTGGATAGTACTTCTGCTGCTGGGAAAGGACCTGACGCACGCCTTGATCAACTGTATCTTATAGATAAGAACCGGCACATACGGGGCATCTATGATGGTGCCAAGGCAGACGAAGTTGATAGGTTGATCACTGAAATGAACGTACTATTAAACGAGTATAAGAAATAGCACAATGGACAATACCTCTCTTCCCAAGAAGGATACCAAGTACCTGGTTTTGATTGCCATCTTATCAGTGGTGGTACCATTACTGGTTACCTTTCTGTTGTTCATGCCGCAAACGGGCAAGTTAGGTGACATTGATGTATCCTTTTTGCCTCAACTGCACGCAGTAATCAATTCATTGACGGCGGTAGCGCTGGTAGTAGGGTATTACTTTATTAAACAGCAGAACAGAAGGTACCATCGGTTTGCCATGACTACTGCTTTTGTATTGTCTATCTGCTTTTTGGTATCTTATGTGTTGTACCATTATCAGGTAGCACCTACTCCTTTTGGCGGGGAAGGTACTATTAAAATGGTTTACTATTTTATATTGCTAACCCACATAGTATTAGCTGCTGTGATAGTTCCTCTGGTACTATTATCAGTGTATTTTGCGTTATCTAAGCAGTACCAAAAGCACAAGAAAGTATCTAGGTGGACCTTTCCGCTATGGTTGTATGTTTCTATCACGGGGGTGTTGGTGTATATCCTGATTTCGCCTTACTACCCTCAGTAGGTTATAAGTTTATTCTAGTGCCATGAACAGACGATTTTTAATTTGGGGGCTAGGCGTAGGGCTTGTCTTACTGTTGCTCTTGAGCAGTGAACCGGCTTCTGCCCAATGTGCCATGTGCCGGGCTTCTGTAGAATCTGGAAGCGGCGAAGACCAGGACACCATTGCCAATGGTTTGAACAAGGGCATTCTGTACCTAATGGCGGTGCCTTATATTTTGGCAGGCGGCATAGGCTTCTTCTGGTATAAGTACAGTCGTAAGAAATAATGGCGCTAGAGCACCTGCAGGCAGCCCTTGCCATGAAGTGCCCGCAATGCCATCAAGGGCCTCTCTTTACCCATTCTGCCGCCAACCTGAGTAAATTTGACCAGATGCCAGAACATTGCCCGGTTTGTGGTCTCCGTTATGAAAGGGAACTGGGATTTTACTGGGGCGCCATGTATATGAGCTACGGACTATCCGTTGGCATTGTGGTGACGGTGGGTCTGTTGTTGTACCATGTATTCAATGACCCGCCCACGTGGGTTTATTTAACCGCGGTGGCCACCATCATCACCGTTTTTACCCCCATTCTTTTCAGGTACGGCCGGGTCATGATGCTTTACTTTTTTGGAAGCGTTTCCTTTGATGTAAAGTACCGCAAACCCTGAGGCAGCGTATATTTCTGTGCGTTTTGCCCGTATTATTCCTAAATTCGGAAAAACTGGCAATTTGAAATCCCTTCGGTTAAGTCCTTTCATATTTCTTTTCCTGGCCCTGCTGCTGGTAGGGGCGGGGGCTTTTCTACAGGAAAGTGTACACCGGCAATTGGTGGAGGCGCCTGGCAAAGAAATTGCTCAGGAGATTACCACCAACGTACAGGCCTCCATTGCCAAAGGACGCGCTCAGCTCCGTAATATCGTCTCAGACCTGCCCCCCGATTCTAGCACATTTTCCCGGATTCTGCCCAAAACCACTATTCCGGTGTTTGTCTTCCAGCGCAACTCCCTTGTGTTCTGGTCAGACCATACCCTGCAGCCCGAAATTAGCCCAAGCGCAGTGAGGCAGCCAGTTCAGTTGGTGGAGAACAGGTTTGGCCGCTATCTTGTGGTGCGGGAGCAGGCAGGCGTACAGTATACGCTTTTTGCGGTGTTTCCCTTGGAGACCCGGTACGGCATCAACAATGCCTACCTGAAAAACGGCCTCAATCCAGCCTACTTTGACAACCATGAGGTTCTAATCCAGGCCGAGAGAAGTGCCGGTGCCTACCCAGTGCTGGACCGAGATGGGTCTTTTCTTTTCTCCGTAAGCGTATTGGAAAGTTCAGACTGGCTGCATGCCGGTCCTTTGACGCTGGCATTGTATGTGCTGGCCATCTTCTTTTGGTTGTGCTTTCTGCGAGCCGCCTGGACAAGGTATACTTCCATAACTGGATCAAGTCAGATATGGGCGCTTTGGCTGGTGATTCTGGGCCTGCTGGTTCCCCGGGGTCTCATGCTCTTGATGGGATTCCCCAACAACGTGCATGAAATTACATTGTTCAGCCCCAGAGTGTATGCAGCCGGTTGGTGGTCCCCCTCGCTAGGTGATCTGCTGTTGAATGAACTAGTCTTGCTTACCATCACCCTGGTGGTTTATAAACTAGGCAGAACCATCCGTTTTCAGGCTGATTTCTGGAAAACAGACCAAAAACGGCGGTTGGTGCTGGGAGTTGTCTTGTCAGCTACGTTGGTGTTGTTGCTTATTAGTTGGTACGAGTTCTACCGAAGCCTTATCATCAACACCCAGGTGTCCTTAGACATTACCCAGAGCGTACAGTTAGGCCTGGAGAAATTGCTTCTTTTCACGGCCATCATCTTACATACGCTGCTTCTGGGGTTTGTGCTTCGGCTGCTGCTCAACTGGCTTCCGTTAACCAAAGCAGACCGGCTGCCCTTCGCGCTTGTCTGGTGCTCCGTTTTGGTCCTGTCCCTGGCCTGGGCGTTTTACCGTGATGCTCCCAGCGGCAATTGGATTCTATTATTTGCGGTGGCCGTTTTAGTTACCTGGGAACAGCTGCATAGAAAGTTCTCCAAGGTAGCAGGAGCCTACTCCAGTATTTTCCTGCTCAATATCTTAAGTGCCTCCATTGGCGCGGCGGCATTGTATGATGTGTACACCGTGCAGCTGCGCGAAGAGAAGCACCAGCTTGCCTCCCAACTCCTTCGGGACCGTGACGAAATCTCTGAGTACCTGCTGGCCAAGGCCGCAGAGTCCATTCAAAAGGACGTCATTCTAATCCATACCTTGCGGGCACCGTGGGTAAACGGCCAGTTCCTGGACCGCAAAATAAGACGGCAACACTTGCAAAGCCTCTCTGACGCCTACACCGTAAAGGTGCGTTTGTTTGATGTGAACGGGTTGCAGCTGTACCCCAAAGACAGCCTTATGACCTGGCAAGGGTTTGTAGCTGCGTGGGTACCACAGGCCAAAGCCACTACGCAGAAAGGACAAAGCATTAAACCGTCTGCCGAAGAACCGGGCAAATTCACCTACCTGCAGGAAATAAAACTGGCGCTTAACCCGTACCAATGGGTGACGGTTTTGCTGGAGCTGAGTCCTAAGGTATCAGCGCCCAATAGTGTGCTGCCGGAGCTTCTGGTCAACAGCCAGAGTGCCCAGGTAGAGGCCATTCCTTCTGGGGGGTATGCCATCTGGCGAAACGGCCGTTGGCTTAAAACTTCGGGCTTGTTTGAGTACGGGCAGTACTTCTCGCCTACCTTGATGAAAACGCCTCAACTATACTCTCAAGGTATTTCTGCGGCAGATTACCATCATTTGGCCGCCGAGTCTCCCAATGGTACCGTAGCCATTGTGAGCACCTTGGACTATGGGTTCAGGTCCTGGCTTTCAAACTTCTCCCTGCTCTTTCTGGTGCATACGCTGGCTTTGTTTACTATTCTAGGGAGTTTGGTTCTTTCCAAAGGCAGGCTGGTGAAAACCATCACCTCCACGTTCAGTACTAAAATACAGCTCTTCCTGAACATGGGGGTGTTGGTGCCTTTGGTATTGGTGAGTTTGACCATTGGCAGCCTGGTGACAGATTCGTATCGGCAGGACTTGGTACGAGGCTACATAGAGCAAGGCGAATTTGTGCGCCAGAACATCTTAACCAGCAACTGGGGGGCGGTATTGTTCAAAGGCCGCGCAGACTCGCTTTCCAGAAGGGTGAACCGGCTTGCAGACATTTCGCAGGCAGAACTGAACATCTATGACGCCAAAGGACAGCTTCGCATCTCTAGTCAGCCAGCGTTGTTTGAGGCCGGCGTACTGTCTACCAGGTTGAATCCTCAGGCGTATGGAGTGCTTCGGCAGCAAGGGCTTAATCGCGTGCTGTTAGATGAAAAAGCGGGCACTCTGCCGTATAGAACCATTTACGTGCCCCTGCGTGACAAACCCACCGATGCCCCCAAAGGCTACCTGGGCATTCCGTTCTTTGACTCAGAGAAAGAACTCAACTCCAAGCTCATTCAACTCATCACCACCATTCTCAACATTTTCACGGTGCTGTTCCTGGTGTTTGTGACCTTGAGCTACGCTGCTACCAGAGCCTTGACCGTTCCCTTGAAACTCCTCACCGAGCGCCTGAAGCGGACTACCCTCACGGAGAGTAATGAAAAATTGGTCTATGAATCTAATGATGAGATAGGCCTGCTGGTACGGGAGTACAACCACATGCTCCAGAAACTGGAGGAGAGCAAGCAGGAGTTGGCCTTGCGGGAGAAGGAAGCTGCCTGGAAAGAGATGGCCCGGCAGGTAGCCCATGAAATTAAGAACCCGCTCACGCCCATGAAGCTGTCTTTGCAATACCTGCGCAAGGCCATGGCCGAAGGAAGAAGCAACATAGACGAACTGGTAGGCAAGATCTCCAACACCATGATCACCCAGATTGACGTACTAAGCGACATAGCCACCTCGTTCTCCAACTTTACGTCAATGCCAGATCTTAAAATGGAAGTGTTGGAATTGAATGAGTTGGTGCGCCGGTCCGTGGATTTGCATCTAAGCCCGCAACAGCACCAGATGAACCTGCAACTACCCCAAGAACCCATACTAGTGCGCGCCGATGAAAACCAACTCATCAGGATATTCAACAATTTGCTACTGAACGCCTTGCAAGCCGTGCCTTCTGGTAAAACGCCCGCCATTCATGTGACGGTGCAGCCAGATTATAAAGGGTGGGTGACGGTACGCATACAGGACAACGGTTCGGGGATTCCAGAAGAGGTGCAGCCTAAGATCTTTGTGCCCAATTTCAGTACCAAATACTCCGGCTCCGGCATTGGCTTGGCGGTAGTGAAGAAGGGCGTGGAAGCCATGGGCGGATCCATCTGGTTTGAGACGCAGGAGAATGTGGGTACTACTTTCTTCTTGAAATTGCCCGTAGTGCAGGCATGAGGCACGCGTGGGTCATAGGCCTTTGTCTCCTTTGTTGGCTGTGCGCAGGAGATGCAACTGGGCAGACCTTGTCCAGTCAACGGTGCAAATGGGTCATCATCAACGCCGCGCCGGTACAGTTAGACACGCTCACCATAGCGGAAAATTCCTTAGAAGTTTATGACTCCAGGCAAGTGCGGCTCCAGCGCTTGTTTCTGTATGACCCGGCTACCAACCGCTTTCAATTCACTAACCTGCCGCAGACGGCCACCCCCAGTGATACGTTTCCTTCCATTGACGGCACAGAGCCGTTTTTGGTCTCTTTTCCGGAAAACAAGCCAAAAACGGATTCTGTCTTGGTGTGCTACCGGGTGCTGCCCATCAACTTAGCCAAGCCCGCCTTCAAGCGCGACATAGCCAACTGGGATTCGCTTTCCTTCGCGCAGCGTCAGGTGTTTGAACCAATCCAACCGAAAGAGGAGCTTTTCAAAACACCCGGCCTCAACAAAACCGGCAGCATCTCCCGGGGCGTGTCCTTCGGGAATACGCAGAACGTGTTTGTGAACTCAGCCCTTAACCTGCAACTGGAAGGCAAACTCACCGAGGACATCAGCATCATTGGCTCCATCACGGACCAGAACATTCCTTTTCAGCCCGAAGGCAATACGCAACAACTCCAGGAATTTGACCGCGTGTTCATCACGCTGCAACATAGATTGTGGACCTTGACCGGCGGCGATGTGGTCTTGCGCAACAAACCAACTTCGCATTTTCTCAAATTTTACAAAAACGTGCAGGGCGGCGCGCTGGAGGTGAATAGAGGGAAGCCTGGCTGGGAAAGCTCTACCACGGTGGCGGCCTCGGTGGCCAAAGGCAAGTTTGCCTCTGAAAACATTACGCCCATTGAAAGTGTGCAGGGACCGTACCGGCTGCGCGGCCCCAACGGCGAGCGCTTTATCATTGTGCTGGCCGGTTCTGAGCGCGTCTACCTGGACGGACGCCTCTTGGCCCGCGGGTACGATTATGACTACACCATAGATTACAATCAGGCAGAAATCACCTTCACGCCCAAGTGGATCATTACTAGAAACTCTCGCATACGGGTAGACTTTGAATATTCAGACCAAAACTACAGCCGGAGCGTGGTGCATGCCAACCATTACCAGAACATGGGCAAGCTCAAGGTCTACGGAAATTTTTACAAGGAGGCAGACAATCCCAACAATCCTCTTACGCTCAACTTGGACAATGAGGAAAAGCGGCTACTTTCCCAGATTGGTGACAGCCTGCAACTAGCGGTGGCGCCGGGCGTGGATTCGGTGCGCTTTGATAGAAACCAGGTGCTGTACCGCAAGGTAGAGATAGAGACGGCCAATGGCAACTACACCATTTATGAATACTCCTCTGACTCTACCCAGGCTTTTTATGCCGTGAGTTTTACAGAGGTGGGGCAGGGAAGGGGAAATTACAATCTACTCAACTCTACTGTCAACGGTCGCGTGTACGGGTGGGTGGAGCCCGTGAATGGCGTGCCGCAGGGTAAGTTTGAGCCCGTGCGTATTCTTCCGGCCCCGGTGCAGAAACAAATGGTAACCTTGGGTGCCGGCTGGTCTCTGGACAAACAGACCGAGGTATTTTTGGAAGCAGCTGGCTCTACCAATGACCTGAACCGATTTTCAAAGCTAGACGCCCAGGATGATCAGGGGAAGGCGCTACGGGTGGGTTACCAGATGCAGGAAAAGCAATTTAAGTTTCTGGGCGCTTATAAACTGAACAGCGGCCTTGCCTATGAGTACACAGACCCCAACTTTGTGCCCATTGACCGCTACCGCGATGTAGAATTTGACCGTGACTGGAACAATCCCACCAACACCACCCTGGCCCAGCAATCCAGAATTGAAGACCACATTTTAACGTTTGCCGTGGGCGGGGTGAAAGACGCCCAGAATTTTGCCAACTACCGCCTCAGCCGCCGTTACCGGCCCGGCGAGGTGGACGGTACCCAGCATTTGGTGGAACTGGCGCAGAAAGTAGCGGGCCTGGAACTGAAAACTAATCTGTTCCTCATGAAAAACCAGCAGGTAGACACAGACGCCGAATGGGTGCGGGGCGAAATTGGCGCGCAATATCCTACCAGGTACATCACACCCGGCTACGTGTACCGCTTTGACAAAAACCGGATTACCTCCAACGTCACGGAGCAGCTGGTAGCCTCTGCCAACTATTTTGATGACCACCTGTTTTTCATTCAAAATGCTGACTCCGCCAATTTTAAATACCGCGCCGAATACAGCCGCCGAGTAGACTACCGTCCAGAAAACGGTGAGTTGGGCAATAAGCAGGTGGCCAATACTTATAATTTCAGTACCAGCACCAGCCTAAACAATAATCACCAGATTAGCGCCTTGCTTACCTTGCGCCGTATTCAAGCCAGAGACAGTTTAGCAGAGACCACAGTACTCTCTAAAGTAGACTGGACCGGAGATTTACTGAAAAAACATCTTCGCTCAGAACTAAGCTATGTGATTGGCACCGGCCGCGAACTCAAACGCCAATACCAGTTTGTAGAAACCGTGCCAGGACAAGGAACCCATTTTTTTGAAGACTTAAACCGGGACGGCCGCCAGGACCTGAACGAGTTCTTCGAGTCCCAGCCCTTAGACCCGCCGTACCGCAGAAACTACATCAAGCTTTTCATCCCGACGGATGAGTATGTGATTGCCTATACCAACCAGTTTACGTACCGCTTGAACAGCAGTTTGCCGCGGGAGTGGCAGGAGGCCACCGGCTGGAAACGTATTGCCGCCAAATTCTCAGCGCTGTCTTTCGTGTCCGTTGACAAACGTACCACGGATGATGATTTGCGCAGCCGGTTCAACCCCTTCAGCCTCAACTTTGAAGACTCCACGCTGCTGTCCTTGAGCCGTTCTTACAGAAATACGCTTTATTTCAACCGAAGCCACCCTAAATACGGAGTGGAATGGACCTTCCAGCAAGGCCTGCAGAAAACCCTGCTCACCAACGGCACTGACGTGCGCAACAACACCAGCCAACAGATTTTGTTCAGGATGAACCTCACCGAGGTCTTGTCAGGCCGGATAAACGCCATTCGGTCCAAGCGTGAAAGTGCCTCTAACTACCTTACCACCAAAAACTTCTTAATCAGGAGTTGGGAAGCCACACCAGAACTATCCTACCAACCCGGCACCAAACTGCGCTACACGGGTTCTTACAACTGGATGCAACGCGAAAATGAATTAGGCGAAAGAGAAAAAGCTCAGTTTCATGAGTTGGGCAGTGAAGTGCGTTTAAGTCAGGTAAACAAGCGCACGGCCACTGGTAACCTTAAATACATCAACATCAAATACACGGGATTGGATACCTCGCCGGTAGCCTATGAAATGCTCAACGGCCTTCGACCCGGCAACAATCTCACGTGGAACCTGGCCGTACAGCAACGCCTCAGCAATGGTCTCAACATCACCCTGGACTATGATGGCCGCAAACCCCAGGGCATTCGCTCCATCCACACTGGCCGCATGCAGGTGTCAGTGCTGTTCTAGCAATTATAAATTAAAAATTAGAAGTTGATATTTTACTTTCAAAGTCTTTCTCCTCTTTTGTCATCCTGAAAGGATCTTGTTGGCGAGCTAGTCAAGCGGTAGCTACAGGCAGAAAGCGTTTTTGGGCCATTTTCTAGAAAAGGCACCAAAAACGCTTTCTGCCAAATGATTTCTAACTTCTAATTTTGAATTTCTAATTATTCAGGTCGCTGTATAATGCCTCGTCAACCAGGCGCTCAAGCCGGTGAGGCCGGGGAAGAGGACGCGCTCGGTGATGTTGGCCTGGTCAAGTTTGTCCCGTATTTCCCACTTGAGCTTGGCCGGAATGATGAGCCGGTAATAGAGGTCGGGGTGTTGGTCCATCCAGTCGCAGAGCATGCCATTGGGCGTAGACATCATGGAAAACAACGCATATTGGTGTACTATGCGCTCATCCAGGGAAGGCGGCTCCAGAAACATGACAAACGGATCTTCCTGAAACTCTTCTAAGCTTTTAAAGGTGGGACAGACCGGTTCCAGCACTTCGGGGGTAAAGACGTTAGAGCCTTCGTGTTGAATGGCGTCACTTAACGGGGCTGGTAAATATTCTGTGGATTTGACGTAGTTCATGCACCAGATGGCGCCGTCGGTATGAAACGTGTGCAGGTTTGAAGTAGCGAAATGCAGGGCCACGTACGGCGAATAGGTCCAGTCCAGCATTCTAGTGGGCAGACCATGGTGTTGGGCCACCGCCAGCCAGTTCCAGATGGAATCACCGGGAGAGGTGTTGGCTTTGGCGTACTTCCTGAAGTTGCGTAACAGGTGCGGCTCTAACTTTGGATAGTCGCCGCCCAGGCGCATAAGGCTGGTTTTTAGATTATACCGTCTGTTCCAGGCGCCGCGGTACACGTACGGAGACCGGTAGCGGTTGATAGAGCCGTCCCAAGAATCCCTAAACAGCTCCCGTTGCAGTTCTTCCCAAGACTCTACCACCACATCATTGGCCATGTCAAAGGTCTGGGAATCGTCGTAGTGCAGATCGTTCATGGGCATTTTACGTGAGACAGGGAGAGGGTAGTTCTACGGATTTTTTCTTACAGCCAGCCCAAACCCAGGCCAAGCGCTACCAATAATAACAAAATCCCGACTAGGGTCTGCAAAAAATGAATGGTTACTTTCTTCAATAATCTGCTCCCCAGAAAAGCGCCCATAAAAGCCGACAAGGTAACCGCGACCAGTAAAGCAACGTCCAACTGTTCTTGCACCGCCAAAATGTTCTGGCTATAAACGGCCAATCTACTCACGTCTATGAGGCAGGCAATGACCACGCCCGTGGCAATAAAGGCTTCTTTAGGGATACCGGTCTTTACCAGAAAGGCACTGCGAAGAGCGCCCTGGTTCCCAGATAAACCGCCAAAAAATCCGCTCAGCAAACCGCCCAAGGGCAAAAATCTGGGAGGGAAAGATAGGTTTTTAAGCGATGGTACTAAATCAAACAAAGCGAAAATCACCATCAAGACCGCAATGATGGACTTAACCGGCGTCAGGAAAAACGTGTGGTCATTGAGTTGATATTGGCCCCAGG
Organism: Nibribacter ruber; assembly: GCF_009913235.1. Taxonomy (NCBI): domain Bacteria; kingdom Pseudomonadati; phylum Bacteroidota; class Cytophagia; order Cytophagales; family Hymenobacteraceae; genus Nibribacter; species Nibribacter ruber. Next base: position 1,523,661 of record NZ_CP047897.1, on the reverse strand, counting down.
CCGGCAAATGGGCCAGAGAACTTAGAAGCCAGGCCCCCAGCACGGCGGCGATCATAGACGGAATACCAAACCGCAGGATGATGCTTTTATCGGCGTGACGGCCAATCAAGACCAGCTTGAAGAGGTTGTTCAAAAAATGGACGATAGCGGTGAGCGCAATGGCTATCTCAATGGGAAAGAACAAGGCAAACACAGGCACCATCAAGGTCCCCAGGCCAAACCCAGAAAAGAAGGTCATCCCCGAGGCAAGGAAGGCGACAGCGCAAATCAAGAGATAGTCAAGAAAGTCGGGCATTCGTTTTTAGCTTGTTTTGGTGAAAATAGCCCAAAAACGGAAGAGCCGGTACTAGACCGGCTCTTTTTAATCATTTAATAATAACTGTTGGTCATCAAATAATTCTGCACATAATCCTGAATGCCTTCTTCCAGCGTATGGAACGACTTGTCATAACCAATGGAGCGCAGCTTGTCCATGTTGGCCTGGGTGTAGTACTGGTATTTGTCTCTAATGTCCTCAGGCGTGTCTCTGAAATCTACGTTGATGTCTTTGCCCATGGCAGTGAAGGTGTTGAACGTCAAATCCAGGAAGGTGCGGGCCTGCCCACTGCCCAGGTTGTAGATGCCCGAGTTCTTGCGATGGTTCATGAGCCAGAACAGCACTTCCACCACGTCTTTTACATACACAAAGTCACGCATCTGTTCGCCATCCTTGTAGTCTGGGTTATGTGATTTGAAGAGTGTGAAGCTCCCGTTTTCCTCGATGGCGTTGTAGGCATGCAGAATCACTGAGGCCATGCGGCCTTTGTGGTATTCATTGGGGCCGTACACGTTAAAGAACTTAAGACCCGTCCAGAAGAAAGGTTTGGCGGTTTGCTCCAGTGCCCACTTGTCAAAATCGTTTTTAGAATCACCGTACGGGTTCAGAGGCTGTAACAACGGAATCATGTTCTCATCATCGTCGTAGCCCAAAGTGCCAGAGCCATAGGTGGCGGCAGAGGAAGCGTACACTAATGGAATCTGATACTCACAGCAGGCATTCCATACTTTTTTGGAATAGTCCAGGTTGAGCAGGTCCAGCACTTCGCGGTTCATCTCAGTAGTGTCGGTGCGCGCACCCAGGTGGAAGATGAATTCTACCTCTTCGTAGTTTTTCTCCAGCCAGTCAAAAAAGTCGTTGCGGTCTACATACTCCTTTATCTTCTTGCCTTCCAGATTCGCCATTTTCTTGGCCACCGAGAAATTATCCACCACCACCACATCATTGAAGTTGGCGGCATTGAGCCGGGTGACAAGACAGCTGGCAATAAAACCTGCGGCGCCGGTTACTACTATCATCAGATTTTTCCTTTAGGTACAGAGTGAATGCTGGTCAAAGGTACGAAACTTTTCCTCCGACAGGTTTCTGGCCGTGTTGTCGCATTATTGTTTTTGGGTTATTTTCTGGAAAACAAGCCAAAAACGGATGGGGAGGAGGCTGTCGTGGCTTCGGGCAAAAAATGTACCTTTGGCTTCTTATCACCTTTATACCAGCGTGACTGTTTCTAAGAATCTATCTGTCTTTCTCTCCACTTTTCTAATGGGCCTGTGTCTGTTGGCACTAGCATCCTGCGAGTCAAAACCAGCCAAAGCACCCAACCAAAAGAGCAGTTACACAATCAAAGATGACCTGGGCCGAAGCGTGACCTTACCCACGCAGCCCAAACGCATCATGGGACTCGACGCCGCCATGACCGAGATGCTGTTCGCCGTGGCCGACACCGCTTCCATTATAGGCCGAACTCAAAACTGTGACTATCCGGCAATGGCGTTGACCAAACCCGTGGTAAACAATTACCCCATGGATTATGAGCGCCTGCTGACTTTAAAACCAGACGCCGTTTTTGCCACCGAAGGCATCATTTCTTTAGAAGTAGCTGCCCAAATTCAGAAGATGGGCATACCGGTGTATTTTCAGGCCTTTGATTCTGTGTCTGATGTATTGAGGGGCTTGAAGGACTTGGGCAGGATTCTAAAACGTGAGAACCAAGCTGCTAAGGTGGTGAATTCATTGCAACAGAAACTACAGGCATTTTCCAAAGACACTGCCGAACTGCAGGAGCATCCCAAAGTGCTGGCCATCATCTGGAAGGACCCAATCTATGTCTTCGGGCACAATACCATCTTCACTGACAAACTCCGCTACCTGGGCGCCGACAATGCCGTGTCTGAGGTGATGGCCCAGCAGTCGCCGGCCTTGACGCGGGAATATATTCTGCAATTGAACCCAGACGTGATCCTAGGAGGGACCTTTGAAAAGTATGACAAGGAGTTTTTCTCCTTGTACCCAGAACTCAAGCGCATCAAAGCTTATCAGAACAAACGCATCTATGAGGTAACGGATGATTTGATGTCCAGACCCGGGCCTAGAGTCATAGAAAGCATTCAGGAACTTAAGCAGGTACTCCGGTGAGAAAATCCCTTGTTCTTTTGCTGGCAGTAGTATTGTTGCTGGTCTTTGGGTTTTTTCTGGGGCTCAAGGTGGGCAGTATTGAAACCTCTTATAGCCTCATCTGGGAAGCACTCACTCATTATAACAGCGAAGATTCTGCGCATTACAGTATTGTACATTTGCGTTTGCCTAGATTACTGCTGGCATTTTTGACAGGAGCCTCTTTGGCGTTCGCCGGTTATTTGATGCAGGCGCTAGTGAACAATGCCTTGGCAGACCCCTATCTAATGGGTACCGCCTCTGGTGCTTCGCTAGGCGCATCTTTTAGCCTTTTCTTCTTGACAGAATTCACGGTAATGGGATTATATCTGCCGCCATTTTTTGCGTTAGTAGGTTCTTTTGCCGTAACATTAGTAGTAGTCATTCTAGGTTCCAGACGTGGACAGTTGATTCCCAGTCAGATGTTATTGGTAGGCGTGGCCTTGAGTTCTTTGCTTACGGCCTTGGTGAGTTTGATTATGTTCCTTTCAGATTCAGAAAGCCAGTTAAAATCTGTGGTCTTCTGGAGCATGGGCGGATTTGAGAAAGCAGATTGGACCAACTTGGGTTATCCGGCAACGGCGCTAATAGCAGGATTGATTATTTTTCAGTTTTTGCAAAAGCATCTGAGTGTTCTGTTGCTAGGAGCAGAGCGCGCCGAGACGCTAGGCGTGGAGGTAGGCAAGCTTCGTTGGGTTATGTTGCTGGCTATTTCTGTGGTAACAGGGTTTGCCGTGGCTTTTTCAGGGCCGGTGGGGTTTGTGGGTTTGATGATTCCGCATGTAACCCGGGCAGTATTGGGGATTACCAATCGGTTTAACCTGATTTTCTGCGCCTTGGCGGGTGGTTTGTTCTTGGTTTTGTGTGATATTCTGTCCAGACTGCTGTATCCGCCGGCCGGAATGCCGGTTGGTATTGTGACATCGTTCTTTGGTGTACCTTTCTTCGTATATTTGTTGCGTAGAAAGAATTACCGATTCAGTTAATGGTATACGTAAGCAGGTTAGAGCATTTTAACGCAGCCCACAAGCTGTTCAATCCAAATTGGTCTATGTCTAAGAACAAGGAGGTGTTTGGCCCTTGCGCCAACACCAACTGGCACGGGCATAACTATGAGTTAATTGTGACCGTGAAGGGCAAACCAGACCCAGACACCGGTTTCGTGATTGACTTGAAGAAACTGAGCACCCTCATCCGGAAGAACATCATAGAGAAAGTGGACCACAAGAACCTGAACATGGACGTGCCGTTCATGGAAGGCAAACTGGCCAGCACGGAGAACCTGGTGATGGAGTTCTGGAATATCCTGGCTCCCTTGATAGCGGGCATTTCAAAAGCACAATTACACAGCCTGAAGCTGTACGAGACTCCCCGGAACTTCGTAGAGTACTTTGGGGAATAAACTTATTCAGTTAGCAGTTATCAGTAACTAGTTATCAGAAAATAAGACAACATTTCGCTGTTTCGCCTTTGTCTCACAGAAAAAATTCTTTGTTCTGTTTACTGGTAACTGATTAATGATTACTGCTCCCTGATTACTGTCAACAGATGAAATACTACATCATAGCCGGAGAGCGCTCCGGTGATTTGCATGCCTCTAACCTCATCAAGCAATTGCACCTGCAAGACCCGCAGGCGCACGTGCGGGCGTGGGGCGGAGACATGATGGAAGCCGCTGGCGCTGAACTGGTAAAGCATTACCAGGAGATGGCGTTCATGGGCTTTTTAGAAGCGGCCACCAATATCTTAAAGATAAGACGTTTCTTAAAAGAGTGTCAGCAGGATTTACTGCAATACAAGCCTGATGTGGTGATTCTGGTAGACTACGCCGGCTTTAACATGCGCATTGCCAAGTTCGCCAAAGCGCATGGCATCAAAGTCTTCTATTACATCTCTCCTAAAATCTGGGCCTGGAACCAGGGACGCGTGCACAACATCAAACGGTTGGTGGACCGCATGTTTGTCATCATGCCTTTTGAGAAGGATTTCTACAAGCGATTTGACTATGACACGGATTACATTGGCAACCCGGTGTCAGATGCCGTCAATGCGCATACCATCAATCAGAATTTTAGGGCTGACAATAATTTAGATGACCGTCCTATCATTGCCGTGTTGCCGGGTAGCCGTCAGCAGGAGATAGAAAGCCTGCTCTACATCATGCTCAGCATTTTGCCGGCGTTCCAGGACTATCAGTTTGTGGTAGCCGCGGTGAGCAACTTCTCCAGAGAATACTATGAGAACTTCAACCGGGAGCCGTATATCAAGATTGTCTATGACCAGACCTATGACGTCTTAGCCCACGCTGATGCCGCCATGGTTACTTCTGGCACTGCCACGTTAGAGACAGCCTTGTTTAACGTGCCGCAGGTGGTCTGCTACCGTACCAGCAACATCTCTTATATGATTGGCAAAGCGGTGATTAAAGTACCGTACATTTCTCTGGTGAATTTGATTGCCAATAAAAAAGTGGTACCGGAGTTAATTCAAGGCGACATGAATGCCCAGAACCTGGTGCGCGAACTCAAGAATGTTCTGCAAAATCCCGAAGGCCGTCAGGCACAGATACAAGGGTACGCCGAAGTGAAAAGTCATATAGGAGATTTCAATACTTCAGAGACTGCCGCCAAATTGATGGTAGACTACCTGAAGGAGAAATAATCTTACCGTCGTTTTTGGCCTCTTTTCTGGGAAACAGCCCGAAAACACATTTTCCTGCTTAATCCTTGTAGCTAAATATGGTGCAAGTTTTCAGCTTAAGTGCCTCAGATGCAGAACCAGGCAAGTTTGTAAACTTGCTCATAAGCTACCCACAAGTTGCCGCTTCGCTAAAACTTGCGGGAGGTGACTTTTTGTAAGCGCCTTTACAGCTTGCCACCAAAATCCTTTCAGGATGACAAAAGAGGGGAAGGAGTTAACGTACCTAAAGACCGTTTTTGGCTTTTTCTCCAGAAAACAAGCCAAAAACGGTCTTATCTAGAAACAGAAAGGCCTCTCCTTGTTTTCAAAGAGAGGCCTTTCTGTTTTTGGTATCTATTGCTCTTAGGCAACTTTTAGTTGCTTCAAAGATGATTTCTCAAATTTCTCGCGGGCGTAATCTAAGGTGATTACCAAGTCACCGCCTTCTTGTTGGTCGGTGGGCAGGTCAAACATGGCGTCGGTCATGATACCTTCACAGATGGAGCGCAGGCCACGGGCGCCTAACTTGTACTCAGCGGCTTTCTCCACGATGTAAGCTAGGGCTTCTTCAGAGAACTCCAGTGTGATGTTCTCCATTTCAAACAGACGCTTGTACTGCTTTACCAAAGAGTTCTTAGGCTGGGTAAGGATTAGACGAAGCGTGTCGTTGTCCAGCGGGTTCAAGTGGGTGACCACAGGCAGACGGCCAATCAACTCAGGAATCAACCCGAAGGATTTCAAGTCTTGGGACGTGATGTAACGCAGGAAGTTCTCGGTGTCTACCTTATCATCTAGCGACGTTTTAGAGAACCCGATAGGCTTGGTATTTAAGCGGCTCTTGATTAAACGGTCAATGCCTACAAAGGCGCCGCCGCAAATAAACAGGATGTTCTCTGTGTTCACAGAAATCATCTTCTGCTCTGGGTGCTTGCGTCCGCCTTGCGGTGGTACGTTAACCGTGGTGCCTTCCAGCAATTTCAACAAGGCCTGTTGCACACCTTCACCAGACACATCGCGGGTGATAGAAGGGTTATCGCTTTTGCGGGCAATCTTATCAATCTCGTCAATGTAGACAATACCGCGCTCGGCGGCTTCTACGTTGTAATCGGCGGCTTGTAGAAGGCGGGTTAAGATGCTTTCTACGTCTTCACCCACGTAACCGGCTTCGGTTAACACGGTGGCATCTGCAATACAGAATGGAACTTGAAGCGTGCCAGCCAGCATACGGGCCAGGAAGGTCTTACCGGTTCCGGTTTCACCTACCATGATGATGTTGGATTTCTCAATCACTACGTCATCAGCCTTGGGCTTCTGCATTAAACGCTTGTAGTGATTGTACACCGCCACGGACATCACTTTCTTGGCTTCGTCCTGACCTACTACAAACTGGTCAAGGTACTCCTTCATTTCGCGCGGCTTCATGAGGTTGAACTTGGGCGTGCGGTTGTTGGCACGTAAGCGGTTTTCCTCATTTAAAATCTGCTGGGCCTGACCAATGCAACGCTCACAGATGTGCGCGTTAATGCCTGAAATCATCACAGAGACTTCTTTCTTATTCTTGCCGCAAAAGGAGCACGTAATTTCTGCCATATACTTATGAAGGATCAACAAAACACCATGTGAGTTGGTGCCATGAAAGCAAAGTTACAAAATTGGAAAGGCAAGAAGCTAGAAATTTTTCAACAAGGCACTAAAATAGGCTTAAGGAACAGGCTGTGTTAGAGAGGTTTATAAAATATAGGATATTCTGTATCTGATTGAAAGCTAAGCGCCTGCAACCAAAAAGCGGTTTTTTCGTTTGACGCGGGGCATAAAAAAAGCCTGCTGGTGGGCAGGCTTTTTTTATGCTAAATATAGTGATTACGCTTTGTGACGAAGCAAAACTTCATCAATCAGGCCGTATTCTTTGGCTTCTTGGGCAATCATCCAGTAGTCACGGTCAGAGTCTTTGTCTACCTCTTCCACAGTCTTGCCGCTGTGGCTGGAGATGATTTCATACAGCTCTTTCTTCAGCTTCAGGATTTCACGAGCTGTAATCTCGATGTCTGAGGCTTGGCCTTGGGTACCACCCATTGGCTGGTGAATCATGACGCGGGAGTGAGGCAATGCAGAACGCTTGTCTTTAGCACCACCGCATAACAACACCGCACCCATAGAGGCGGCCAAGCCAGTACAAATAGTGGCCACGTCTGGCTGCACGTACTGCATGGTGTCATAGATACCTAAACCGGCATACACAGAACCACCCGGGCTGTTGATGTATAATAGAATGTCCTTCTTGGCATCCACGCTCTCCAGGAACAAAAGTTGAGCCGTGATGATGTTGGCGATATAATCATCTACCTGCGTACCCAAGAAGATGATACGGTCTACCATTAAGCGAGAGAATACGTCAATCTCTCTAAAGTTGGTAGGACGCTCTTCAATTACAGAACGCGTCATACTAGTTGGCTGGAAACGCGTGGAGCTTTCCAGATGCGTCAAATATTGGTCAACGCCCAGGCCGCTCATGCCTAAGCCGTGCACGGCAAATTTTCTGAATTCGTCTTTATTGTACATACAGGTTCTATTTAAAGGCCTTAACTTAAAAAGAAGGAGTGAGGTTACAAGCATCTGCCAATAAGAAAGTGCAGACTGCCCGTTTTTAGCTTCTTTTTCAGAAATCAGGCCAAAAACGATTCTTAACTTTTTCCTGCCATTATGGCGGGAGGTTGTATCAGGTAGTGAGTATCAAGTAGCAGGATGTGTAAATACATAATGCGTAGTATGCTTGTTGACCTCTCACTCGCTCGCCTCTGGCGAGTGTGGGTTACCGGCGGCCTCTGGCCGCTACAGACTCAGCAAGGATAGGTCTAGAATCGGCGGGACGCCGTGCGTAACCCACACTCGCCAGAGGCGAGCGAGTGGAGATAATTGGCTTACTGTTCCTCATTTTGTGGTAATCTTGAGCTTTAAACAAAATTTATAAAACAGAAAAGTCCTCACCAAGTGGTAAGGACTTTTCTATAAATAAGGTCTAAAGAGACTAGGCAACCAGGTTGCGGAACTCCTCAGCAGAAACGGTTTTCTCCGTTACTTTGATTTTCTCTTTCACAAAGGCCAATACCTTCTCAGCAACCAGGGCCTCGTACTCATTCACAAAGTTACGGCCGTTGTTTTGCTTCAAGTGGTTGTCCAGGAAGTTGTTGAACGTCTCTTCCATCTCAGCAGGAACTTCTGGCATGTTGAACTGGGCCATCATCTTCTGACGGGCGCTGTCCACTACATCCTCGTTGCTTACTGTAATGTCATTGTCTTCTACCACTTTGTTACGGATCATAGACCACTTCAACTCTTTCAAGTACTGGTCATAGAACTCGTCAATCTGCTCTGGCGTGATTTTGCCTTCATTAGTCACGGTCAACCAACGCTTGAAGAATTCCTGCGGCACGTCAATAGAAGCGCTATCTACCAATTGATCAATCACCGTGCGGTCTAATACGTTCTCAGCCTCACGGTCATAGTTGTCTTTGATGACCTCGCGTACTTTGGCGTCAAATTCTTCTTGAGACGTCACATTGTCCTTCCCGAAGATTTTGTCAAAGAACTCCTGGTCCATGTCGGCATTCTCGGTGCGGTTGATTTTCTCTACCGTGAACGTGAACTGGCCGTTCAGGTCTTTGGTAACGTCTTTGCTCAAGCCGGTTACGTGGGCCAAAGCGGCGTCATCGCCAAAGGCTTCTCTTATGTCAAACGTGATGGTGTCACCTGGTTTCACGCCTACAAATTGGTCAGCACCGGCCACTACCTTGTTTAAAGGAAGCAACGTCTTAGTCTCAAACTCACCTTCTATCTGCTTCAAATCACCGTACAGGTAATCATTGGCTTCAGATACTTCTGGGTTAGTGGTTTTGCCGAACTGCTTCTGCATCTGCTCATACGCCTCATCAACGGTAGTTTGGTCTACCTCAATGTTGTATTTCTCTACAGACACCTTGTCCAATGGCAATTCAAACTCAGGCAGTAAACCTACCGCGTAGCTGAACTCAAACTCCTTCTGGGTGTCCCAGTCAATGGCGTTTTCGTCCTGACGCTCTGGAAGGGGCTCACCCAAGATGCGCAGTTTGTTTTCTTTGATGTAGTTGTTCACAGACTCGTGCAACAACTGGTTGATAGACTCTACTAAGATGCCTTTGCCGTACATTTTACGGATCAAACCAGCTGGAACCTTGCCCGGGCGGAAGCCTTTGATGTTGGCTTTCTTGCTGTATTCTTTGATTTGCTCGTCTACTTTGGCAGCATAGTCTGCTTCTTGCAGGCTTACTTTCAGGCTGGCGTTGTTGCCGTCGGTTTGATTTAACGTGATATTCAAGGCTGTAATTATTTAGGTACGTACAGTGTTAAAAGAAGAAAACCCTCAACCCCGGTTGGGATTGAGGGTTTTTCTAGTGCGGATGGAGGGACTCGAACCCCCATGCCTCGCAGCGCTAGATCCTAAGTCTAGTGCGTCTACCAATTTCGCCACATCCGCATTATGTGTTGGTGTTCCGTAATTGTGATGCAAATGTAGCAACAACTGTTTTGTATATGCAAGAGCGATTCGCTTTTTTTGTTAAAATTTTTAAAATAATGTCAGAACGGCCTTTCCAACGTACCTTTTGGGCGTATTCTGATACACATACACTATGATTGACCACGAAGCTGAACGGAAAGAAATACTGCGGCACTATCGGAAACTGCTTCGTCATGCCAAGCCTTTTCTAAAAGACAATGACGCCAAGATTATAAAGAAGGCCTTTAACACCTCTCTGGAGGCGCACAAAGACATGCGCCGCAAATCTGGCGAGCCGTATATTCTGCACCCTTTGGCGGTGGCGCAGATTGCCGTAGAAGAAATTGGCCTGGGTACTACTTCTATCATTGCGGCGCTGTTGCATGACGTGGTAGAGGACACCGACATGGAAATCCATGACATTGAGCGGGAGTTTGGGCCTAAAGTGGCGCGCATCATTGAAGGCCTGACCAAGATCTCCGGCACCTTTGAGTACGGTACGTCTCAGCAGGCAGAGAACTTCCGGAAGATGCTGCTCACGCTCTCTGATGATGTGCGCGTGATTCTAATCAAACTAGCCGACCGCCTGCATAACATGCGGACGCTGGGTAGCATGGCCCGGGACAAACAGTTGAAGATTGCCTCTGAGACCATGTACCTGTACGCACCTCTTGCGCACCGCCTGGGCTTGTATGCCATTAAGTCTGAACTGGAAGACCTGCATCTCAAGTACACTGACACTGAGACGTACAAGTTCATCTCCAACAAGATACGCCAGACCAAGACTGCCCGCAGCAAGTTTATCTATGACTTCATCAATCCCATTGAAGAAGAACTGCGCCGTCAGGGTTTCACAGATTTTGAGGTAAAAGGTCGGCCCAAGTCCATCTACTCCATCTTGAAGAAGATGAAGAAGCAAAATGTGACCTTTGAGGAGATTTATGACCTCTTCGCCATCCGGATCATCTTGAACGTGCCGTATGAGAATGAGAAGCCTGCTTGTTGGCGCGTGTACTCCATCATCACAGACTTTTACCAACCTAACCCAGACCGCCTGCGCGATTGGATCAGCACGCCCAAAGCCAATGGGTATGAAGCGTTGCACACCACCGTCATGAGCAAGGCCGGGCAGTGGGTAGAAGTACAGATACGCACCAAGCGCATGGATGACATAGCCGAGCGTGGTTATGCCGCCCACTGGAAATATAAAACCGGCAGCCCCTCGGCCGCAGAATCTGGCCTAGACAACTGGATTAACAAAGTGCGGGACATGCTGGAGGTGACCAATTCCAATGCGCTGGAGTTCCTGGATGAGTTCAGGACCAACCTGTTTGTGGAGGAGGTGTTTGTGTTTACACCCAAGGGCGAGTTGATTATTCTGCCAGACCGAGCCACCGCCTTAGACTTTGCCTTTGAGATACATACCCAGATAGGCTACCAGTGCCTGGGCGCCAAAGTAAACCAGAAATTGGTGCCGCTCAGTTTTAGGCTGCACAACGGCGATCAGGTAGAGATTCTTACTTCGCAGAAGCAAAAGCCCACAGACGAATGGCTCAAGTTTGTAACCACTTCCAAGGCCCGCGCCAAGATCAAAGAATTCCTGCGCGAAGAAAGAAAAGGCAAGTCTGAAGAAGGAAGAGCCAAGCTGGAAGAACGCCTGCAACAGATAGGAGTGGAGGCTACCCCCGCCAATCTGAACAGACTGGCGGCCTACTTCAACGCCTCTACCTTGCAGGACCTTTATTATAGAGTGGCCATTGACATGCTAGACCTCAAGGAGGTGAAAGAGCATATCTTCAACCCTAGAAGCGAGAACTACAGACCGGCTTCTATTCTGGAAAACTCCTCTTTTGACAAGGAAGTGCAGAAGATTAGAGGAGTGAACGCCAACCTGCTAGTAATAGGCGGAGACACGGACCGCATTGACTATACGCTGGCCACTTGCTGCAATCCCATTCCGGGAGATGACGTGTTTGGTTTCCAGACCTTAGACCAGGGCATTACCATTCACAGAACCACCTGCCCCAAGGCGGTGGAGCTGATGTCTAACTATGGGCACCGTATTGTCAAAGCCAAATGGACCGAGCAGCAGGAACTGTCCTTCCTGGCGGGTATCAGGATTAAGGGAACTGATAGGGTTGGTTTGGTGAATGACGTGACCAAGATCATCTCCAACTCCCTGAAGGTGAACATGCGCTCCATCACCATTGACTCTAATGACGGCGTGTTTGAGGGCCACTTGATGGTGTTCGTGAATGACACCTCCCACTTGGAAAAGATGATTCAACGCTTGTCAAGAGTGAACGGAGTGCTGAGCGTAGACCGCTTTGACACCTAGAAAAGGCAACTGAAGCGTTTTTGGGCAGTTTTCCAGAAATTAGGCTAAAAACGACTATCCTATAAAATAAAGAGGCCGGCTCAATTTGAGCCGGCCTCTTTATTTTATAATGAGCTATGCTTAGAATTTGATGGCAACACCCAGAGAAGCTCTGTTCCAGTCGCCTGTAGACACTTCTAAGAAACCGCCAAACTTCTCAGTGAAGTAATAGGTGGCACCAGCCAAGAGGGCCAGTTCTGAGTCAGTGTCGCTTTCGTCAACGTCTTGGAAATACTTTTTAACGTCTGGATCATTGCCGGTATATTCTGCTGAATAGTTGGCAATGGCAAAGTTAAAGGCCAGACCGCCATATAGGTCAAGATTGTCATTCTGTAGCAAGTCCAAGTGATAGGTAGCTCTTGGAGAGATAACAATCGTGGTTAGGCTAGATTCAATTTCATATTCATCATCACTCCAATTGGCAAAGCTTAGTCCGGCACCGGCGCTGATCACACCAGGTCCCAGCTCCACGTTAAGGGCTTTGTCAAAAGTAGCGGAAATAGGGCCAAACATGCCGTTTGGTTTTGAGCCTTTCATGGCAACTACGTACCCAATTTTCAATTCACCTACGCCGGCAGTAACCGCTGCCTGTGGAGCGCGTTTGGCAGAAAAGGGCTTATAGGAAGAAGTTGCCTCTCTATAAGTAAGGGTTAAACCAGGAGCCTTGGCAGCAGTAGCGTTAGAGGCCAGTAGAATAGTCTCAGTCTTAGGAGCGTCTTTGGGGGCGGTGCCTTCAGTAGTGCCGGCTTGTGCATTCACAGAAACCAAGGCCACCAGACCAAGGGCTACAGGCGACCACATCTTTTGGATCAAAGTAATTCTTTTCATAAAGGGAATTAGTAGTGTTGTATTGATATTTTTAATTAACAAAGTGCAAATATATCATTTACTATATGTTTTGTGGCATTAGGAAACATTTTCTCTCTCAAAATACTTATTAGTACTTAGTGGACAGGGGTAGAGCAAGAATCCTTTGTGATAGGACTACCCACCATTCCATATTATATAGTATGTTTGCAGTAGCTATGGCGTTAGATGAAGCGAAATTTTTGGAGGTAAAAAAAATCTTTACCGCCTACCTGGAGAGCAAAGGTCTTAGAAAGACCCCGGAGCGATATGCTATCTTAGAAGAGATTTATTCCCGCAACGGGCATTTTGATGTGGAGTCTCTCTACATCAGCATGAAAAACAAGAACTACCAGGTAAGCCGGGCCACGGTGTATAATACCCTGGACCTGCTGGTAGAGAATGACCTGGTAAGTAAACACCAGTTTGGCCGTAACCTGGCCCAGTATGAGAAGTCGTACGGCCGTCGGCAACATGACCATGTCATTTGCACGGATTGCCATAAAGTGGTTGAGTTCTGTGACCCGCGGGTACACAACATTCAGACCATGGTTGGGGAGCTGCTTAATTTCAACATCCTGCACCATTCCCTCAACCTGTATGGTATCTGCGGCGACTGTCAGGCAAAACTAAATGCGCCTACGCAATGAAAATTGAACACGCCTTAAAGGATGATGTGCTGGTGATCCAGCTGGAAGGGGATTTGATTGGGGGACCAGACACCCAACGCCTCATGGACATTGCCAATACCACCATTGATGACGCCTTGCTGCTTTCTGCCGTGGACTTGTCCAACGTGCGCTTTATTAACAGTAGCGGTATTGGCGTATTGGTCTCCCTGCTCACCAAGTTCCGTAACCGGGGCGGCGAGTTGGTATTGATCAACCCGTCTGAGCACATTCGTAAACTATTAATCATCACCAAGCTTAACGCTATATTCACCATTGCTGAAGATGAGGCGAACGCCCTTCAGCTTCTTAAAGCATCAAACTAAATGCCAGTTGATATTCTAGTAGGCCTCCAGTGGGGCGATGAAGGAAAAGGTAAGATTGTTGACGTCTTAGCACCTCAATATGATGTAGTAGCCCGTTTTCAGGGTGGTCCCAATGCTGGGCATACCCTGGAGTTTGAAGGCACCAAGCACGTTTTGCATCAGATTCCTTCTGGCATCTTCCACGCGCACATCACCAATATCATAGGCAACGGCGTGGTTCTGGATCCAATTGTGTTCAGAACCGAGGTAGAGAAACTCACTGCCCGCGGCGTAGACGCTACCCAAAACCTGTACATCTCTAAAAAGGCACAACTGATTCTTCCTTCGCACAAGAGCTTGGACAGAATCTCTGAAGAAGCGCTGGGCACGTCTAAGATTGGATCTACGCAAAAAGGGATTGGGCCAACCTATCAAGACAAGATTGGCAGAAGTGGCCTTCGCGTAGGAGATATCCTGTCAGATGATTTTGAAAGCAGATACAGAGCCACTGTCGCCCGCCATGAGAAAATAGCTTCTTTCTACCAAAAGTCACTGGACATTGAAGGAGTGGAGCAGGAGTTCTTCCAGGCGGTGGCCTTCATGAAGCAGTTTACCCTGGTAGATTCTGAGTATATGATCAACCAGGCATTAAAAGACGGCAAAAAGGTGCTGGCAGAAGGGGCGCAGGGATCATTGCTGGATATTGACTTCGGTACCTACCCTTACGTGACCTCTTCTAATACTTTGGTGGCCGGGGCCTGTACTGGCCTAGGAGTAGCGCCTAGAAACATTGGCGAAGTGTATGGCATCTTCAAAGCGTATTGCACGCGCGTAGGCAGCGGTCCTTTCCCTACCGAGTTGCTGGATGAAGTAGGAGAACAGATTCGGCAGGCTGGCAGAGAATTCGGCTCCACTACCGGGCGTCCTAGACGTTGCGGTTGGATTGACCTGCCTACCTTGAAATACGCCATCATGCTTAACGGCGTAACCCAACTCAACATGATGAAGGCTGATGTACTGGATGAGTTTGATGAGATTAAAGTCTGCACCCATTATCAATTATCAGACGGTACCATCACAGACCAGATTCCGCATGATTTAGATAAGACCTCCATCACTCCTGTATATGTGTCATTCAAAGGATGGAAGGAAGAGTTGAGAACGTATGAATCTTACAACGCCCTCCCTAAAGCTGTGCTGGAATACGTAGCCTATCTTGAAGAACAATTAGAAGTGCCAGTTACTATCATTAGTGTAGGACCAGATAGAAAGAGTACCTTATTAAAGTAAACGCATTACACATACTATATAAAGAGAGCGGCCACCTTCTTAAAGGTGGCCGCTCTCTTTATATAGAGTTGGTTCACCTTCCTACATTAGATATAGAGGAAGAACATAAACCTTTATTACTTCAAGTCTTGATTTAGTGTGATGGCTCGTCCTCAATTTATCACTCTGGAAGAATCGGCTTATAAAGCTGACCATGAAAAGGGATTGGCCTTAGCAGTCGTTTTTAGCCCGTTTTCTGGAAAAGAGGCTAAAAACGACTAATTGGATATTGAATTGAAGGGGCGCGAGGTAAGTAATTGCTAAACGCCTTTTTGCTTTCTAGGTGGTTTGTATATGCTTTTCTACTTCATTCGATTGTTCATAGCTTAAGCAGAACTTCTCTTTGCCTCTTTGCTTTCCTCGTTCACTTTCTGGACAAATCCCTATTGCATTTCGCAAGTAGCCTATAGTGGTAAAAGCTGAGAAAAGGAATGTTAATGTAAATAACGATTCATAATGAGCACACAGAAGCTGTTTGCTCTAATGCTTAAGCCTGTCTAGCTCGCCGCCGATATCCTTTAAGGATGACAAAGAGGGGAGAAGTCCCATGAGCTCCATTGTAATCCTTCTGCGTAAGTAAGTAAGTAAGTAAGTAAGTAAGTAAGTAAGTAAGTAAGTAAGTAAGTAAGTAAGTAAGTAAGTAAGTAAGTAAGTAAGTAAGTAAGTAAGTAAGTAAGTAAGTAAGTAAGTAAGTAAGTAAGTAAGTAAGTAAGTAAGTAAGTAAGTAAGTAAGTAAGTAAGTAAGTACCGTTTTTGGTCTCTTTTCCAGAAAACAGGCCAAAAACGGTTACAGCTAAAGATAAGGAGGGATTAGGGCAAAGGAATTGTCAAAACTAATTCCCCTGATAATGAGACGAGTTAGCAGAACATGGGCGGTTTATCTGCCACTTTTCTTTACAAGGGCCCTTGCCTGCTCGAGAAATCCGCCTATCTTTGCACTCCCTTCCAGCGAGGGGTTC